>JAJYTG010000067.1 GCA_021793195.1 Pseudomonadota bacterium
GCGCGGACGATCCCGGCATCGACGCGCTGCTGCGCACGCTGCACGACGACACCCTCGGTCCGCACTGGCCGCCCGAGCGCCGCCACGTCGCGGCCGGGTATCGCGATCTGCCGTTTCCGTTCGCGGAGATCTCGGCGCCGGACTTCACCCTGCGCTGCGACTGGACACTGCCGCGGTATCGGGCCTACCTCGCCAGCTGGTCGGCGGCGCAGCGCCACCTTGCCGCCACCGGCCGTGACGCCATCGCCGAAGTCGCACCCGCATTGCAGGCGGCGTGGGGCGATCCGCAGCAGACGCGCGCGGTGATCTGGCCGCTGGCGATCCGGGCCGGTCGCACCGAGGCGACGATTACGATTTCGTAAGTCTTTGCCGGGCATGACTTTCCACATGTTCGAACGCCAGGCGTGCTGGTGTAGTGTCACACTGAACCTGTACCCGAGATGCCGAGGATCCGCCCATGAATACCCTGCATCCTGCCGCACGGATCGTCCGCATCGGCTTGCTGGCGATGGTTCTCGCTGTTGGCGTCAGCGCCTGCGTCTTCAGCAGCGATGACGGATCGGTCGGCAGCCTGATCCATGTTCACGACGGCCGGGTCTCGATCCGCGGCCGCAACGACACCACGGCGCAGATCAAGGCCGATGGCGATCTGCGCATCGCCGGCAAGACGGTGGCCCTGACGCCCGCGCAGCGCGCGCTGACCACGCAGTACTACCAGCAGGTGCAGGCGACGCTGCACGACGGCATGGAAACCGGCAAGGCCGGCGCCGCGATGGCGGCCAGCGTGATCGGCACGGTGTTTTCCGGGCTGGCCCGCGGCGATACCCGCGACATCGATCGCAAGGCCAATGCCCAGGCGGCGAAGATCAAGGGCCACGTCGCGCGCATCTGCGACGACATGCAGGCGATCCAGACCACGCAGAATCAGCTCGCCACGCAGCTCCCCGCTTTCGCGCCGTACACGGTGATCGACGACAAGCGCGTCGGCGAGTGCCGGTCGGGCCTGCACGATCACTGATCCTTTCAGGGCCGCCTCGCGCCGGTACGCGAGCGGCCGTTTCGCGGCATCGCAACCGGGGGATTCGTCATGGGGATCACACAGCGTCGGGTTTCGGTCCTGCTCGCTGCGCTGGCGATGACACTGCTCGGCGCCTGCAGCGTCTCCACGTCTTCGGTGGATGTGGCGCTCAATGGCGACGTGGTGATCCACGTGCCGTTCAAGCTCACGGCGCGCGTGACGACCGCCGGCGATCTTTCCATCGGAGGACAGAGCGTGCGCGTGACGCCCGCACAGCGCGCCGCGCTGGCGCAGTACGATCGTCAGTTCACCGTGATCCGGCAGGCCGGCCGCGCGATCGGCGAGGCGGGCCAGCGCATGTCCGCGAGCATCGACCATGAAACCGCGCACGCCGGGTCCAGCGCCGCGGTCGGTACCGTGCATCGAGACGTGGCCGGCTTCAGCACGAGTCTGGCCGGGCTTTGCGATCAGGTCTCCACGCTGGTCGCACTGCAGGACTCGATCGCCGCCACGCTGCCGGCCTTCCGGCCCTACGCCGTGCTGACGCAGGACAAGGTTCGCGCCTGCCGGGCGGGAACCGGCGTCGCCGGCGCTGCCGTGCGCATGGCTGCCGGTGTGGCGCGCTGGGGCGGTCGCGCGGCGCATGCGGCCTCGACGGCGGGCAAGGCGCCGTAGCCGAAAACATGCCGCGGCGGCGAGCGCCCGCAGCAGGGACTGCGCAGGTCGGGAGTCCTGCGGTGAGGCAGGAAGCCGAACCGATGGGACCGGCATCCCCGTGCGAGTCAGGTGCCGCGCGGCTTGGCGCGATGGGTCGGCGTTGCGGACCACGGGTCGTCGGGCCACGGGCGAGACGCCGCGCCTGCGATCTGCCGGTGGCAGATCGCGCGGCGGCGAGCGCCCGCAGCAGGGACTGCGCAGGGCGGGAGTCCCGCGGTGAGGCAGGAAGCCGAGCCGATGGGACCGGCATCCCCGCGCGGGTCAGGTGCCGCGCGGCTTGGCGCGATGGGTCGGCGTTGCACTCCAGGGATCATCCGGCCACGGATGCCTCGGATAGCGCCCCTTCAATTCCTTGCGCACCTCGGGATAGGTGCGATCCCAGAAGCCGCGCAGGTCCCGGGTGACCTGGATCGGGCGGCCGCCGGGCGAGAGCAGGTGCAGGGTCACCGGTACGCGACCGCCGGCGATGCGCGGCGTGTCGGCCAGACCGAACAGCTCCTGCAGCTTGACCGCCAGCACCGGCGGCTGGTCGGGCACGTAGTCGAGTTTGCGGGTCATGCCGCTGGGCACGGTCAGCGCGTCGGGCGCCTCGGTGTCGAGCGCGCGCCGCTGCGCGTGATCGAGCTGCGCGCCCAGCGCCGCGGACAGTTCCGCCGCGGTCAGGGCGTCGAGCCGGCGTTTGCCGGCGAGATGCGGCGCCAGCCAGGTTTCGAGAGCGTCCAGCAGGGCCGCATCGGAAAAGTCCGGCAGCGCCAGCTCGGGCATCCAGCCGCGCAGTGATTGCACGCGCAGGCGCAGCCGCCGAGCGGCGTCGCCCCAGGGCAGGGCGTCGAGGCCGCGCGCGCGCAGCGCGGCCAGCAGGGCCGGCACGGCGTCGGCATCGCCCACCGGCGCGCTGCGCCGCTCCAGCACCAGCGCGTCGAAGCGGTGTTCCTCGTAGGCCTCGGCGGCGTCGCGATCGGCGTTCCAGCGCACGCTGCGCGTGCGGATGAAACGCTCGGGATAATCGCGTTCGAGCCGTTCGGGGTCGAATGGTGCGGCGGCGTGGATCAGGCTGTCGCGGGCTTCCAGGCGCAGGTCGGTCACCACCAGCCACGGCTCGCCGATCAGCGTGCTGGCTTCATGCAGACGCACGCCGCGGCCGCTGGCCAGCACGTAGCGCAGCGGCTGCGCCGGATCGCGCAGGGCGATGCGGTCGGGATAGGCGTGCAGCAGCAGATCGCCTACCGCGTGCGCGTCGGGCACGCCGCTGGCGGCGCTGCGCGCCCGCAGCCGCTGGCGCCAGCCGCGACTGGCCTGCTCGACCGCCGCGAGTGCGCCGGGATCGCCGCCCGCGCGGCGTGCGGCCGCCGTGCCGCCGTCGCGCCAGGCATGCAGGGCGAGCACGCGCGGGCGCAGGTCGTCGTCGCGCGTCGCGCCGCCGCGCAGCGGCGAGCGGTTCTCGATCAGCGCCAGCAGATCGGCGACCAACGCGCGCTGCGGTTCCGGCGCGCGCAGTGCCGCGGCGGCGAGGCGCGGCGATGCACCGAGTTCGAGCATCGCGCGGCCCGGCGCGGTGATGCGCAGCCCGGCATCGAGTGCGCCGAGACGCTGCAGCAACTCGCGCGCCTGCGCCAGCGCACCGGGCGGCGGCGGGTCCGGCCAGCGCAGCGCGTCGCTGCCCCAGGCCGCGAGTTCGAGTGCGAGCCCGGACAGATCGGCCTGCGCGATTTCCGGCGCCCGCGCGGATTCCAGGCGCTGGCTCTGCGGCCACAGTCGATACGCCACGCCCGGCGCGACGCGCCCGGCGCGGCCGGCGCGCTGGTCGGCGGAGGCCTGCGAAATCACCACCGTCTGCAGCCGCGTGAACCCCGAGTTGGGATCGAAGCGCGGCTCGCGTGCCAGGCCGGTGTCCACGACCGCGCGAATGCCGGGCAGGGTGACGCTGGATTCGGCGACGTTGGTGGCGAGGATCACCCGGCGCGTGCCGGGCTCGGCCGGCGCCAGCGCGGCGCGCTGGGCGTCGAGTGTCAGTTCACCGTGCAGAGGGAGAATGTCGATGGCATTCCCATCCCGCGGAGTGAGGATTTCCTCGAGCATCATCTGCGCCTGCGCGATCTCGCGCCGGCCGGGCAGAAACACCAGCACGTCGCCGTCGGTCTCATCGAGTGCCTGTTGCACCGCGCGGCGCAGGCGCGCGGCGTCGGGTTCCTGCGCGCGCAGCGGCGGATGCTCGACGCGTACCGGAAAGCTGCGTCCCGGGCTGGACAGGCGCGGCGCGTCCAGCCAGCGCGCGAGACGCTCGCCGTCCAGCGTCGCCGACATCACGATCAGGCGCAGGTCGGGGCGCAGGGTCGCCTGCACGTCCAGCGCCAGCGCCAGCCCGAGGTCGCCGGCCAGATGGCGTTCGTGGAATTCGTCGAACAGGATCGCGCCGATGCCGGCGAGTTCGGGGTCGTCCTGGATCAGCCGCGTCAGGATGCCCTCGGTGACGACCTCGATGCGCGTGGCCGCGCTGACCTTCGACTCGAAGCGGATGCGGTAGCCGACGGTCTGCCCGACCGCCTCGCCGCGCTGTGCGGCCATGAACCCGGCCGCCGCGCGCGCGGCCAGCCGGCGCGGTTCCAGCATCACGATCCTGCGTCCGGCCAGCCACGGTGCGGCGAGCAGCGCCGGCGGCACGCGCGTGGTCTTGCCGGCGCCGGGCGGCGCCTCCAGCACCAGGCGCGGGTGCGCGGCCAGCGTCGCGACGACGTCGGGCAGCAGCGGATCGATCGGGTAGGCCGGGTCGGACATCGCGCGCGCATGGTACCCGTGCCACCCGGCGCTATGATGCGCGCCCCGTCCGGAGCCGTGCATGGATCTGATCGACATCGGCGCCAACCTCACCCACGAGTCGTTCCGTCACGACTTCGACGCGGTGCTGGCGCGTGCGCGCCAAGCCGGCGTGGCCCGGATGATCGTCACCGGTGCCAGCCGCGAGGGCAGCGAGCAGGCGCTGGCGCTGGCGCGCGCGCATCCGCGCGTGCTGCATGCGACCGCCGGCGTGCATCCGCATCACGCCGTCGATTACGACGCCGGCACCGAGGCGCGGCTGCGCGCGCTGCTGCGCGATCCGCTGGTGCGCGCGGTCGGCGAGACCGGCCTCGACTACCACCGCAACTATTCGCCGCGCGAGGCCCAGCGCGCGGCGTTCGAAAGCCAGCTGGCGATCGCGGCGGATCTGGGCATGCCGCTGTTCCTGCATCAGCGCGATGCGCACGCCGATTTTCTGGCCCTGCTGAAGACGGCGCGCGACCGCGTCCCGGCGGCCGTCGTGCACTGCTTCACCGATCGTCGCGAGGCGCTGTTCGACTATCTCGATCTCGATTGCCACATCGGCATCACCGGCTGGATCTGCGATGAGCGCCGCGGCACGCATCTGCGCGAACTGGTGCGCGAGATTCCGGCGCAGCGCCTGCTGCTGGAAACCGACGCGCCTTATCTGCTGCCGCGCACGGTGCGTCCGCCGCCCGCGCACCGCCGCAACGAGCCGATGTATCTCGCCCACATCGTCGCCGCAGTGGCGCGCGATCGCGGCGAGGCGGTCGAGGTGACCGCGGCGCGCAGTTCCGCCAACGCGCGCACGGTGTTCGGACTGGACCCGCTGCCCGTTTCAGCGACTTGAGCGTCGCGGCGGGCGCGGCGCGCGGCGCGCAGCCGCAAGCGCGGGGAGCAGTCCCGCATCCAGCACCCGCGTCGCGCCCGGTGCGAGATCGCCCAGCGCCCACGGCCCGATGGCGACGCGGATCAGGCGCAGGGTCGGATGGCCGGCCGCGGCGGTCATGCGCCGCACCTGGCGGTTGCGGCCTTCGCGGATCGTCAGCTCCAGCCAGGCGTCGGGCACGGTCTTGCGATAGCGCACCGGCGGATCGCGCGGCCACAGCCACGCGGGCGGTTCGACCCGGTGCGCTTCGGCGGGGCGCGTGAGTCCGTCGCTCAGCATCACGCCCCGGCGCAGCGCTTCCAGCGCCGCCGCATCGGGCTCGCGCTCGACCTGCACGACATAGGTCTTGGGCAGATGGAAGCGCGGATCGGCGATGCGCCGCGCCAGCGCGCCGTCGTCGGTGAGCAGGAGGAGGCCCTCGCTGTCGTAGTCGAGCCGGCCGGCCGGATAGACGCGCCGCCACGGATCCGTCCCTGGTGCGCGGCGCCCGCCCGCGCCTCCCTGCGCGGGCGCTCGACGCCGCGGCGCAGGCGCTTCAACGCATGCGCCAGGCGCGACGTCTCGCCCCCCGGAATCGAAATCCAGCCGGCCGGCCGGATAGACGCCCGTTTGCCGGACGAACCCGGCCAGCGTGCGCCGGCCTCCGCGATCGGTGAATTGGCAGAGCACGCCCCAGGGCTTGTTGAGCGCGAGCAGCATCGGCGCTGCGGGATGCGGCTCAGTGCGCGCTGGCGGCGGGCGCGGGCTTCGACAGCGGCTTGACGAACTTCAGCGTCATGCGGTCGCTCTCGCCGATCGCCAGATACTTGTGGCGGTCGGTGTCGCCCAGCGCCAGCGTCGGCGGCAGCGTCCACACGCCCTTGGGATAGTTCTTGGTGTCCTTCGGGTTGGCGTTGATCTCGCTGGTCGCGGCCAGCTTGAAGCCGGCGTTCTCGGCCAGCTTGATCACGTAGTCCTGCGGCAGGTAGCCGGTACCGATCACCTGCGCCAGGGTCTTGCCGGGCGCGGCGCGATGATCGACCACGCCCAGCACGCCGCCCGGCGCGAGCACGCTGTAGAAGGCCCGGAACATCGCCTCGGCGGTGCCGGCCTCGGCCCAGTTGTGGACGTTGCGGAAGGTCAGCACCAGGTCGGCCGAATCGGGGGTGCCGAGGTTGGGTGTCTTCGGATCGAAGTAGATGATCTGCGCATCGGCGAACTGCTGCGGATGGGCGGCGAAATGGTTGCGCAGCGACGCCGCCTGGCGCGCGGCGTAGCTGGAGTCGATCGGATTGACCAGGGCGGCGGCGTAGCTGCCGTCGCCGCGCAGCAGCGGGGCGAGGATGTCGGCGTACCAGCCGGCGCCGGGGGTGATCTCGATCACGCGCATGCCCGGTTTGAGACCGAAGAAGGTCAGCGTCTCGCGCGGATGACGGTACACGTCGCGCGCCTTGTCGGCCGGCGCGCGCCAGTCGCCGGCGATCGCGGCGTCGAGGCGCTGGCTGAACGACAGCGGCGGCTTTTGCCGGTTGGCCGCGGCAGCCAGCCTGGCGGCGCCGGGCGCGGCGGCGGTCGGAGCGGAACCGCCGCCGGGTTGGCCGCTGCAGGCGGCGAGCAGCAGGCTGATGGCGATCACGAGCGGCGGCAGGCAGCGCATCGGGACTCCTCGCATCGACATGTGGCGGCTAGTCAGCCGCGGGTGGCTCCACTGTACCCGCACGCGCGCCATGGTTGGGCCGCGGGCAGACCGACTGCAGGCCGTCGGTGTGTTCGTGCAGCGCCGGCGAAATGCCCTGCCACATCGGGTCGACGATCACGTCGATGCCCTCGCGGCGCGCCAGCTTGGCCGCCGGCACGAAATCGGTGTCGCCGGCCACCAGCACGATCTGGTCGACCAGCCGCTTGAACGCCAGACTGGCGATGTCGAGGCCGACCTTCATGTCGACCTGGGTCTGGCGCATGTCGAGCTCGAAGTGGTCGTCGCGCAGCTGCTCCCAGCGCAGGGTGCCGGCGCGCAGTTCCTGCAGCGCGTGACGTTTCAGCGTCCACTCGCCGCGCTCGCTCAGCTGGCCCAGCCGCAGCGCGACCTTGCGCTGGCGGCGCAGCTCGTTGTGCAGTTCGCGGCGGAACTCGGCGGACGCGCTGCGGCCGAAGTCGACGCTGTCGCCGCTGACCGGGCGCTCGAAGCGCTTGTCCAGCGGCGGGCAGTCGTAGAAGAAGATGCGGTAGAGCGCGTCGCGCGGGCGTTCCAGTGCCTTGAGGTGTTCCAGTGCCATGCTGAAAGCCGTGCGCGCGACCGCGCGCGCGTCGCCGGCGTCGCGCTCGCCGTACACCTTGCGGTAGCGCGCCAGATAAAACGCGCCGTCGATCAGGATCGCCGTCTTCTGCATAAGACCTCGTCATGGGTGGTTGCGTGCGCGGCATGCCGCGCGGACAGGACATCAGGATAAGGGGTCCCGCTGCGCGGGCGGCGCCGCGGACTGTGCCCGCGCTGCCGGAACCGCGAACCGCTTCGCGGGGGCCTCCAGAGCCCGACCTTCCGACCGTCATCCCCGCGCAGGCGGGGATCCAGCGACTTTAATCCCTGGAAAGCGAGGGCACTGGATTCCCGCTTGCGCGGGAATGACGATCAAAGGGAGCGACGATCAAAGGGAATGACGATCAAAGGGATGACGATCAAAGGGATGACGATCAAGGGGAATGACGATCAAGGGGGATCACGATCAAGGGGGATCACGATCAAAGGCATGGTTTTCAGGGCTCCCTTTACATCGCCGCGATCAGACGATCGCCGAACTCGGAGCACTTGACCTCGGTGGCGCCGTCCATCAGGCGCGCGAAGTCGTAGGTGACGTGCTTGCCCGCGATCGCCTTGTCCATCGCCGCGATGATCGCGTCGGCGGCCTCGTTCCAGCCCATGTAGCGCAGCATCATCTCGCCGGAGAGGATCACCGAGCCGGGGTTGACCTTGTCGAGGTTGGCGTACTTGGGTGCGGTGCCGTGGGTAGCCTCGAACACGGCGTGACCGGTGACGTAATTGATGTTGCCGCCGGGGGCGATGCCGATGCCGCCGACCTGCGCGGCCAGCGCGTCGCTGAGGTAGTCGCCGTTGAGGTTGAGCGTGGCGACCACGTCGTACTCGGCCGGGCGCAGCAGGATCTGCTGCAGGAAGGCGTCGGCGATCACGTCCTTGATGATCAGGCCGGCGCCGGGCTTGCCCTCGGGGATCACGTGCCAGGGACCGCCGTCGAGCTCGACCGCGCCGTAGAAGTCGCGCGCCACCTGGTAGCCCCAGTCGCGGAAGCCGCCCTCGGTGAACTTCATGATGTTGCCCTTGTGCACCAGGGTCACCGACTTGCGGCCGTTCCTGATCGCGTAGCCGATGGCGCTGTGCACCAGGCGCTCGGTGCCCAGCCGGCTGACCGGCTTGATGCCGATGCCCACCTCGACCGGCAGCGTGCGCTTGGGCGCGCCCACCGATTCCAGCAGCGCCAGCCAGT
>JAJYTG010000068.1 GCA_021793195.1 Pseudomonadota bacterium
TCCACGCCATCGCCCCGGACGAGCCGGTGCTGGCGGCGATCAAACGCATGGCCGAGCGTCAGGTCGGGGCGCTGCTGGTGATGCGCGGCGATACCCTGCTCGGCATCGTTTCCGAGCGCGACTACGCGCGCAAGGTGATCCTGCACGGACGCGCTTCAGCGGACACGCCGGTGGCCGAGATCATGTCCTCGCCGGTGCTGACGGTGGGCCCCGACGACAGCGTCGAGGCCTGCATGCGGCTGTGCACCGACAGCCGCGTGCGCCATCTGCCGGTGCAGGAACGCGGCAAGGTGATCGGCGTGATCTCGATCGGCGACCTGGTCAAGGCCACCATCGACGAGCAGGCGCAGCAGATCGAACAGTTGCAGCGCTATATCGTCGGCTGAGCGCGGCGCTCGGGCGGCGGGGATCTCCGGAGCCAGATCGCGCGAACGCGCGACGCGGCAGCCGATGCGCGCCGCCACGGCTGCACCCGTCCCGCTGAGCAGCGCCAATCCGGCAATCCCCACGCCCGGCCGCGCAGCGCATCGATCGTGGTCGGCACCGCCACGTCGCCGAAGCGCCAGACCGTGGTCACGATGAAATTCTTGCCCTTGCAACCACGGCAACGCCATCGCACCGACAGCGCCACCCAACTGGTCCCCGCACCGGACGCAATACAAATAGGCCGCCAGCAGAAAGAAGAAAGCGAGAAAGGCCTGGATCGAGGCCGCGAGCTCGCCGCGGGGATCGGCGCTCGATGCCGTCACGCGACGGTCGCAAGCCGGAAACCGGGATCGCCCCGGCACGCAACCGCGCATGCGGGTCCCCACGCCCCCGGCGCCGTGAAGCGTGCTCCCTCGACGGCCCGGTGACACGCTGCCGCGCAGGCTTGCAAGCCATCCGCATCTATCGCACCGTGCGGAGCCAGCCACGAGGGGACCACATGGACTTCGACCACATCATCATCGGTGCCGGCTCGGCCGGCTGCGTGCTGGCCAACCGGCTGTCGGCCGACGCGCACCGCCGCGTGCTGCTGCTCGAAGCCGGCGGCCGCGACTGGCATCCCTTCATCCACATGCCCGCGGGCCTGGCCAAGCTGGTCGGCCGCAAGGGCGTCAACTGGGACTACACGACCGAGCCCGAGCCACACCTCGATGGCCGCCGGCTGTGGTGGCCGCGCGGCAAGGTGCTGGGCGGCTCCAGCTCGATCAATGCGATGTGCTACGTCCGCGGCGTGCCGGCCGACTACGACCGCTGGGCGCGCCTGGCCGGTGATCCGCGCTGGAGCTGGGATCGCGCCCTGCCCTACTTCAAGCGCGCCGAGGACAACACCCGTGGCGCCGACACGCTGCACGGCGCCGGCGGTCCGCTGGGCGTGGCGGACCTGCGCTACGTCAACCCGCTCAGCCGCGTGTTTGTCGATGCCGCCATCCGTGCCGGCTTCGTCCGCAACGACGACTTCAACGGCCCGCAACAGGAAGGCTTCGGCTGCTACCAGGTCACCCAGCGCAACGGCGCGCGCTGCTCGACCGCTACCGGGTACCTGAATCCGGCACGAGGACGTGAAAATCTCAGCGTGCTGACCGGCGTACTGGTCGAGCGCGTGCTGATCGAAGGCGATCGCGCGGTCGGCGTGATCCTGCGCGACGGGCGCCGCATCGAGGCCGGCGAGGTGCTGCTGGCCGGCGGTGCGCTGAACTCGCCGCAGTTGCTGATGCTCTCCGGCATCGGCCCGGCCGTGCACCTGCGCGAGCATGGAATCGAGGTGCATGTCGATGCGCCCGACGTCGGCGGCAACCTGCAGGACCACCTCGACATCTGCACCCTGGTGACGACGTCGCGGAAGATCACCTACGACCGCACCAACGATCTGGCGGTCGCGCTCGAGTTCCTGCTCAAGCGCCAGGGCATCGGCACCTCCAACATTGCCGAGGCCGGCGGTTTCGTGCGCACCCGCCACGCCACCGGCCCCGAGTGCGACATGCAATTCCATTTCGTGCCGGCCCAGCTCGACGATCACGGCCGCCATCGCCTGCCCGGTTACGGCTATACCCTGCACGCCTGCGGGCTGCACCCGCAGAGCCGCGGACGCCTGCGCCTCGCCTCGCGTGACCCCGCGACCAAGGTGCGCATCTTCGCCAACTACCTCGGCGACGCCGCGGGCCATGATCTGCAGCTGCTGATCGAGGGCGTGCGCCTGTCGCGGCGGATTTTCGCGCAGACCGCGTTCGATGCGTTCCGCGGTACCGAGGTCTTCCCCGGCGACGGCGTGCAGGATGACGCAGCGATCGCGGCCTTCGTGCGGCGCAAGGCGGAGACCATCTACCACCCCGTCGGCACCTGCCGCATGGGTGCCGACGACCGCGCCGTGGTGGACGGCGAGCTGCGCGTGCGCGGCATCGACGGCCTGCGCGTGATCGACGCCTCGGTGATGCCCGATCTGCCCGGCGGCAATACCAATGCACCGACGATCATGATCGCCGAACAGGCCGCCGACCTGATTCTCGGTCATGTCGCGGCCATCTGAGATGCGCATTTCCGAGACACCGCACCAGACACTGCACGGGCGCGACGCAAGCGCCGCGGATACGCGCTCATCCGTCTTCAGTCGCTGCCGTCGAGCTTGAGCGGCAGCGGGCAGTGCATCGCGGCGCAGATCACGCGCAGCAGCTCGGCCTCGGCGACACGCACCTGGCCGTCCTCGCGGATCGCGCGGGTGAGCCCGCGCACCACCAGTTCCTTGCCGGCCGGATTGAGGCGATCGAGCTGCGCCAATGCGGCATCCAGGCGCGCCGGCCAGTCCGCGGGCGGCGCATAGGCCAGCGCGCGACCGGGCAACGCCTCCTGCACGGCGAGCTGGAACGCGCGCTGCGCGCCGGCCACGTCATCGTGACCGAACTCGGCCACCAGCGCCGCCACCAGCGCGAACGCATCGCGGCAGTCATCCAGCTTCAGCGAGCCGGCGACGAAACCGCGGGCGGGATCGAGGGCATCCAGCACCTGCATGCGCACCAGCGCGGACAGGCAGTATTCCTCGATCTCGACCCCGCCGGTGGCGTGCGCCAGGGTGTCGAGGATCTGCACCAGCGCCGTCAGTTGCGCCCGCGGCCGCCGTCGCAGGACCGGAAAAACCAGCGCCGCCAGCGGCAAACGCTGCAGCGGGTGCAACGTGCGCGTCCGTGCCGCGATCATCTCCGCCGCCGAGGCCAGCTCGGGGCCCAGCGCCTGGGCGATCTGCGCATGCTGTGCGCTGCGCTGGCTGTCGTCCGCCGACAAGGCCAGCGCCAGCACCAGCGCCGGCGCCTGGGCGGGGTCACGTGCGGCAGCCAGCAGATCGGACGGAATGCCCGCCTGCACCTGCGCGGCATGCGCATAGTCGCCGGCATCGGTCTGGCCCACCTGGGCGGCCACCGCCGCCGGGGCCAGCGGCGCGCGCGCGGCGACGGCGGGCAGGATCTGTGCCGCCGGAGCCACGCCGGGGCCGGCCACGGTCGCCGCCAGCACGGCCGGCAGCAGGCCGGTCAGACTGGCGCGCGGATCGGCGGGGTTGGCGGCACGACGCACGTCGGACCAGTCGCGAGCGACCTGTTCGAGTTCACGCGGGTCGAACTGCGGCTCCAGCGCGCGGATGCGCTCGACCAGCGGCGGATGGGTGGCGAACAGCGCCGAATAGGCGCCGGCTTCGCCGAACAGCATGTGCGAAACCTCCTCGCCGTGGGTATCGGTGAATTGCGAACCGGCCTCGAGCGCGGCGATCTTCTTCAGCGCGCCGGCGATGCCGCCGGTCTGGCGCGTGTACTGCACCGCGGAGGCGTCGGCCAGCGACTCGCGCGAACGCGACACGCTGGCCTTGATCAGGCGCCCGAAAAAAACGCCGATGCCGCCGACCACCAGCAGGCCGATGCCGATGAACACGATCGCGCCGCCGTTGCTGTCGCGGCGCCCGCGCGAGGAACCGACCGAGATGCCGCCCCAGTAGCCGGCGTAGAGCAGCTGGCGGCCGATCACGCTCAGCGCGAGGATGCCGAACAACAGGCCCATCAGACGGATGTTGATGCGCATGTCGCCGTTGAGCACGTGGCTGAACTCGTGCGCGATCACGCCCTGCAATTCGTCGCGGTTGAGCTGCTGCAGGCAGCCCTGGGTCACGCAGACCGCGGCATCGGCGGGGCTGAAACCGGCGGCGAAGGCATTGATGCCCGGCTCGTGCTCGAGGATGTAGATCTCCGGCACCGGCACGCCGGAGGCGATCGCCACTTCCTCGATCACGTTGCGCAGACGGCGCAGGGCGGGATCGGTGGTGTCCGCAGGCACCAGGCTGGCGCCGACGCCGCGCGCCACCGCACCGCCACCGCCGCCGAGACTGGCGGTGCGGTACAGCGAGGCCAGTCCGATCACCGCCAGCACCGCGACGCTGACGCCCGCCAGCGTGGCCAGCGGCAGCGCGGTGCTGCCGTCGGGACGCTGCGACATCAGCCCGAGGGCGACCACCACCACCGCGTCCACGGCGACGACGATCGCGGCCACCGCAAGCACGAACAAGGCGATCAGGCGGCGCGTGTGCCGCCGGGCCCGATCCTGATGCGCGAAGAAGTCCATGCCGCGCCGCCGGCGATCAGCTGAACGAGACCTTCGGCGCCTCGCGCTTGGCCGGATCGTCCATCTCCAGCGGTTGCGCCGGCTGGAAGCCGAAACTGTTGGCGACGAACGACGAAGGAAACACCTGGCAGCGGTTGTTGTAATTCATCACGCCGTCATTGTAGGCCTGGCGCGCGAACGCGACGCGGTTCTCGGTGGAGCTGAGCTCCTCCGACAGCTGCATCATGTTCTGGTTGGCCTTGAGGTCGGGGTAGGCCTCGGCCACCGCGAACAGGCGACCAACGGCCTGGGTCAGCTGGTTTTCGCTGCCGGCCAGCTGCTGCATCGCCTGCGGATCGCCCGGCTGCGCCTTGGCGCCGGCGAGACCGTTGACCGCAGCGGTGCGCGCCTGGGTGACCGCCTCGAGCGTGCCGCGCTCGTGCGCGATGTAGCCCTTGGCGACCTCGACCAGGTTCGGAATCAGGTCGTGACGGCGCGTCAGCTGCACGTCGATCTGCGCGAAGGCGTTCTTGTAACCGTTTCGCGCAGTCACCAATCCGTTGTAGATGCCGACAAAGTACAAGACAATCGCAACAATGACGATCAGCACGATGATCGTGGCCATGTCCACACCCTCCCGCACTCGACGCGACGGCCCATCGCCGCTGCGCGAGCATAGCAGCCGCCCTGCGTGTATGCTGGCGCTGCTGCTTGCCTGCTGTGCGCCGCTTCCGGTTGCGGCTGCACAAGCGCGCCCGGCAGCGGACGCGCGCGCCACACCCGTATCCGCTCCGGTGATGCCGCGACGCGACACGCTGCCCGCCGCGCGCGTGAACTCGGCGATCGCCGACTACAACCGCTGGCTCGACGAGATCGCCGCCAGGAATGACGTCGCCGGCCTCGCTACCGCGATCGTGGTCGACGGCAAGGTCCGCTACCAGCGCACGCTCGGCTACGCCGACAGCGCTACCGGCGCCCGGGTCACCCCCGACACCGTGTTCCGCCTGGCTTCGTTGTCGAAGGCGTTCGCCAGCGCGTTGACCGGGCTGCTGGTGCAGGACGGCCTGCTCAAATGGAACACCCGCATCAGCCAAGCCGTGCCGTTCTTCATGCTCAAGAACGCCACCGATGCGCGCGAAGCCACCGTGGCCGACATCCTCAGCCAGCGCAGCGGGCTGCCGCGCAACACCTACGACAACCTGCTCGAGGACAATCAGCCCTACCAGGAGCTGGCGCGCAAACTCGACGAGGTCGACATGATCTGTCCGGTCGGCGCCTGCTACAGCTACCAGAACATCGCCTTCGCCCTGATCGGCGACGTGGTGTACGCGGCGACCGGCGACTTCTTCTATCACCAGGTCGAGAAGCGCCTGTTCCTGCCGCTGGGCATGAAAACCGCGACCTACGGCCGCGACGCACTCGAGCACAGCGCCAGCTGGGCGCGCCCGCATTACCGCCGTGGCGATCACTGGGTACCGTTTCTGCCCAAGGAAGCCTTCTACCGCGTGCCGCCCGCGGCGGGCGTCAACGCCAGCCTGGACGACATGGAAAAATGGCTGATCGCGCAGATGGGCTACCGCCCCAAGGTGCTGTCGCCGCAGCTGCTCGCAACCCTGCACACCCCGCTGGTGGAAACGCCGAGCGAACGCTGGGCCACGCCCTGGCGGCGCGCGCGCCTGAAGAACGCGCAGTACGCTCTGGGCTGGCGGGTTTACGACTATGCCGGCGACACCCTGATCTTCCACGCTGGCGCGGTACAGGGCTATCGCGCGATGATCGGCTTCCTGCCGCGTTACGGCATCGGCATGGTGATCCTGTGGAACTGCGACAGCCCGACACCGGCAGGACTGATGCCCATGCTGCTCGATCGCCTGCTCGGACTGCGACACGAGGACTGGGCCGGACTGCATGCGCGCCCTGCCCCGCATCCTCGGCACATGCGGCGCATGCGCCACCGCAACTGACGCCGTGCTGATCACCGAAACCCTGCTGCTGCTGGGCCTTGACCCGCGCCGCGGGGTACTGGTCACGCATCGCCGCGGAGTCGCCATGCAGAGTCTGGCCGCAGCCGCCTTGCTGGCCGACCTGATCGTGCTCGACCGCCTGCGTCCTGCGGGACGCGACGATCTCGTGGCGGAATCCGCGATGCCAGCGGCGCATGTCCTGCTGACCGAGGCCTTGCAGCGTCTCGGCACTCGCAGCCTGACGCCGGCGCAGGCGCTGTTGCGAGTCGGACAGGGGATCCATCGACTGCCGCAACGCGTGCTGGACGGGTTGGCACGACGCGACCTGCTGCACCGGATCCCCAACGTGAGGGGGTTTCCGGCGCTGGGTGTGCGCTATCCGCTGCGTTCGGTGCAGGCGCGCCAGGACGCCGAACAAGTGGCACGATCTGCCGCCGGGGCACCGACCGCGGTGCGGTCGCTGGCACTGCTGCAACTGCTGGACACCGCGGGTCTGCTCACCGCTTTTCTTGATGCCGGACTCCACGAACGCGCCACTCGTGCCCTGCTCGGCATCGAGTCAGCGGACGCGCAGAACCCCGGCCTGCTGGCACTGGCGCGACTGCGCCGCGCGCTGCTCGACTGACGATTCGCGAATCCGTCCGCGGATCGGTTCGATCCCCGCTTCGGGCTTGCGCCGGCATTCTCGCCATGACAACCACCGCTGCGCCGGACCGGTGCCCGGCGCCAGCAGTCGGACCGCTCGCCGCTGTTCGCGATCAGCCACCGCCGAGCTTGAACTCGAGCTTGCGCTTGAGCACGACGGCGGTCGGCGTGCCGTTGATCAGCGCCGGCTTGAACTGCCAGCGGGAAACGGCCTCGGTTGCCGCACGGTCGAAGGTCCGCCGTGGCTGCGAATCGATCACGTGCGCATTGGACACGCTGCCATCGGCGGTAACCGTGAACTCGACCTCGACCCAGCCCTGCTGATTGTCGCGCGCCGCCTGCAGCGGATATTTCGGCGGCACCATGCGGGTGATCTGCGCGTCGCGATTCTGGGCGACAACCGGCGCCGCAGCAGCCGGCTTCGTCGCGACCACCGCAGCCGGGTGCGCCGCCTCGGTCGTGGGCTTCGTCGCCACTTCCGGCGCCTGACTGGCAGCCTGTGCCTTCTGCGCCGCCTGCTGCGCGGCGAGCAACTGCTGCTGTTGCGCGGCCTGCTGCTTGGCCAAGGCCTGCTGCTTTTCCTGCTGGACGCTGGACGCGAGCTTGCGCGCCGCATCGAGCTTGGCGCGCAGAATGGTCAGCGTGTAGTTGTTGGGGTCGGCCTTGGCCAGCAGGTCGATCTCGCGCTGGGCCTCGTCCAGGTTGCCCTGGTTGACCGCCTGCTCCACGACCGGCTCGGCGAAGGGAAAGATCTCGCGCAGCGCGCCCTGTGCGTCGCGATTCTTCGGATCCTTGGCCAGCACGCTGACGTAGTACTCCACGGCATTGTCGCCGGCGGGCGCGACCAGGCGTTGCTCGGCGAGTGCCTTGCGCGCCTCCGCCAGCAACTGATCGACGCTCATCGTCTCGAGTCGGTTGGCGCTGGTGGCCGGTGCCGCCGAGGTTGCGACCGGCGCCTTGACCGCTTGGGTCGGCGCCGTCGCCGCGTGCTGCGGCGGCCTGAGAATCAGAAACCATGCCGCGACGGCAAGCAGGATCACGATGACCAGGATCGCGATCGCGGTGGTGGTGGTGGCGCCGCGTTGACTGCGGCGAATCGAGCGGATGTGCAGGGCCATGGCCGGAACCGTCGTGTGAATGCGGGAAACCGCGCCCCCGTCGTCCCCCTTCGGAACAGGCGGGAACCAACCCGCCACGGCGCGATCGCGGTCACGTTACCGACAACCGCCGCCTCCGGCAATCGCAAAAAGTCCGAAGACACAAAATGAAACGCCCCGCACGGGGCGGGGCGCACCTCGCTGGGCGAGGCCTCTCCCTGTGCTGGGCAGTCACAGGGAGAGCGAGCAGGAGTGCAACAGATCTTATTGGTTGCGGGTTTTTCTCTGGAGAATGCCAAGGTGGCTCACGCCACCCTGGCAGCGGTCGCCTGTACAGGCTTCCTACTTGGCAGCCTTTTTCGCTGCCGGCTTCTTCGCGGCGGCCTTCCTGGCCGGCTTCTTCGCCGCTGCGGTCTTGCGCGCAGTGGTGGCCTTGGCCTTGACGGTCCTCTTCACGGCCTTCTTTGCAGTTGACTTCTTCGCGGCCGGTTTCTTGGCGGCGGGTTTCTTTGCAGCTTTCTTGGTCATAGCCATAGTTCGTCTCAGCTCCTCGTCAGTTGGCAGTGGTTGCCCAGTAAAAGCGTGCAGGAACGCCTCGC
>JAJYTG010000069.1 GCA_021793195.1 Pseudomonadota bacterium
TTCCGTGCACCGGCCCGGCGCTGGCACCTCGTCAAGGTGCTGCTCGAAAAGTCCTGGCTTCACCTCAAGGGATGAAAGCATGAGTGGGATGGGAATGAGCGGGATGGGCGCCCTGTGGCCACTTTTCGTCCTGTTCTGGATTCTGCTGATCGCCGGCGTGGTCGTGGTCATCGGCTGGTTGCTTCGTGGCGAGGTCGATTCGCCGCTTGAAATCCTGCGGCGTCGCTATGCCCGGGGCGAGATGGACCGGGAAACCTACGCGCGCATGCGCCGGGAACTGCAGGGAGACGACCGGTGAAGGGGCGCGGTCCCCTGATCGCGGGTCTGGTGTTGATCGCGGCAGGCCTCGTCGGCATTGTCGGCTTGTACCCGGTCCTCAGGCCCGGGGGGATGGGCGTGATGATGGGAACGGACGGAATGATGGGCCGCAGCGGAATGAAACGCATGATGCAAGCCATGATGGGCAACATGCTGCCGCTCGGCATCAGCCCCGCCTCGCTGCCGCAGACCCATTCGGAAGGGGCCAGGTTGATGCAGCGCTACTGTACCCAGTGCCATGGCCTGCCGGGACCGGGACTGCATACGGCTGCGGAGTGGCCCGTGGTCGTGGCGCGCATGGCCGCGCGCGAGCACATGATGAGCGACCAGGACATGATGGGCATCCAGGCTCCGTCCGCAAAGGAGCAGGCGACGCTGCTTGCGTATTTGCGGAAACACGCCCAGATACCCTTGAACAAGGCAACCGCCAAAGGCCTGGATACGCCCGCGGGCAGGGCTTTCAGCGAAACCTGTTCCCGATGCCATGCCCTCCCCGACCCTGTGCAGCACACCGCCGCGGACTGGCCCGCGGTCGTGCTGCGCATGCAACGCAACATGGTGGCCATGGGCAAACCCGTCCCGCCGCAGTCGACTCTGGATGCCGTCGACGCGTACCTCCGGAAATACGCGAAGCAACCAGACACCTGAGAAGATCGTCGACCTGGATGCCATGATCCATTAGCCGAGACTGGCCGGGATCGAGCGCCTCACCCGGTTCTTTGCTCGCCGGAATTCGTACTGGGGGCGGCGGATCAGGACACCCTGCCCGGATGCGTCCGGGACGGTGAAGTCGTGGTGCCCGACGGGCGTCCGAGCAGGCAGCCTGCAAGGCCGCCCTGCCGGGCCTTGATGGTGCCCCCGGCGTTGCGTGGCCGTCGGTTACGATAGCCGGCCCTTCCCGCGCCAACTGGAATGCCGATGTCTGCGCTGATCTGCGGTTCGCTCGCCTACGACACCATCATGGTGTTCCAGGACCAGTTCAAGAACCACATCCTGCCGGACCAGGTGCACATCCTGAACGTGGCGTTCCTGGTGCCGCGCATGCGCAAGGAGTTCGGCGGCTGCGCCGGCAATATCGCCTACAACCTGCGGCTGCTGGGCGGCGATCCGCTGCCGATGGCCACCGTCGGCCAGGATTTCGGTCCCTACCGCAAACACTTCGAGAATTGCGGCGTGCGCCTGGACTGCGTGCGCGAGATCGAGGACCTGTACACCGCGCAGGCCTTCATCACCACCGATCTCGACGACAACCAGATCACCGCGTTTCATCCGGGCGCGATGATGCGCTCGGCCGAGAACCACGTGCGCGACGTGGCCGGCGTCGAGTTCGGCATCGTCGCGCCGGACTCGCGCGAGGCGATGCTGCAGCACGCCGGCGAGTTCGCCGAGCGCGGCGTGCCCTTCATCTTCGATCCCGGCCAGGCGATGCCGCTGTTCAACGGCGAGGAGTTCCGCGCGCTGATCGAGCAGGCGCAGTACGTCACCGTCAACGACTACGAGTCGCAGCTGCTGCAGCAGCGCACCGGCTGGAGCGAGAAGCAGATCGCCGAGCGCGTCGAGGCCTACATCGTCACCCGCGGCCCCAACGGCTCGCTGATCCACACCGCGCGGCAGACGATCGAGATTCCGCCCGCGCACGAGCGCCGCGTCTCCGATCCGACCGGCTGCGGCGATGCGTACCGCGCCGGCCTGATCTTCGGCATCATGAAGGGCATGGACCTGGCGACCACCGGCCGCATCGCCTCGCTGATGGGCGCGCTCAAGGTCGAGCACCCGGGCACGCAGAACCAGCGCTTCAACCACGACGAGTTCGCCGAGCAGTTCCGCCAGCAGTTCGGCTACGCGCTGGACTGAAAGCGGTCGAACGCCGGCGGATGGCCTGATCGGTCAGACCACCCGCGCCGGCTTCAGCGCAGCACGCCGCGCAGCGCGTCGATCACGTGCGCCACCGTGAAGCCGAAGTGCGCGAACAGCGCCTCGGCCGGCGCCGAAGCGCCGAACGTGGTCATGCCGACCACCGCGCCGTCGAGGCCGACGTACTTGCGCCAGTAATCGCTGCTCGCGGCCTCGACGGCCACCCGCGCACGGCACCAGCCGGGCAGCACGCCCTCGCGGTACTCCAGCGGCTGCGCGTCGAACACCTCGGCGCAGGGCATCGACACCACGCGCACGCCGATGTCCTGCTGCGCCAGCGCGCGCATCGCCTGCATCGCCAGCTCGACCTCGGAGCCGGTGGCGATCAGGATTGCCTTGAAGGAAGCATCGCCGGGATCGGACAGCACGTAGCCGCCGCGCGCGATCTGCGCCAGCTGCGCGTCGCTGCGCTGCTGGTGGGCCAGCGTCTGGCGCGAGAACACCAGACAGGCGGGGCCGTCGCGACGCTCGATCGCCTGGCGCCAGGCGACCGCCGACTCGACCGCGTCGCAGGGCCGCCAGACGCGGTTGTTGGGGATCAGGCGCAGGCTGGCCAGATGCTCGACCGGCTGGTGCGTCGGGCCGTCCTCGCCCAGCCCGATCGAATCGTGGGTATAGACGTGGATCGCGTGCGCCGGAATCAGCGCCGACATGCGCACGGCGTTGCGCGCGTAGTCGGAGAACACCAGGAAGGTGGCGTCGTAGGGCAGGAACCCGCCGTGCAGGGCCAGACCATTGCTGATCGCGCCCATGCCGAACTCGCGCACGCCGTAGTAGACGTAATTGCCCGCGGCGTCCGGCGCGTTGACGTCGCGCGCGCCCTTCCACAGCGTCAGGTTGGAGCCGGCCAGATCGGCCGAACCGCCGATCAGCTCCGGCAGCAGCGGGCCGAAAGCGTCCAGCGCCATCTGCGAGGCCTTGCGCGTAGCCACCGCCGGGCCTTCGGCCTGCAGTTTGCGGATCGTGGCATCCGCGTGCTCGGCCCAGCCGGCGGGCAGCTCGCCGGCCATGCGCCGTTCGAACTCGGCGGCCAACTCCGGGTGCGCCTGCGCGTAGCGCGCGAACAGCGCGTTCCATGTCGTCTCGCGTTCGGCGCCGCGCGCCTCGGCGTTCCAGGCATCGTAGATCGCGTCCGGAATCACGAACGGCGCGTGCGTCCAGCCGAGCTGCAATCGCGCGGCGGCGACCTCCTCCTTGCCCAGCGCCGAGCCGTGCGCGCTTTCCTTGCCCTGCTTGCGGGGCGCGCCGAAGCCGATGATCGTCTTGCAGCAGATCAGCGTGGGACGTCCCGGATCGAGGCCGGCCGAGACGATCGCCGCCTTGATCGCCTCGGGATTGTGGCCGTCGACGTCGCGCAGCACCTCCCAGCCGTAGGCCTCGAAGCGCTTGGGCGTGTCATCGGTGAACCAGCCGCGGACCTCGCCGTCGATCGAGATGCCGTTGTCGTCGTAGAAGGCGATCAGCTTGCCCAGCTTGAGCGTGCCGGCCAGCGAGGCCGCCTCGTGCGAGATGCCCTCCATCAGGCAGCCGTCGCCGACGAAGACGTAGGTGCAGTGATCGACGATGCTGAAACCGTCGCGGTTGTAGCGCGCCGCCAGCAGCTTTTCCGCCAGCGCCATGCCCACCGCATTGGCCAGGCCCTGGCCCAGCGGGCCGGTGGTGGTCTCCACGCCGAGCGTCTCGCTGGCCTCGGGATGGCCGGCGGTCTTCGAGTGCAGCTGGCGAAAGCGCTTGATCTGCCCGATCGGCAGGTCGTAGCCGCTCAGATGCAGCAGCGCGTACTGCAGCATCGAGCCGTGGCCGTTGGAGAGCACGAAGCGGTCGCGATTGGGCCACTTCGGGTGGCGCGGGTTGTGGCTGAGGAAGTCGTTCCACAGCACCTCGGCGATGTCGGCCATGCCCATCGGCATGCCCGGATGCCCGGAATTCGCCGCCTCCACGGCGTCCATGGCCAGGGCGCGGATGGCGTTGGCGAGTTCACGACGGCTGGGCATGCGGGGCTCCGGCGGGGACAAGGCGCGCATTGTCACCGATCGTTCCCGCTGCCGCGCGGCCGACAATTTGCTGAACCGTGCGGTATTGAAAATGAACAGCATGAACTCCAGCTGATGCAGCGCGACACGGATTCAGCTGTTGCTGGGGTAGCGCCCCCAAGAATCCGCCCGCCTGCGCCTCCCCCAGGGCGCCGGTCCTTCCCTGATGAAGTTGGAGAACGAGATCATGAACAAGACGTTTGCTGCCCTTGCCCTCGCGGGTCTGTTTGCCCTTCCGGCCGTGTCCCACGCGGACGATACCAACGGCTATTTCATCAACGGCAGCGTCGGCCAGTCCGACCTGCGCAGCCACACCTACAACAAGGCCCACGATATCGGCTACCAGCTCAACGGCGGCTACCGCTGGGCGGTCACGCCGAGCGTGCTGCTGGGCGTCGAGGGCGGCTACAGCTACCTCGGCAGCTTCAGCGTACGCAGCCCCTACGCCGGCGTGCTGCCCGACGCCAGCCTGCACGGCTGGACGCTGGGCGGCGACGCCCACGTCAACCTGACCAGCAACTGGTACGTCAGCGGCCGCGCGGGCCTGTTCCACTGGAACGGCCGCAACACCGCGCCGTCGGCGACGCCGGTGGCCTTCAGCGGTCACGGCAACGACTGGTACGCCGGCGCCGGCTTCGGCTACGACTTCAGCAACAACATGAGCGTCGGTCTGAACTACGACTACTACGACGCCAAGAAGAACGGCACCGATCTGAGCACCGGCCTGTGGTCGGTCGCGGCCGAGTACCGCTTCTGAGGGCCGGATGATCCGGCGTCCGGCCGCAGGCCGTGACGCCCGACCGATCCACCCGACGGGCGCCGCAAGGCGCCCGTTTTTCGTGCGCTGCGCTTTGCTCCGGTCGATGGCGGGCGCAGCCGTCGCGCGCCCTGGCCGCGGCGCTGTCGCGACGCAAGCGGACCCGGAGTCAGCGTAGCCGTTGCGTCGTCGGGTGCGCCGCGGTCCGATTCAGGCCGCGGGCCGCCACTGCCCCAGCGCCGCCAGGCCGTTTTCTCGTGCGCGCTGGGCGACGGTCTGCTGCGCCTTCGCGTAGTTGCCGGTCATGTCCTGCGCCCACAGCTTCAGCGCCGCCTGCTGCATCGCGCGGCCGTAGCTGAAGCTCAGCGGCCACGGGTGCGGGCCGATCTGGTTCATCGCATTGAGATGCGCGGTGGCCTGCTCGTCGCTCTGCCCGCCGGAGAGAAAGACGATCCCCGGCAATGCCGCCGGCACGGTGGCCTTGAGGCAGCGCACGGTGGCCTCGGCGACCTCCTCGACGTCGGCCTGCTCGTCGCAGTCCTTGCCGGCGATGACCATGCTGGGCTTGAGGATGGTGCCCTCGAGCATGACGTTGTGCTCGTACAGCGAGGCGAACAGCGAGCGCAGCGTGGCCTCGGTGACCTCGTAGCAGACGCCGATGTCGTGATCGCCGTCCATCAGCACCTCGGGCTCGACGATCGGCACCAGGCCCGCCTCCTGGCACAGCGCGGCATAGCGCGCCAGCGCGTGGCAGTTGGCCTCGATGCAGGTGGAGCTGGGCATGTCCTCGCCGATGGTGATCACCGCGCGCCACTTGGCGAATTGCGCGCCCAGGCGCACGTAGCCGGTCAGGCGCTCGCGCAGGCCGTCCAGACCCTCGGTGACCAGTTCGCCGGGGAAGCCGGCCAGCGGCTGCGGGCCCTTGTCGACCTTGATCCCGGGGATGATCCCGGACTCGCGCATCAGCTGGGTGAAGGGCTTGCCGGCGCGGGTCGACTGGCGGATGGTTTCGTCGTACAGGATGGCGCCGGCGATGTGGTCGCTCAACGCGGGCGCGGCCAGCAGCAGCTCGCGATAGGCGCGGCGATGCTCCTCGCTGTCGTGGATGCCGACGGCGTCAAAGCGCTTCTTGATCGTGTTGTTGGACTCGTCGATGGCGATGATGCCCTTGCCGGGCGCGACCATCGCCTGGGCGATGCTTTCAAGCTGCTCGATGCTCATGACGGCTCCGTCGGTGATGGCGGGACGGCAGGCCGTCCCGGACCGCGCTCACCCGCAGCGCGATCGAGGGGGGAAAGCCGCCGATTATAGCCGTGCCGCGGCACGCGGCCCGGACCGCCCGTCCGCCGCCTCAGCGGCCGGAAGCGCCGAATCCCGGCAGCCGGCACGGCGCCATGATCGCCTGCTGGCGCACCGGATCGACCTGGCCGTTGGCCAGCTTCGGCACGTTGAACGGCACGATCAGATAGGTGCGGACCGCGTCCTGCATGCTGTTGCCGGGTCCGGGCGCGTAGTGCATGTCGCGCACCAGACTGACCGCCATCGGGCCGAGGTCGCTGGGCGGCGCCACCTTGACCACGGCGAAATCGCGGGTGCGGCCGTCGCCGCCGATGGTGTAGGTGACGGTCACGCAACCCGGCACGGTGAGGTTGCGACCGCTCATCGGCGCCTCCGCCTCGAGGCTGCTGTTGGCCAGCGTCCAGTAGCGGTTGAGGCGTTCGGGCGGCACCGGGCGCGGGGTGCCTTCGGCATGCAGCACGCTGGTGACGCAGACCAGCGCGGCCAGCATCGGCGGGATGAAACGGTTGCGGTATCGAGAACTGGACATGGGCGCTCCGGTGAGAGGTTGCGCTGCTTCGAATGCGGATCTTCAGTGGCCCGGCATCGGCGTATCGGTGGCGCGGGCGACGCGCCGGACGAAATCGGGCACCTCGCACTTGCGTGCAATGGCCTTCTCGAACCCGGCGACTTCCTTGCGCTTGGCGTCGTTCACGACCTCATTGGGCGATGTGAAGGAGACGATGGTATCTACGATGTAGGTATACACCGGAGCTCGCGCTCTGTTGAGGATCCCCGGCTGGTATCGCGAGGCGCGCGCCGCGCGCACGATGCCCTGATCGAGCAGCCGGTGCAGATAGGGCGACATCGGGGTCCAACCTTCGCGGATGATCCGGATCTGATGCGCGCTGCCATCCGGCTCGATGCGCAGGGCGACCGCAGCGCAGCCGGAGGGATGCTCGCTGCCGATACCCCAGGGCTGCCGCGGTTGGGGGTTGCCGGGGGCGGGCTGCCACCAGTCGCGAAGCATTTCCGCCGGAACAACGCGATAGTCCTCGTCGGCGTGCGCGGCCGCTGCCGCTGCCGCGGCAAGCAGCAGCAGGATGGCAAGTCCGAAACTCTTGGCAGGCATGAGCCGTTCCCCCCGCGATCGCGCGGACATGATGCAACCGGGCAGCGCGCAAAACCACCCGCCGCGGATCACAGGTCGCGCAGACTCTCCGCGATGCCGTCGGCCCCGACGCTGAGCAGCTTGAGCGTGTTGGTGCTGCCGTGGCGGCCGGTCTGGTCGCCGTGGGTGAGGATCACGCGATCGCCCTCGGCCAGCAGGTCCTGCGCGAACAGATGCTGCACGGCGGCGCGGGCGTGCGCGGCGGCGCCGGTTTCGGCGCTGTCGAAGGCGACCGGCAGCACGTCGCGCAGCAGCAGCATGCGCCGGCGCGCGGCGGCATTGCGCGACAGCGCGTAGATTGGCACCGCCGAGCGGTAGCGCGACAGCCACAGCGCGGTGCCGCCGGACTCGGTCAGCGCCACGATCGCGCGCGCGCCGATCTCGCCGGCCAGCACCATCGCCGCGCGCGCGATCGCCTGGTCGCTGCGGTCGAGGTGATGCTGGTCGGCGCGCGGGTCCTCACGCGGCTCGAACTGGCGCTCGGCACCCAGACAAATGCGCCGCATCGCCGCCACCGCCAGATCGGGATGCGCGCCGGCGGCGGTCTCCTGCGACAGCATCACCGCGTCGGTACCGTCGATCACCGCGTTGGCGACGTCCAGCACCTCGGCGCGGGTCGGGATCGGCGCGCTGACCATGCTCTGCAGCATCTGCGTCGCGGTGATCACGGCGCGGTTGCGCTGCACCGCCTCGCGGATGATCTTCTTCTGCAGGCCCGGCAGCTCGGCGTCGCCGATCTCCACGCCGAGATCGCCGCGCGCCACCATCACCACGTCGCTGGCGTCGATGATCGAGGCCAGCACCGGAATCGCGTCGGCGCGCTCGATCTTGGCCACCAGTCCGGCCTCGCCGCCGGCGGCGCGCAGCAGTGCGCGCGCTTCCTCGATGTCGGCGGCCGAGCGCACGAACGACACCGCCAGGAAATCGGCGCCCAGCTCGGCGGCCAGCCGGATATCGGCGCGGTCCTTGTCGGAGAGCGCGCCGACGCTCAGGCCGCCGCCCTGGCGGTTGAGGCCCTTGCGGTCGGACAGCGCGCCGCCGGCGCGCACGCGGGTGCGGATCGCGGCGCCGCGCACGTCGAGCACCTCGAGCGCGATCAGACCGTCGTCGAGCAGCAGCACGTCGCCCGCAGCGACGTCGTCCGGCAGTCCGGCATAGCTGACGCCGACACGGTGGACGTCGCCCGGCGGCGCCTCGGAGCGGCAGTCGAGCACGAACTCTGCACCCGCGACCAGCGTGACCGGCCCGCCTGCGAAGCGCTCGATGCGGATCTTCGGCCCCTGCAGATCGGCCAGCACCGCCACCTCGCGGCCGGCGGCCGCGGCCGCGGCGCGCGTGGCGGCGGCGCGGCGCAGGTGATCCGCGGCGACGCC
>JAJYTG010000070.1 GCA_021793195.1 Pseudomonadota bacterium
CCCTGGTCAAGCGCGAAGCCGCCAAGGGCATCTGGATGGAGCAGGTGGCGGTGCCGACGCCCGGCCCCAACGAGGTGCTGATCAAGCTGGAGAAGACCGCGATCTGCGGCACCGACCTGCACATCTACCTGTGGGACGAGTGGAGCCAGCGCACGATCAAGCCCGGCCTGACCATCGGCCACGAGTTCGTCGGCCGCATCGTCGAGATCGGGCCCGGCGTGACCGGCTACGCGCTCGGCGACCGCGTCAGCGCCGAGGGTCACATCGTCTGCGGCCATTGCCGCAACTGCCGCGCCGGCCGCCAGCACCTGTGCCCGCACACCGTCGGCATCGGCGTCAATCGCAACGGCGCCTTCGCCGAATACATGACCATGCCGGCCTCGAACCTGTGGCCGATCCCGGATCAAATCCCCTCCGAACTGGCCGCGTTCTTCGACCCCTACGGCAACGCCGCGCACTGCGCGCTGGAGTTCGACCTGATCGGCGAGGACGTGCTGATCACCGGCGCCGGTCCGATCGGCATCATCGCCGCCGGCATCGCCAAGCACGTCGGCGCGCGCAACGTGGTGGTCACCGACGTCAACGACTACCGGCTCAAGCTGGCCGCCGACATGGGCGCCACGCGCGTGGTCAACGTGTCCAAGCAGTCGCTGAAGGACGTGGTCCGCGACCTGCACATGGAAGGCTTCGACGTCGGCCTGGAGATGAGCGGCAACCCGCGCGCGTTCAACGACATGCTCGAGGTGATGTACCACGGCGGCAAGATCGCCCTGCTCGGCATCCTGCCCCGCGGCGCCGGCATCGACTGGGACAAGGTGATCTTCAAGGGCCTGACCCTGCAGGGCATCTACGGCCGGCGCATGTACGAGACCTGGTACAAGATGACGCAGATGGTGCTGACCGGCTTCCCGCTGCAGAAGGTGCTGACCCATCAGGTCGCGATCGACGACTTCCAGAAGGGTTTCGATCTGATGGAAGCCGGCCAGTGCGGCAAGGTGGTATGCAGCTGGGGCTGAGGGTGATACTGCGGCATCCGCCCCGACCGGTTGCCGCGCATGACCGCCCTGCTCTCGCCCGCCGATCTCGCGCCACAGCCGCTTGATCACGCGCTGGCGCTGCCGGCGCCTTACTACACCGATCCGCGCCTGCCGGCGCTGGATGCCGCCGCGGTGTTCGCGCGCAGCTGGCAGCTGGTGGGCCATGCCGCGCAACTGAGCGGCGTCGGCGACCATGTGGTGGCCGACGTCGCCGGCCTGCCGCTGCTGATCGTGCGCAGCGACGCGACGACGATCCGCGCGTTCCACAACGTCTGCCGGCACCGCGCGGGGCCGCTGGCCACCTGCGACGGACGCGGCGCCGGCGCGCTGCGCTGCCACTACCACGGCTGGACCTACGGACTGGACGGCGTGCTGCGCGGCGCGCCGGAGATGGGCCGTGCGCCCGACTTCAAACCGGCGGACATCCGCCTGCCCGAAGTCGGCGTGCAGGTGTGGCAGGGACTGGTGTTCGTGGCCACCGGCGCGGCGCCGCCGTTCGCCGAGTTCGTCGCCGGCATCGACGCGCGCCTCGGGCCCGAACGCAACCTGGCCAGCTACGCGTTCCACCATCGCGCCGGTTACGACATCGCCTGCAACTGGAAGGTCTACGTCGACAACTATCTGGAGGGCTACCACGTCCCGCAGATCCACCCCGGACTGAACCGCCTGCTCGACTACCGCAGCTACGTCACCGAAACCGCGGCTTGGCATTCGTTGCAGTTCAGCCCGCTGGAAAGCGCACCTGACCTCTACGGCCGCGGCGAGGCGCTGTACTACTTCCTGTATCCGAACACCATGCTCAACATCCTGCCCGGCCGCCTGCAGACCAACCGCGTGCTGCCGCTGGGCGTGGACCGCTGCCGGGTGGAGTTCGACTTCTGCTACGCACCCGATGCCGGCGACGCAGCGCAGGCACGTCGCGCGCGCGACCTCGCCTTCAGCGACGAGGTGCAGCAGGAGGACGTGGGCATCTGCGAGCAGGTGCAGCGCGGGCTGGCCTCGGGCTCGTACCGCGCCGGGCGCCTGAATCCGCTGCGCGAGAACGCCGTGCACCACTTCCACGAACTGCTGCGCCAGGCCTACCGAAACGCATCCGCCAGCAGCGCATGAACGCTCCCGTGCGCCAGATCGGCCTGTGGACGCTGATCGCGCTGGTGGTCGGCAACATGATCGGCTCCGGCGTGTTCCTGCTGCCGGCGACGCTGGCGCCCTACGGCGCGGCCAGCGTGCTCGGCTGGGCGCTGACCCTGGGCGGTGCGCTGATGCTGGCGCTGGTCTACGCCTGGCTGGCACAGACCATCCGCAACCACGGCGGACCCTACGCGTATGCGCGCCGTGCCTTCGGCGACAGCACCGGTTTCGTGGTGGCGTGGAGCTACTGGATCAGCACCTGGGTCGGCAATGCCGCGATCGCGGTGGCCTTTGCCGGCAGCCTCGGCGCGGTGTGGCCGGCCGCGACCGCCACGCCGCTGCATGGCGCCATCGCGGCACAGGGCGCGCTGTGGCTGCTCACCGCGGTGAACCTGGCCGGCGTGCGCGAGGCCGGCCATCTGCAAGTGGTGCTGACCCTGCTCAAGCTGGTGCCGCTGCTGCTATTCGGCGTGATCGGCCTCGGCTGGATCCACGCCGGCGCCTACCAGCCCTTCAACCCCAGCGGTCAGCCGTTGATCCCGGTGGTGACCGCCGTGGCCGCATTGACTCTGTGGTCGATGCTGGGACTGGAATCCGCCACCGTGCCCACCGGCGTGGTGCGCGATCCCGAACGCACCGTGCCACGCGCCACCGTGATCGGCATGCTGATCGCCGGCCTCGCCACCATGCTGGCCTGCACCGTGGTGATCGGCCTGCTGCCCGCCGACGTGCTGCGCAACTCGCCGGCGCCGATGGCGGCCGCGGCCAGCCATCTGTGGGGCCCGGCCGCGGGGATCGGCATCGGCGTGGTGGCGACGATCTCCTGCTTCGGCGCGCTCAACGGCTGGGTGCTGCTGCAGGCGCAGACGCCGCTGGCCGCGGCGCAGGACGGGCTGTTTCCGGGGTTCTTTGCGCGGCTGGACCGCCGCGGCACGCCCTGGTTGGGCCTGTTGCTGAGCAGCGTGCTGACCAGCGCCCTGATCAGCACCAACTACAGCCAGTCGCTGGTCGCGCTGTTCACCTTCACCATCCTGCTGTCGACCGCGGCCAATCTGTTGCCCTATGCCGTCACCGTGCTGGCCTGGTGGCGCATCGATGCGTCGGCGCGCCGGGGCCGCAAGCTGGTCGCCGCGGGTGCGTTGTTCTACAGCCTGTGGGCGCTGATCGGTACCGGCATGGAAACACTGTTGTGGGGCGCGGCGCTGCTGCTGGCCGGGCTGCCGATCCTGCTCTGGCAGCGCCGCCGCGCCCGCGCCTAACAAGCCGTCATCCCGGCGCGGGCCGGGATCCGGAGAGAGCCTCCCTAGCGCGACGCGCTGCCGACTGCGGACGCCTCCAGTGCCTGCAGCGCGCGCTGCATGCGCTTGGGTGACACCGGCTCGGCGGTACCCAGTTCCTGCGCGAACAGCGACACCCGCAGCTCCTCGATCAGCCAGCGCAGTGCGTCCAGCACGGCGGGATCGGCGTCGCCGCTGCGCGCCCTGAGCCAGGCGCGCCAGCAAGGGAGCACCTGCAGCATGCGCGACTGATCGCGCGCCGGATCGAGACGCAGGCGTTCGCCGCGCAGGCGCATCGCCTTGAGATAGCGCGGGTAATGCGCCAGCCGTGACGGCGCCAACTCGCGCAGGAAGCCCGACGCCAGCAGGTGATCGCGCTGCTCGCGCAGGTCGTCGTAGCTGGCGCGCGCGAAACCGAGCAGCGGCGGTTCCAGCCACGGCGTCAGCTCGGCCTGCGCGACGATGATCGGCTCGGCGAGCTTGAGCCGCGCCAGCGCAGCGGCGAAGAGTTCACCCGCGAAAATCGCCTGCAGCGCCGCGAACGCCGCGCGCGTGCGCACATCGAAATCCTGCGCGGCGCGCAGATCGGCGAAGCCGCCCTCGACCAGGTCCTCGCGCAGGCCGTCGAGGCTGCCCAGCGCCGCGTACTTCAGCGCCAGCGCAGGGGCGATCGGCAATTGCCGGCGCGCGCGCTTGAACTCCACCGCCAGCGCGCGCCGCAGCAGTCGCTCGACCCCGCGGCGATGCTCGGCGTCGGCATCGGCGGCGTGCTCGAACACGCGCAGCGCCACCGCGTCGCCCAGATCCACCAGCGCCGGATAGGCGGTCAGGCCGCCGGTAGCCTGCACCGCGCCCGGAATGTCGTCGAAGTCGAACCCGGCGACGTCCTCGCGCACCAGCTCGGCGTCGGTGCGGCGCGCGAACGCCGCGCGCGCGGAGGCCGCCCACTCGCTGCGGATCGCCTGCAGATCGCGCCCTTCGGCCAGCGTCGCGGCGTGCTCGTCGTGCACGCGAAAACGCATGCGCAGATGCGCCGGAAGCTCGCCGGCGGCGAAGTCGGCGGCACTGACGGCGACGCCGGTGGTGCGGGCGAGGAACGCCGCCAGCACCACGGCCAACGGCTCGTCGCGCGCGGCTTCGGCCTCGGCGAAGGCGCGCGCGAAGTCCGGCGCCGGCACGAAATTGCGGCGCAGCGCCTTGGGCAGCCCGCGGATCAGCTCGGCCGCCTTCTCCGCCAGCAGGCCCGGCACCAGCCATTCGCAGCGCGCGGCCGGGACCGCGTTGAGCAGCGCCAGCGGCAGGTTGAGGGTGACGCCGTCGGCGGCATCGCCGGGGACGAAGCGATAGTCCAGGCGCAGGCGCTGGCCGGCCAGCTCCAGCGCCGCCGGATAGGCGCCGGCGTCGAGCGCATCAGGACCCTCGAGCACGTCGGCCAGCGACCAGCGCAGGGCCGCCTGCGCGGCCGGCGCCGCCTTGCGGTACCAGGCATCCAGCGCCGCCGTGCCGGCGATGTCGGCGGGCAGCTTGCCGGCGAAGAATCCTTCCAGCGCGACGTCGGATTTCAGCAGGCCCTGACGGCGCTGGCGCGCCTCGATCTCCTGCGCCTGTTCCAGCACGCGGCGGTTGGCATCGACGAAGTCGGCGCGGCAGTCGATGGCACCGGGCAGCAGCGCCTCGCGCACGAAGATCGCATGCGCCTGCGCCGGGTCCTGGCGCTGGAACGTCACCGTGCGCTGCTCGACCAGGGTCAGGCCGAACAGCGTCACCTGCTCATCGGCGATCACTGCGCCGCGCGGACGCGACCAGCGCGCGTCGCGCCAGCTGCGCCTGACCAGATGCGCGGCCTGCTGCTCGATCCAGGCCGGCTCGACGCGCGCGCACATCAGGCCCCAGACCTTGCCGCCGAGATCAAGAATCTGCGCCGCCAGCAGCCACTGCGGCGGCGCCTTGGCCAGCGCCGAACCGGGAAAGACCTGGAACTTGCGTTCACGCGTGCCGCGATAGCCGCCACGCTCGTCCTTGCGCCCGACCTGGGTCGGCAGGCCGGCGAGGATGCAGCGGTGGATGGATTCGTAGAGCCGGGACTCAGAGGAAGGCCGGGACTCGGGACCCGGGACCCGGGACCCGGAAGAGCGGGAGCCGAGGCCGGAAGCAGAACCGGAGACCCGGGACTCGGGACCCGACTTTTCGAGTCCCGAGTCCCGAGTCCCGAGTCCCGGCTTTTCGGGTCCCGGCCTTTCGAGCCCCAGCTCTTCGGTCACCAGCAGCAGCTGCCGATGCAGCTCGCGCCACTCGCGCATGCGCAGGAAGCTGAGGAAGTGCCGCGCGCACCAGTCGCGCAGCTTTGATTGCGTCAGCTCCTCGTGCGCGGCGCTGTAGGCGTCCCACAGCTTGAGCACGCCGACGAAATCCGACTTCGGATCGGCGAACGCGGCGTGCGCGGCGTCGGCCTGCGGACGCGCATCGGCGGGACGCTCGCGCGGGTCCTGGGTGCTGAGGAAGGCGACGATCGTGGTCAGCTCGCGCAGCGTGCCGCGCGCGCTGGCCTCGACCAGCATGCGTGCCAGCTGCACGTCGATCGGCAGCCGCGCCATCAGCCGGCCGTTGGCGGTCAGGCGCCGTTCGGCGTCGATCGCGCCGAGTTCATCGAGGCGCCGGTAGCCGTCGGCGATCGCGCGCGGCTCCGGCGGATCGAGGAACGGAAACGCCTCGACCGTGCCCAGACCCAGCGCCAGCATGCGCAGGATCACGCCGGCCAGCGACGAGCGCGCGATCTCGGGGTCGGTGTACAGCGGTCGCCGCGCGTAGTCGTCCTCGCCATACAGGCGGTAGCAGATGCCGGGGCCGATGCGACCGCAGCGGCCCTTGCGCTGGTCGGCCGCGGACTGCGCGATCGGCTCGACGTGCAGGCGCTCGATCTGGCTGCGCGGGCTGTAGCGCTTGACCCGCGCACTGCCGGTGTCGACCACGTAGCGAATGCGCGGCACCGTCAGCGAGGTTTCGGCGACATTGGTGGCCAGTACCACGCGCCGCTGCGGGCCGGGCCGGAACACGCGATCCTGCTCGGCGGCCGACAGTCGCGCGTACAGCGGCAGGATCTCGGTCTCGCGGTATTTGCGCCGCGCCAGCGCCAGATGCGCGTCGCGGATCTCGCGCTCGCCGGGCAGGAACACCAGCACGTCGCCGCGCGGATCGTCGCGGCTGACCTCGTCCAGTGCGGCGACGATCTGTTCGGCGAGGTTGGCCTCGCCGCGTTCCGGCGGCGGCCGCCAGCGCAGCTCGACCGGATGCGCGCGGCCCTCCACCGTCAGCACCGGCGCGTCACCGAAATGCGCGGCGAAGCGCGCGGTGTCCAGCGTCGCCGAGGTGATGATCAGCTTGAGGTCGCGCCGTCGCGCCAGCAGCTGCTTGAGGTAACCGAGCAGGAAGTCGACGTTGAGGCTGCGCTCGTGCGCCTCGTCGAGAATGATCGTGTCGTAGGCCGACAGCCCACGGTCCGACTGCGTCTCCGCCAGCAGGATGCCGTCGGTCATGAACTTGACCAGGGCGCGTTCACCGACCTGCTCGCTGAAGCGCACCTGGAAGCCGACCAGGCCGCCGATCTCGCTGCCCAACTCCGCGGCGACACGGCGCGCCACCGCGCGCGCGGCCAGCCGTCGCGGCTGCGTGCAGCCGATCAGCCCGGCCTCGCCGCGGCCCGCCGCCAGACACAGCTTGGGCAGCTGGGTGGTCTTGCCGGAACCGGTCTCGCCGGCGATCACCAGCACTTGATGGCCACGGATCAGGTCGATGATCTCCTGCGCACGTGCCGTGATCGGCAGGCCCTCGTCGAGACGGATCACGGGCTTGGCAGCGACACGCGCGGCGCGGCGTGCGGCCGAGGCCGCGACATCGGCGGCGAGCGCGGCGAGGCGCGCGGGATCGGGTGTCCGCGCCAGCGCGCGCCAGCGTCCCAGCAGGCGCGCGTGATCGCGGCTGCACACGCCGTCCAGCGCCGCGCGCAACGCCGTCAGCGCCGCATCGGGTCGTGCCATCGTGGAATCGGGATCGTGCATGCAGCCGCGCATCATAGCGGCGCGCTGTCGCCGGCATCGGTCGCGGCGATTTCCTCCCGCTGCAGGCCGGCGTTACGCTTGCGGTTCCCGTCCCAGGAGCGTCGTCATGGCCATCGATATCGGCATTGCCAGGAAGGACCGCGAAGCGATTGCCCGGCAGCTCTCGCGCCTGCTGGCCGACACCTACTCGCTGTATCTCAAGACCCACAGCTTCCACTGGAACGTCACCGGGCCGATGTTCAACACCCTGCACCTGATGTTCGAGACCCAGTACATCGAGCTGTGGACCGCCGCCGACCTGATCGCCGAGCGCATCCGCGCGCTGGACGTGGTCGCGCCAGGCTCCTACTCGCAGTTCGGCAAGCTGACCGCGATCAAGGAAGAGACCGGCGTGCCGGAGTGGAAGGCGATGGTCGAGCAGCTGGTCGAGGGCCACGAAACCGCCGCGCGCACCGCGCGCGAAACCTTCCGTGCCGCCGACAAGGCCGATGACCAGCCGACCGCCGACCTGGTCACCCAGCGCATGGAGGCGCACGAGAAGACCGCGTGGATGCTGCGCTCGCTGCTGAAATAGAACGCGGGCCCGGTGCCGGATCGCGGCTCGTCGAACCGCAGGTTGAGCTGACAAGCCAGCGCTCTGCCGACAAGCCGGCGCTCCGCAAAAGCAGACGCCGGGCGTGTCGCACCAGCCCGCGCTGCTCAACCTTCCGCGTGCCGGCGCGCGGTCACCTCGATCTCGATGCGCATGCGCGGATCGAGCAGCCCCGCCGACAGCATCGTCGCCGCCGGCCGCGCCCGGCCGAACGCCTCGCGCAGCAGCGGCCAGCAGGCCTCGAACTCCGCCGCGTCAGGCAGGATGTAGGTCACCCGCACCACGTCATCCAGCGACGCGCCGGCCTCGGTCAGCGCGGCGGTGATGTTGGCCAGGCACTGCCGCGTCTGCGCGACGATGCCCACCGCGATCGTCATCGTGCGGTAGTCGAATCCGGTCGTGCCGGAGACGAAGATCCAGTCGCCGTCGACCACCGCGCGGGCGTAACCGACCTCCTCTTCGTAGCGCGATCCCGAGCTGATCCAGCGGCGGGTGGGCATGTCACTGCTCA
>JAJYTG010000071.1 GCA_021793195.1 Pseudomonadota bacterium
TGGCCGAGCTGCAACGCAACCGCGGGCTGGTCACCGGACGTCTGGACGGCCGCTATTCCGGCGCCGCCGCCGACCTGCTGGGCGAATATGCCTTCAACGACCCGCAGAGCGACGCCATCACCGGTCCCTATACCGCCGCGTTCAACCGCTATGTGCGGCAGACGCTGAAGTTCGGCGAAGACCGTCACTACGAGATCCTCAGCGGCAGCGTCGGCAAGGACTGGGACTGGAAGCACAACACCGGCCACGGCTTCAACTGGCCGGGCTTCACCAACGTGGCACCGGATCTCGCCGCTGCCATGCGCACCAACCCGCACCTCAAGGTCGAGATCGAGAACGGTTACTACGATCTGGCGACGCCGTTCTATGCCACCGAGTACACCGCCGACCACATGGGTCTGCCGCCGAATCTGCGCAGCAACATCAGCTTCAAGTTCTACGACTGCGGGCACATGCTCTACGAGCACCTGCCCTCGCTCGAGCAGCTGCATGCCAATCTGGTGCAGTTCTACCGCGCGACCGACAACGAGCCGATGCACGGCTGAGCCAAGCGGAAACGGCGTCGCGGCCACGCTTGCGTGGCGGGCCGCGACGCTGTTTCGGAAGCCGACGCTAGAATGACGCTCCCGATCGCGTGGAGCGTTTCCCCATGGCCTATCCCGCCACGCGCCTGCGACGCATGCGCCGCGACGCCTTCTCGCGTGCGCTGATGCGCGAGACGGTGCTCACCGCGGCCGACCTGATCATGGTCGCCTTCGTCTGCGAGGGGCAGGATCGCGATGAACCGGTGCCCTCGATGCCGGGGGTCGCGCGCCTCACCATCGACCGCCTGCAGCGGCTTGCCGCAGACTGCCTCGCCGTCGGCATTCCCGCGCTGGCACTGTTTCCGGCGCCGGGGTCCGCGGTCAAGAGCGAGGACGCGCGCGAAGCCTGGAATCCCGACGGCCTGATGCAGCGGGCGATCCGCGCGCTGAAGCAGAGTCACCCCGAGCTGGGTCTGATCGGCGACGTCGCGCTCGACCCCTACACCACGCACGGCCAGGACGGCCTGATCGATGCGTCGGGCTACGTGATGAACGAGCCCACGATCGCGGCGCTGATCAGGCAGGCGCTGGCGCAGGCCGCGGCGGGCATCGATTTCGTCGCGCCGTCGGACATGATGGACGGGCGCATCGGCGCGATCCGCAATGCGCTGGAGGCCGCCGGGCACATCCACACGCGCATCCTCGCCTACTCGGCCAAGTACGCGTCCGGTTTCTATGGTCCGTTCCGCGATGCGGTCGGCTCCGCCGGCCATCTCGGCAAGGGCGGCAAGCACACCTACCAGATGGACGTCGCCAACAGCGACGAGGCGCTGCGCGAGGTCGCGCTCGATCTCGAGGAGGGCGCCGACGCGGTGATGGTCAAGCCCGGCCTGCCGTATCTCGACGTTGTGCGCCGAGTCAAGGAGCGTTTCGGTGCGCCGACCTTCGTCTACCAGGTCAGCGGCGAATACGCGATGCTCAAGGCCGCGGGGCAGAACGGCTGGATCGACGAGCGCGCCTGCGTGCTGGAGGCGCTGACCTGCATCAAGCGCGCCGGTGCCGACGCCATCCTGACCTACTACGCCCTGGACGCCGCGCGCTGGCTGCGCGATTCGCGCTGAGCGCGCAAGTGCACGGCTTCCGCTCGCCTGCGGCGAGCGGGTGACTTTCTCTTGTTTGGCCAAGAGAAAGGTCACCAAAGAGAAGGCCACCCCGCGCGGCGCCCGCTGCGCGGGTGCATGCGGCGCCGGCCGGTGCCGCGACGGTGCATCCGTGCACCGGCGCGTCAGGGGCGCGATCCCTCGCGCCCCTCCTGCGGACCTTTCGGCCGGCGCCGCACCGCCGCGAGGGGCGACCGCGCGCGCTCGCGCTAAAGTGACGCCGCGGCCACCCCTGCGGCCGCGAGGACGGCGCGTGAGCCAACATCTGTTCCTGCAGTCGGCGGTGGTGTTCCTGCTGGCCACGGTGCTGATGGTGCCGCTGGCGCGCCGTTTCCAGCTGGGCGCGGTGCTCGGCTATCTCGCTGGCGGCGTGCTGATCGGGCCGTCGCTGCTGGGCCTGGTGCCCAACGACGCGCGCGTGGCGCAGCTGTCCGAGCTGGGCGTGGTGCTGCTGCTGTTCGTGATCGGCCTGGAGCTGTCGCCGCAGCGGTTGTGGGTGATGCGGCGCGCGGTGTTCGGCGTCGGTCTGGCGCAGGTGGCGACCGCGGCGCTGGCGATCGGCGCGCTGGCGCGGGTCGGCTTCGGCCTCGGTACCGCCGCGGCGATCGTGGTGGGACTGGGTCTGGCGCTGTCGTCGACCGCGTTCGGACTGCAGGTGCTGGCCGAGCGCAAGGAGCTGGGCAGCGCGCATGGCCGTCTCGGCTTCGCCGTGCTGCTGTTCCAGGACCTGGCCGCGATCCCGCTGATCGCCGCGGTGCCGCTGCTGGCCGGCGCCGCGGCCAGCCATGCGGCGCTGCCGAACCTGCCGGCGCTGGCGCGCACGGTCGCGGTGATCGTCGCGGTGATCGTCGGCGGCCGGCTGCTGCTGCGTCCGCTGTTTCGCGCCGTCGCCGCCACCCGCGTCGCCGAGGTGTTCACCGCGACCGCGCTGCTGGTAGTGATCGGCACCGCGTGGCTGATGGAGCTGGCGGGCATCTCGATGGCGCTGGGCGCGTTCCTGGCCGGCGTGCTGCTGGCCGACTCCGAATACCGCCACGAACTCGAGGCGCAGATCGAGCCGTTCAAGGGCCTGCTGCTGGGACTGTTCTTCATCAGCGTCGGCATGTCGGCCAATCTCGGTCTGCTGCTGCGCGAGCCGCTGGTCGTGGTCGGCCTGGTCGCGCTGCTGCTGGCGGTGAAGGGCGTGCTGCTGTGGCCGCTGGCGCGCGGGTTCGGACGCATCGACGCGATCGCCGCGCTGCGCCTGACCGCGCTGCTTGCCGGCGGTGGCGAGTTCGCCTTCGTGGTGTTCAAGATCGCCGGCGACCGCCATCTGCTCGACCGCTCGCAGCAGTCGCTGCTGGTGCTGGTGATCACGTTGTCGATGGCGTTGACGCCGCTGCTGGTGGGCGCGGCGGGACGGTTGGCGCGGCGGCTGGACCGCGCGCCGACGCGTCCGTTCGACACCATCGAGACCGATGCGCCGCGGGTGATCATTGCCGGCTTCGGCCGCGTCGGCCAGATCGTGGCGCGCGTGCTGCGCGCGCACCACATTCCGTTCGTGGCGCTGGAGCATTCAATCGAGCAGGTGGAGACTTCGCGCCGCTTCGGCACCCAGATCTTCTTCGGTGATCCCTCGCGCCCCGAGCTGCTGCGCGCCGCGCAGGCCGACCGCGCCGAGATCTTCGTGCTCGCCACCGACGATCCCGAGACCAACATCCGCACCGCGCGCATCGTGCGCCGGCTGTTTCCCCATCTGCGCATCGTCGCTCGCGCGCGCAACCGCCAGCACGCCTACCGGCTGATGGACCTCAACGTGCCGACGGTGGTGCGTGAGACCTTCCACTCCAGCCTCGAGATGACCCGCGACGTGCTGCGCGCGCTGGGCCTTGACGCTGCCACCGCCGATGACCACATCGCGCGCTTCCGCGAGCACGACGAGGCGATGCTGCGCGCGCAGTATCTGGTCTACGACGACGAGGTGGCGCTGATCCAGAACACGCGCGAAGCGCTGCAGGAACTGGAATCGCTGTTCGCGGCGGACGCCAGCGACGGCGACGCCGGCGAGCCGGTCACTCCGAAGGCGTCGCCGGACGTCGCAGGGTCTGGTTGACCGTCGGCAGCACGCGCGTGGACAGCTCCAGCGCGAGGTCGCTGTAACCGAGCAGGTGCGCAACGTCGGCCGGGCTGCGGCCGAAGCCGTCGAGGACGTCGCGCGAAGCGCCGCGCAGCAGCAGCGCGCGCGCCGGCCCCAGCAGCGCGTGCATGGCGCAGGCATGCAGCGCGCTGACGCCGCGGTGATCAGCCGCCGTCGGCGCTGCGCCCGCGTCCAGCAGCAGCGGCAGCAGGGCGCCGAGATGGGTCGCATCGCATTCGGCGCCCGGGCGCATGTGCGCGCCGACCAGCAGCAGCAGCGGCGTCAGTCCGCCGGAATCGGTCGCGCTGGCATCGGCGCCGCGCTTGAGCAGCGCATCCAGAACCCGGCGCGCGCGCAGGCTGTCGCGGCTGCCGAAGGCAAAGCGTGCGGCGGCGTGCAGCGCGGTCTGGCCCTGGGCATCGCGGGCCCGCGCATCGGCGCCGGCGGCCAGCAGTCGTTCGACGATTTCCGGGAACCCCAGCGCTGCGGCCAGCATCAGCGCCGTGGCCGCCCCGGGCAGACGCTGATCGACGGCGGCGCCGCGCGCCAGCAGCAGCTCCGCCAGCGTCTCGCGGCGTGCGCTGACCGCGGCGGCCAGGCAGCTGGCGCCGCCATGCGCTGCCAGCGCGGGGTCGGCACCTGCCGCCAGCAGGTGTTCGGCGACCGTGCGCTGGCCGGCACCGCAGGCGCGCAGCAGCGCACTGGCGCCCTGCGCGTCGCGGCTGTCCACGGCAAAGCCGAGTTCCAGCAGGCGCTGCACGGTATCGAGATCGCCGCTGACCGCGGCCGCCGGCAGATCCTCGGCGCGCAGCGGCCGGCGCGGCAGCGTCCATCCGTTCCAGCGCAGCCAGCGCGTCAGGGCCGGATCACCCAGCGCCAGCGCCAGCCCCAGCGGGGTCTCGCCGTTGCTGGCAGCGGACTCGGGGTCGGCGCCGGCGGCGATCAGCGCGCGCACCAGCGGCAACGCGGCGCTGGCAGGTCGTCCCAGCGCGGCGTGCAGGGGCGTGCGGCCGGCGGGATCGCGAGCATTCGGGTCGCAACCGCGGGCCAGCAGGGCCTGCAATGTTCGCAGCTGACCCGTGGCGGCCGCCAGCTGCAGCGGCGTGTGACCACCCGCATCGACGCCGAAGGGGTCGGCGCCGCGCTCGAGCAGAGCCGGCGCCAGCGCGGCACCTTGCGGCGCGCCGTCCAGGTGGGCCAGCGCGCACGCCAGCCGGCCGGCGCCGGCCGGCGTCGCGCCGGCGGCGAGCAGATCCTCGATCGCCTCGGCGCTGTCGGGCAGGCGCTCGAGCAGGGCGTCGAACAGGCGCACGCCGTCGGCCAGCGCCGCCTCGGCATCGAGGCCATGATCGAGCAGCCAGCGCCGCGCGGCGTCGTGACCGGGGCCGCAGAGATCGCGGTACAACGCGGCCCGTTGCGCCGGCGGCCAGTCGCGTACGCGGCCGGCGAAGGCCGAGACCACGGCCCAGTGGCCGAAGCGCAGCGCATCCTGCAGATGCTCCGGCGTATCCGCGCCCGGCTCCGGTTCGGCGGCGCCGGCGAGACTGGCCGGCAGCGGCGTATCGGGGTCGAGCACCGCGACCAGGTCCCAGCGCCCGGCACCGGCGGCATGATCGAGCGCGCTGCGGCCATCCGTGCCGGTGCGTTGCGGATCGGCACCCAGCGCCAGCAACGCGCGCACGGTATCGGCGTGGCTGCGCGGCGACTGGCAGGCAAGGATCAGCGCATCGCGGCCGCGGGCATCGCGGGCGCCGGCATCCGGGCGTGCCTCCGCCAGCGCCATCAGCACCGGGTGAGCGCCGGCGCGCGCGGCTTCCATCAGCGCGGTCGTGCCGTTGCGGTCGCTGAGCGCGACATCGGCGCCGGCGGCCAGCAGCGCGCGCACGATTGTCACGTGACCTTCGAGCGCGGCGGCCATCAGCGCGCTGCGGCCGAGGCGATCGCGCGCGTTGACGTCGGCGCGGTACTTGAGCAGCAGGCGCACGCCGCCGACGTCGTCCTCGGCGATGCCGGCGGCGGCGACCAGCGCCGGTTCGCCGTCGGCCGGATGCGGGCGCGCGCCGTGTTCGAGCAGGAATGCCGCCAGCGACCAGTTGCCGGCACGGCACGCGGCGGCGAGCGGGCTGTTGCCCGCGCGATCGAGCGCATCGACCGGCGCGCCGGCATCGAGCAGCATGGCCGCCACACCGGGGTCACCGGACAGCACCGCGCCGTGCAGCGGCGTGCGGCCTTCGGCATCGACCTGGCACGGGTCGGCGCCGTTGGCCAGCAGAGTCATCACCGCTTCGGCGCGACCATGCCAGCTGTCGCGGCAGGCGGCGAGCAATGCGCTGACGCCGCCTTCGGCGCGGTTGACCGCTGCACCGCGCGCGATCAGCTCGCGCAGCAGACGCGTGTCCGCCAGCAGGGCTGCCAGCTGCAGCGCCGGGCGGCGGTCGCGCGCATTCTCGGCCGGCGTGGCATTGGCATCGGCGCCGGCTTCCAGCAGGGCCAGTGCCCGTTCGATTTCGCCGTGCCGCGCCGCTTCCAGCAGCGCCGCCTCGCGCGCGCCCGGCGCCTGCTCGGCGGCGGTCAGCAGCGGCCTGGCATCTGCTGCAGGCAAGGCTTCGGCGGCGACCTCGCGCGGATGCGCCCACATCAGCTTGAGCGTGCGGTCGATCAGCAGCAGGCCGGCCGGAGGCAGCAGGAGGGCATACAGGACGAGCGCCGTGGTGCGCAATTCCAGCGGCAGCACGCCGGCCAGCGCACTCAGCGCCAGTGCTCCGAAACTCATTGCCAGCAACGCCAGCGCGGCAGGCACGAAGTACGCCACGAAATGATCGGTTGCGCGGGCGAGGTGGTACGCGAACGCGGCACAACGCGGCAGCGCGCTGCCGGTCGCGCCGACACCCTCGCGATCGGCATAGGCGTCCTCCCACAGATAGCACAGCCCGAACACCGGCCACAGCGGCCACAGCAGGGCCAGCGCGATCACCAGCGCGGTCGCCAGCAGCAGCGCGGCGCCGAGGCTGGGCGCGGTCAGCAGACGCAGCAATGGCCACGCGGTCAATGCAAACACCGCGACGGTATAGAGCACGAACGCCATCAACGCGGTCAGCAGGCTGCGCAGCCAGGCCCGCCACTGGCCACGGCCGAAGCCGAATCCCAGCGCGTGACAGGCGGCGCCCAGCGCCAGCGCATCGGCGAGCAGCAGCGGCAGCAGGGTCAACGGCTGCGCGGACGGCAGTGCCAGCGCCACCAGCAGCCAGGCGGGCACGAAGCCGGCGCATGCGTGCAGCAGGGCGGGGCGGTCCGGATGCAGACGGGGCATGGCGGGGCGGCTCTCCGCGCGGGCAACTCGATGCCGGAGTATACGGAGCGCGGACAGGGTCGCGATGGCGGCGCATGCATCGACACCAGTCCGCGACGACGCTGCGGCCGCTGCCGGCGAGCGCGACCTTCGGCCCTTGCGCCGAGGTCTCCCGTGCGCAAGCGTATGGCCTCGCAAGGCCATGCTGCACCTGCACTTGCATCGTCGCGGGCGCGCGTCCAGAGTTGCGCCGCGCGGTGTTAAACAAACGTTTCAAAACCGCGATCGCAACGACAAGATCCTTTGCACGAGCCCTCAGGAGCATGCGCATGTCCCATACCGAATCCCGCCTCCGCCGCGCCGCGCGGCCGCTTGCCTTCGGCGCCCTCGCGCTGGCCGTGGCCGGTGCCCTGGCGCTGCCGCAGCAGGCTGCCGCCAGCGCCTTCCAGCTGAAGGAAGGCAGCGCCAAAGCACTCGGCCGCGCGTACGCCGGCGCCACCGCGGCGCCTGACGATGTGTCAGTCGTGGTCAACAATCCCGCGGCGATGGCATGGCTGAAGGGCGCGCAGTTCCAGGCTGGCGTCACCGCGATCGACTTCAGCACCCATTTCCACGGCGGCGGCACCGACGCCCTGGGTCGGCCGCTGACCGGCGGCAACGGCGGCAACGGCGGCACCACCATCCCGGTGCCGGCGTTCTTTCTCTCGATGCCGATCAACGATCAGTGGAGCGTCGGCGCGGCGGTTTCGGCGCCGTTCGGCTTCCAGACCCAGTGGAACAACGGCTGGGTCGGCCGCTACAGCGCGCTGTTCTCCAAGCTGCAGTCGATCGATGCCACCTTCTCGGTGTCGTACAAGGTCACCGACAGCCTGGCCGTCGGCGGCAGCCTGATCGCGCAGCGCACCAGCGCCGATCTCAGCAATGCGGTCAACTTCGGCGCCATCCTCGCACCCGCGGCGGCGCCGGCGTTCCTGCCGCAGTCGGCCGACGGCTACGCCGAGTTGCAGGCGCACAACTGGAAGTGGGGCTGGCAGCTGGGCGCGTCGTGGAAACCCACCGACGTCGACACGGTGGCCTTCGACTATCACGCCGAGATCAAGCATCACCTCAACGGCCAGGCCACCTTCGTGGTGCCGCCGGCGGTGCAGGGCGCCTTCGCGCAGTCGCCGCTGACGTCCTCGCTGTTCACCAACACCGGCGGCAGCACCGACTACGCCACGCCGGCCTTCGCCAGCCTGAGCTACTGGCACGTGTTCAACGACCAGTTCAGTGCCGGTGCCGATCTCGACTGGACCGGCTGGTCGAACTTCAAGCAGCTGGTGGTCAACTTCAACAACCCGGCGCAGCCGCAGTCGGTCGAGACCTTCAACTGGGCGGATTCGTACTACTTCTCGATCGGCGGCGACTACAAGCTGACCGACCGCCTGACCTTGCGTGGCGGCCTGGCGGTCGAAGGCACACCGACCTACCAGCTCACCCGCGACCCGCGCGTGCCGGATGCCGCGCG
>JAJYTG010000072.1 GCA_021793195.1 Pseudomonadota bacterium
ACCTCGGCGTCGACCAGATACGCCTGCACCGGCAGGCCGCGCGCGCGCGCCCAGTCCTCGCTGGCCAGCAGCGCGGCGGCGGCACCATCGGACAGCCCGGTGGAATTGCCCGCGGTCAGCGTGCCGTGGCCGGAGGTCTTGTCGAAGGCCGGCTTGAGCGCGGCGAGTTTTTCCAGGCTGGTATCGGCGCGCAGGAAACCGTCGCGCTCCAGCCCGCGGAACGGCACCAGCAGATCCTTGAAGAAGCCGGCGCTGTACGCCGCCGCAGCCTTCTGATGGCTGGCCAGAGCCAGCCGGTCCTGATCCTCGCGCGCGATCTTCCACTCGCGCGCCATCAGCTCGCAGTGATCGCCCATGCTCATGCCGGTGCGCGGTTCGGCCACGCCCGGAAACGCGGGCTTCAATTCAGCGAACGAGAATCCGCGCAGCGCGGCGCCCAATCGGGCGCCGAAGCCCCTGGCGCGATTGATCGCCAGCACGCGCTGGCGCAGCCGGCGCCCGTAGACGATCGGCACATCGCTGGTGGTGTCGGCGCCGCCGGCGATACCGGCCTCGATCTGCCCGCAGGCGATCTTGTTGGCGACGATGATCGCGTTGTCGAGCGAGGTGCCGCAGGCGCGCGCGGTGGTGATCGCCGGCGTGGTCGGCGCCAGGCCCGAGGACAGCGTGATCTCGCGCGCCAGATTCCAGTCGGAGCTGTGCCTGATCACCGCGCCGAAGGCCACCTCGCCCAGCTCGACGCCTTGCAGGCCGTAGCGCTCGACCAGCGCCCCCATCGTCTTGACGCCCATGCCGAAGTTGCCGACGTCGGTGTAGGCGGTGTTGTTGCGGCAGAAGGGAATGCGCACACCGCCCAGCACGGCCACGCGTCTTGCGCTTGATTCGCTCACCACCTGCTCCTCGATCGCAAAGCGCAAGGCTAGCGCGGCACCTGGCTGCATGAAAGCGCGACGGCGCCGCGGCGCACGGTGATTGCCAGTGTGGTGTCTCGGAAGTACGCGCCAGCAATTGCCGATGGATTCCGGTGCGAGACCCGGCGCGACGAGGATTCATGGCCCCGCCATGGCGACGAGGCGCAACGCCGTATCGCGCCGAAAGACGCGGGCCTGATGGATGCGTATTTCCGGGACACCGCACTAGACTTGCCGATTCAACCGCGCCCGCGCCCACCCATGAGCAACACCGCGCCGATCGCCCTGCATGCCGTGCTCGCCGTCGAGCTGGCCGAGGGCAGCGTGCCGGCGCGGTTGACGCTGGATCGCGACGCCGCCGAGGCGCTGGCCGCCTGCGTCGCCGCCGATCTGGCCGCGCTGCTGCCCGGCGTGCAGCACGCGCGCCTGCTGCTGGGCGGCGTGCTGCTCGATCCCGCCGAGGTGCTGCGGCCCGGATTCCCGGTGCACGCGGCGCTGGAGGAACTGGCGGTGCGGGTACCGCGGGCCGCGGCGGTGGTCGCCTTCGGCAGTCACGACGGCCGCATGCCGATCGCCACCTTGATGCCGGATGCGGCGCTGCGCGGCTCCGCGTTGCGCGTGCTGCCGCTGGTGCTGGAAACCGACGCCGAACACGCCCCCGCGCTGGGCGCGGCGCTCGAAAGTGAACTGGCAGCACGCGGCGAGGCCGGTGCGCTCACCGCCGACGGCCTGATGCGCGCTGTCGGCGCGCACTTCGTGCATGCCCGCTATCTGACCCAGGCCGACCTGCTGGCGCTGGTCTGCGTGCAGTACGAGCACCGGGGGCTGGCGCCGTTCTGGCAGTTGATCGAAGCCGCGCTGCTGACGCCAGAGCGCGTCGAGGAAACCTTGTCGCCGCGCGGCCTGCGCTGGCGCTGGGACGGACGCGGCGTGCGCAGCGAGACACCGGCTGCGTGGATGCAGCACCGCGACCCCGCCGATGACGATGCGGCCCATGCCTATGCCGGCGCGGTGTTCGAGCTGCGCCAGGCGGCGGCGCTGGCCGGCGCGCATGGCCTGACGCTGGCCTTCGACGCGGCCGAGGGCGATGCGGTGCTGGGCTACGCGCTGGAAACCGTGGCCGCGGCGCGCGCCGGACTGGGCGTGCCGCAGCTGATCGCGCATCCGGCTCCGGGCCTGGGCGTAGTCGCCGTCACCGCCGTGCAGGCCCAGCCGGGTGGCTCGCACCTGCTGGCGATCGCCACGCCGCTGCGCAGCGATGCGCTGCCGGCGACCTGCGCGGCGCTGGCCGCGCGCTATGCCGCGGCGGTCACGCCGCAGCATCAGCCGCGCCTGCATCTCGATGCGAGCGGCCGGCCCGCGGTCGCCGCCGGACCGGTCGTGCACTGAGTCGCGCGGCGCGGTCCGGCACGGATCAGAACAGCGCCTCGTACAGCGCATAGTGCGTGCGCTGCATGCCCAGCGCGGCATAAGTCGCTTGGGCGCGCGCGTTGTCCTGTTCGACGTACAGGCGCAGGCCGACCGCGCCGGCGGCGCGCGCGCGGCGCGCGGTCTCGGCGTAGAGCGCGCGAAACACCCCGCCGCGGCGCGCGTCCGCGGTCACGTATACGCTCTGGATCCACCAGAAATCGCCGTTGCGCCAGTCGCTCCATTCGTAGGTGACCATCAGCGTGCCGACGGATCGGCGCGCCTGTTCGGCCACCAGATAGAAGCCGCGCTCGGCGCGCGCCAGCAGGCCGGCGACGCCGGCCGTCACCACCGCCTCGGCCAACGATTTGGTTTCGGTTTCCAGCGCCATCGCGCGCGCGCTGGCGACCAGAAAGGAAAGATCCGCGGGCGTGGCGTCGCGGATGGCAATGGCAGCGGCAGCGTTCATGCAGAGACCTCGCGCGGTGGTGTCAGTGCAGCAGCCAGAGCAGCGCATACAGCAGCGGCATGGCCAGCAGCAGGTAGGGAATGCTGATGCGATGGAAGGCACCCAGCGCGCCGCGACTGCCGTCGATGCGCAGCGCGATCAGATTGGCCAGCGAGCCGATCGCCAGACCCGAACCGGCGACGTTGACCGCGCTGGCCAGCAGGATCGTGTGCGCGGTGTACGGCTCCAGCAATACCGTGGCCGGGACGTTGCTGATCAGTTGCGACGCCGCGATGCCGCCGAAGTAGACGGTGGCGCCGGCGTTCCAGTCCAGATGTCCCAGCGCCGCCTGCACCGGCGGCAGCTGCGCGACATGGCCCAGCGCCAGAAACATCGCCGCGAAGGTGGCCAGCAGACCCCAGTCGACATGCGCCAGCACGCGCCGAAAGCCTAGCGCGAACACGGCCAGCGCCAGCAGCGCCGCAGGACCGCTGCGGTGATGCTCCAGCAGCAGCACGATCAGCACCAGCATCGCCAGCCCCAGCGCACCCAGCAGCGGGCGGCGCGCCGGCAACCGCGGCGGTGCGCGCAGGGTGAGCGCATGCGGCGGAAACAGCCACAGCGTGACGCCGAACAGCAGCACGCTCAGCACCGCGAATGCCGGCAGCATCGCCAGCGCGAAACCCGGCATCGACAACCCCGAGCGCTGCCACAGGATCAGGTTCTGCGGATTGCCGATCGGGCTCAGCGTGGACCCGGCGTTGACCGCCAGCGCCTCGACGATCACCAGGCGCAGCCGCGGCAGCTCGGCCTGCAGCGACAGCGCCAGCGTCAGCGGCACGATCAGGAACAGGCTGACGTCGTTGGTCAGTAGCATCGACAGCAGTGCCGCCGCCACCGCCAGCAGCAGCGCCAGCGTGCGCTGGTCGCGCACGCGCAACACCAGCCGTTGCGCCAGCATCTGCACATAGCCGCTTTCGCGCACGCCCTGGATCGCCACCAGCAGCGCGGTCAGCCCGGCCAGCGTCGGCAGATCGAGCCAGCGCCGGTAATCGGCGAACGGGCGCGGATCGATCAGCGCCAGCGCCAGGGCCAGCGCGGCGAACAGCAGCAGCAGACGCTCGCGGCGCAGCCACGCGCGCAGGCGCAGGCGGCGCTCGCCGCCGGTCGCGACCGGCGCCGTCATGGCGACGGTTCGTCGCGGCGCCGGCGCGACGTGCCGAGCTTGCGAGTCAGGGTGTTGCGGCCGACACCCAGCACCTGCGCGGCGTGCTGGCGATGGCCGGCGTGCGCCGCCAGCGCGGCCTCCATCAGCACGCGGTCGAGTTCGGCGCGCGCGCGCGCATGCAACCCGGTTTCGCCGCTGGCCAGCGCCGCATCGGCCCAGGCGCGCAGCGCGGCGCTCCAGTCGGGGCCGCGCGCGGCGCTGCCGTCGCCGTCGCCATCCAGATCGGCGAGCTGGATGTCGCGTCCCGGCGCGATCACCGCCAGCCGCCGGCACAGGTTTTCCAGCTGGCGCACGTTGCCGGGGAATTCCATCGCCGTCAGCGCCCGCAGCGCGGCGGCACCGAAGCGCTTGGGCGGCAGCTTCAGCTCGGCGGCGGCGGCGGCGAGGAAATGCCGCGCCAGCAGCGGGATGTCGGCGCGGCGCGCGGCCAGCGGCGGCAGCACGATGCGCACCACGTCGAGGCGATGCAGCAGGTCGGCGCGAAACGCCCCGGCCGCGACCTTGGCGTCGAGGTCCTGATGCGTCGCCGCGATCACGCGCACGTCGGCGCGCAGCAGCTCGCGGCCGCCGACGCGGTAGAACTCGCCGCCGGCCAGCACGCGCAGCAGGCGCGTCTGCAGTGCCAGCGGCATGTCGCCGATCTCGTCGAGGAACAGGGTGCCGCCCGCGGCCTGCTCGAAGCGCCCCGGCACGCGGCGCATGGCGCCGGTGAAGGCGCCGGCCTCGTGCCCGAACAGCTCGCTCTCCAGCAGCTCGGCCGGGATCGCCGCGGTGTTGAGGGCGACGAACGGCCGCAGCCGGCGCGCGCTCTCGGCGTGCAGGGCCCGCGCCACCAGCTCCTTGCCGGTGCCGGTCGCGCCGACGATCAGCGCGCCGAGATCGCTGGCAGCGATGCGCCCGATGCGGCGAAACACCTCGCGCATCGGCGCGCTCTCGCCGAGCAGGGCGTGCGCGACGTGGATCGGCGCCGCGGCGGCGGGTTCGGGATCGTTGCGTCCGGCCAGCGCGCGGCGCACCGCGGCGACGACGTCATCGAGATCGAACGGCTTGGCCAGGTAATCGAGGGCACCGCCGCGGTAGGCCGCGGCGGTGGCGGCGATGTCGGTGTAGGCGCTCATCACCAGCACCGGAAAGCGCGTACCGCGTTCGGCCAGCGCCGCCAGCAGCGCCTCGCCGTCGGTGTCCGGCATGCGCAGGTCGGTCAGCAGCAGCAGCGGCGTGTCCTGCCCGAGCGCGGCCAGCACCGCCGCGCCGGAGGCGAATTCGCGCACCGCATGGCCGGCATCGCGCAGCGCCGTCGCCAGCACGAAGCGCAGGGTGCGGTCGTCGTCGGCGATCCAGACCGCGCGCTCCATCATGGCCCGCTCTGGTCAGCGGCGACGTGACGGTCTGCAGGCACCCCGGCGGCGCGCGGAGTCGTCCGCTCAGTCATGACCGGCTCCGCGCATCGGCAGGCGCAGCACGAACACGGTCAGCTCGCCGCGACGCTCGTGATGCAGCTCGCCGCCGTGCTCGCGGGCGATCTCGCGCGCCAGCGCCAGACCCAGCCCGCTGCCGTCGGCGCGGCCGGACACCAGCGGCTCGAACAACGTCGCGCGCAGCGCCTCCGGCACGCCGATGCCGTCGTCGATCACCTCGACGCGCAGCAGCGGGCGCGCGGCCGGGCCCATGCGCAGGCCGTGCTCGGCGCGGGTGCGCAGGATCAGACGCCGCGCGCCGGCTTCGAGCGCATTGCGCGCCAGATTCAGCAGCAGCTGCTGCAGACGGTCGGCATCGCCAAGGGCGTCGGGCAGGCTGGGATCGTAGTCGCGCTGCACCGGCGGCGCGCCGGCCTCGGCCTCGACCAGCGCGGCGACGCGCTCCAGCGGATCGTGGATGTTCAGCGCGGCCAGCGCCGCCGGCGCCAGCGGGTGCAGCAGGCGATCGGCCAGCGCCGACAGGCGATCGGCCTCGGTCACGATCAGGCCGGCCAGCTCGGCCAGCTCGGCCTCGCCGACGCGGCGCCGGATCAGCTGCGCCGCACCGCGCAGCCCGGCCAGCGGATTGCGTACCTCGTGCGCGAAGCCGCGCAGGCTGGCCGACAGCCGCAACGGAGGTTCCGGCGTCGCCGCCGGTTGCGCCTCCAGCAGCAGGCCGTCGCCGCACGGCGACAGCACCACGTCCACGGCGATCGTGGCCGGCGGCTCGGCGCAGAACACCACGCCATGCCCGCGCCAGACATGACCCGCCGCCAGCACCGCGCGCGCAGCGGCCAGCAGCCCATCCTCGCCCGGCGCCAGCGCCGCCAGCGCGCGCCCGCGCAGACGCGGCGCGCCGACGCCCAGCAACTCGCACAATCCGGCATTGACCGCGCCCACCGTCAGCGCCGCGTCGAGCTGAGCCACGCCGGTGCTGAGCGCTGCGGCCAGGGCGTCGTCGAGGTGCAGGGCAGGGACGGTCATTGCACCATTCTAGTGCGCTGCCGCGTACCGCCGCATCCGCTGCGCATTCGGGCTCGACATCCGGGTGTCGGTGTCGGCGTCACTTAACCCTGTCGCAGTTCAACGTAGCCTTGTCGTCAAGCCAAGGGCTGGCTAGAAATCAGCGGAGGTGCGGCAGCAACCAGGGCGCCACTCGTTGGCGCAGGCCGGGGCGTACCCGGACCGCCCCGCCTTGCTCTCCCAGCGCACGGCATAGACATCCTCACGCCCCTGAAAGAGACGGCGGAAAAGCGCGATCTTGGCGTCACTGCCGAGCCCTGTCGGCTCGGTTTCGGGCGCGACATGAGGCGCCGATCTGCTCCAAGGGATGCCGTGGGACTCCAGCAAGGCGACGAGCCGAGCGTGTTCTGCGCGCAATTCGCCGAGTTCCCGAGTCTCGCTCACGATGACCCTTTAGCTTGTCTTGCCTGCGCGCGCTGGCGAGAAATGATCAGGGTTCCGGAGTACCGTGATCACCTCGCTGCTGGAACTGCATCAGTGTTCCGCTTCGTTCGGGTGTTCGCCTGCCAAAGCAGTCTCGTAATCCTGCCCGCCGTGGAAAATACCAAGGATGGTGACTTGTTCGGCGTCTGAATCGACGGCGAAAGCGATCACGGAGCGCTTGCGGTAGTTCGTGATGCGCAACCCAGGGCGAATGTCATCGCGACGTACACCGCGCTGTGGGAAGGTCGCCAGCGAACAACAGAAGTCCGCCACCGCATCCGTGTAGCGAGCGGCGATCTCCGGCGACGCAGCCGCTTCAATCCAAGCGTCCAGCTCGATGAGCTGGACGCGGGCTTGGGGCGAAAAGGCGACGGCGCAGGTCATTCGCGAGTGGTTGCACGGCGACGACGTGCGGCCACCAGCGAGGCGCGCACCTGATCAATCGTCAGCGCCTTCGATGGATCGGCTTTCAGTTCGTCGTAGGCCGCCGTGACTTCCGTGCGCAGCCAGTGCTCAATCGCTCGATCCTTGGCGATCAATGCGCGTAGACCCTCGCGGATAACCTCGCTCTCGGTCGCGTACTCGCCGCCGGCGACCTTGGCTTTCACCGCGTCGGCCATTTCGTTCGGAAGGGTGATGCTGAATTGCTGGGTGGAGCGCATGCCGGATCTCCATGTGAGTATGATTGAATACTACTCTCCGCCACATTTCCAGGCAATGCCGAACACGTTGCATCGTGCCATAGGAGCGGCAGGCCAACACGGAATCCACCTCTGGGCCAGCGCCGGAAACCGGTTCGTCGGACACTTGCGGAACGAAGTGAATTTGCGCCAAACGCGGTGGGACTGATCACGGCCGGAACACTGATCGCGACGGGTCGAAACCGGTGATCAACCGGACCGGTGTGCGCATCTTGCCCGCGCACTTGGCCACGTTCGAGGTAAGCACGGCGCGCACCATGGCGCTGGGTGCAGGGCGTCAGCCAGCACCTGGCTAGCGCCGGCGGCGCAGCTCGCTCGCATGCAGCACGCGATCCACCGTGCCGGGCGTGCGTTCGATCGTCACCGTCTGCGCGGCCGGGTCGATGCGGCAGGTCAGGTAGTAGACCAGCGTCGGGTCGCTCAGGGGATCGGCGCGAAAGGCCGCCAGACAGCTGCCGTCGGGCCAGCGCGCGGAGGGATAGAGCACGCCCGGAAGCCCCTGCCCGGACGCATGCCTGGCCACGGCCTGGGTCGCCCCGTAATCGTCATCCAGCAGCTCGGGATGCTCGACCTCCTTGCCGCGCAGTTCGAGGAAGAGACCGCGCGCGCGGACGCGGTACATCGCGCGGTAGCGCGTCACCGCGCCGGCAACGCCATCGAGCGCACACACCTGCCGGAGCTGGTGCCAGCAGGTTTCGGCAAGCGAGGTGGGTTCCTCGAGCGCGCCGTACCACACACGCACCGTGCCATCGCCATAGCGGCTGGCGACCGTGGTGTCGCCGGCGAACGGGTAGTCGATCGCTTCCGAGTAGATCAGCCCGCGCTCGATGATGCCTTGCGGCCACGGCCGCATGCGCAGGTCCGCGGCCAGCGCCGCGGCACGCGCGGCCGCGTCCTCGAGCAGGTCGTCGAACAGGTCGATCGAGGTGCGCAGCGAGGTGAT
>JAJYTG010000073.1 GCA_021793195.1 Pseudomonadota bacterium
GGCCGCGCGCTGCCGGTGGGCCTGGTGCTGGTGACCGAGGCCACCGACATCGCCCGGGAGCTGTACCTCTCGATCCTGGTCGACCGCGGCAGCAAGGCGGTGGCGTTCATCGCCTCCGCGCGCGGCGGCGTCGACATCGAGCAGGTGGCCAGAGAGACCCCCGACGAGATCCACACCGTCGCCATCGATTACGTGCAGGGCCTGCAGCCTTACCAGTGCCGCAAGCTCGGTTTCGCGATGGGCCTCAGCACCAGGCAGGTCGGTCAGCTGACCCGGATCATGAGCGGCCTGTACCGGCTGTTCATGGATCAGGACCTGGCGCTGGTGGAACTGAATCCGCTGGCGATCAACAGCGCCGGCGACTTGCTGGCGCTGGATGGCAAGGTCAACTCCGACGACAACGCCGAGTTCCGTCATCCGCGGCTTGCCGCGATGCGCGACGCGTCGCAGGAGGACCACGCCGAGGCGGTGGCGCAGGAGCACAACCTCAACTACGTGACCATGGACGGCAGCATCGGCTGCATGGTCAACGGCGCGGGCCTGGCGATGGCGACCATGGACGTGATCAAGCTGGCCGGCGCCGAACCCGCCAACTTTCTCGACGTCGGCGGCGGCGCCACCAGGGAGCGCGTGACCGAGGCGTTCAAGCTGATCCTCAGCTCCGACAAGGTCAAGGCGATCCTGGTCAACATCTTCGGCGGCATCGTGCGCTGCGACCTGATCGCCGAGGGCATCATCGGCGCGGTCAAGGAGGTCGGCCTGACCATCCCCGTGGTGGTGCGCCTGCAGGGAACCAACGTCGAGCAGGGCCGTGCGCTGCTGGCGCGGTCGGGTCTGAAGATCACGCCCGCCGACGATCTCAACGATGCGGCCCGCAAGGCCGTGGCCGCCATCGCCTAAGGAGTTCCCGATGTCCGTGCTCGTCAACAAGAACACCACGGTGATCTGCCAGGGCTTCACCGGCCAGCAGGGCAGCTTCCACTCGCAGCAGGCGCTCGACTACGGCACCCGGCTGGTCGGCGGGATCACGCCCGGCAAGGGCGGCAGCGAGCATCTCGGTCTGCCGGTGTTCAACACCGTGCAGGACGCGGTCGCCGCCACCGGCGCCGACGCCAGCATGATCTTCGTGCCGCCGCCGTTCGCGGCCGACGCCATCCTCGAGGCCGCCGACGCCGGCATCCGCGTGATCGTGACGATCACCGAGGGCATTCCGGTGCTGGACATGCTGCGCGTCAAAAACGCGCTCAAGTCCTATCCCGACAGCGTGCTGATCGGGCCCAACTGCCCGGGGATCATCACGCCGGGTGAATGCAAGATCGGCATCATGCCCGGCCACATCCATCGGCCCGGCACGGTCGGCATCGTCAGCCGCTCCGGCACCCTGACCTACGAGGCCGTGTTCCAGACCACCGAGGCCGGACTCGGCCAGTCCACCTGCATCGGCATCGGCGGCGACCCGATCCAGGGCATGAACTTCATCGACTGCCTCAGACTCTTCCAGGCCGACCCGCAGACCGCGGGCATCATCATGGTCGGCGAGATCGGCGGCAGTGCCGAGGAAGAGGCGGCCGAGTTCATCGCCGAACAGGTGACCAAGCCGGTGGTGGCCTTCATCGCCGGTGCGTCCGCTCCGGCCGGCAAGCGCATGGGCCACGCCGGCGCGATCATCTCCGGCGGCAAGGGCACGGCGGCGGCCAAGTTCGCCGCGCTGGAAAAGGCCGGCGTCATCACGGTCAGGTCCCCGGCCGATCTCGGCAAGACGCTGGCAGCGCGGATGCGCCAGTGAGCGCGGTATCCTGCTCCGCTCGCGGCGCGGGGTCCTGAAGTGCGCAGGCCGCGGATTCCCGCGGCCTTGCCCGTTGTGGAGACGCCCGATGGCCGTGCTGCGCTTCGCGCTCGCCCAATATGATTTCGCGGTCGGTGCCGTGGCGGCCAACGCGGCGCGCATGCGCGCGCTGGCCGTCGAGGCGCGCGGGCGCTGGGGCGCGGCGCTGATCGCGTTTCCGGAACTCGCGCTCTGCGGTTATCCGCCCGAGGACCTGCTGCTGCGCCCGAGCTTTCTCGAAGCCTGTGCCCACGAGCTCGACGCACTGGCGGGCGGACTCGCCGGGATCGCGGCGGTGGTCGGACATCCGCACGCGCTGGGCGAGGTCTACAACGCGCTCAGCCTGCTCGATGGCGGTCGCGTTTCCTGCACCTATCACAAGCAGGTCCTGCCCAATTACACCGTGTTCGACGAGAAGCGCTACTTCCGCCCCGGCCACGGCACGCGCGTGGTGCCGATCCAGGGCGTGCGCATCGGTCTGCTGATCTGCGAGGACATCTGGCAACCCGAGCCCGCCGCGCATGCGGTCCGCGCCGGCGCCCAGCTGCTGCTGGTGATCAATGCCTCGCCGTATGACGTGCAGCAGGCGTCGGCGCGCGAGCAGGTGCTGGCACAGCGCGCGCGCGAGAACGGCATCGCCATCGCCTACGTCAATCTGGTCGCGGGGCAGGATGACCTGCTGTTCGACGGCGGCTCGCTGCTGGTGCAACCGGACGGCAGCATTGCGGCGCGCGCGCCCGCCTTCGTCGAGACGCTGCTGGATTGCGCTTACGACACGGACACGCGGCGCCTCAGCGCGCTCGGATGGCCGGCGTCAGGCGCTGCCGGCACCGCGGCCACGCTTTATGCCGGACTGGTGCGCGGCGTGCGCGACTACGTGCGCAAGAACGGTTTCCGCAGCGTGCTGCTCGGCCTTTCCGGCGGCATCGATTCGGCGCTGACGCTGGCGATCGCGGTCGATGCACTCGGTGCCGATGGTGTCCACGCGGTGATGCTGCCCTCGCGCCACACGTCCGCGCTGTCGCTGCGCGAGGCGCAGGCGCAGGCGCGCGGTCTGGGCGTCGACTATCTGGAGCTGCCGATCGAGCCGGCCTGCGGCGCCTTCAGTGACGCACTGGCGCCGGCGTTCGCGGGCCGCGCGCCCGATGTGACCGAGGAAAACCTGCAGTCGCGTTGCCGTGGCGTGATGCTGATGGCGCTCAGCAACAAGTTCGGACACCTGCTGCTGAGCACCGGCAACAAGAGCGAGATGGCGGTCGGCTACGCCACGCTCTACGGCGACATGTGCGGGGCCTACGCGCCGCTCAAGGATGTCTACAAGACCACGGTGTATGCGCTGGCGCGCTGGCGCAACGACCCGGGACCCGGGACCCGGGACCCGGGATCCGGAAGAGTACAGGGCGAGGTGATTCCCGGCGCGGTGATCGAGCGCGCGCCTTCGGCGGAGCTGCGCGCCGACCAGACCGATCAGGATTCGTTGCCGCCCTACGACACGCTGGACGCGATTCTCGAGCGCTTTATCGAAGGTGAGCAGTCGCAGACCGAGATCGTCGCCGCCGGCTTCGACGCCGAAACCGTGCGTCACGTGGTGCGGCTGGTGCTGGCAAGTGAATTCAAGCGCCGACAGTCGGCGCCGGGGCCGCGCGTCAGCCGGCGCGCCTTCGGTCGCGAGCGCCGCTATCCGATCACTTCGGGCTGGCGTTGAGGCGCTGGATACTGCTCCACGCGTCAGCCTGATGCGTTTTGTCCGCTGGGCTTTATTCCATTACCCGGGTCCCGGGTCCCGGGTCCTGCTCAGCCGCCACCCATGAACGGGATCAGTTTCCAGAACCAGGCCGGACGCGATGGCCAGTCGGAGGGATTCTTGAGATACGGATGGTCGGGATAATTGAGCTTCAGCACGCCGAGGCTGTCATTGGCCAGGGTGGTCTCGCCCAGCGCCCGGTAGGCCTTGACCATCACCGCCAGCGCATCGCCGGTCTGCGGCGCCTGCTGATAATGCTCGATGATGTACTGCGCGCGATCCAGCGCCGCGACATAGACCTTGCGCCGCAGGTAGTACTCGGCGATGTTCAGCTCGAACTGGGCCAGGCCATTGCGCAGCCAGATCATGCGCTGGCGCGCATCCGGCACATACTTGCTGTTCGGGTAGCGCTGCAGCAGCTGGCTGAAGTCGTCGAACGACTGCACCGCGTAGCCCTGGTCGCGGCGTGAGCGGTCCTGGGCGAACAGCTGCACCAGCATGCCGCCGCTGCGGTTGAAGTTGATCAGGCCGCGCAGATAGTAGGCATAGTCGATGTGCTTGGCGGCCGGGTAGGTCTTGATGAAGCGGTTGATGGTCGAGTAGGCGTCGTCCGCCTTGTCGTCCTTGTACTGGGCATAGGCCAGTTCCAGCTGCGACTGCTCGGTATACGGCCCGAACGGGAAGCGCGCGATCAGGCGCTCGTAAAGTTTTTCCGCGCCGCCATAATTGGACCGATGCAGGGCTGTCCGCGCCTGGCTGTAGAGTTGTTCGACCGTCATCTGGTCGGGGTTGTCGTGCTTGCCGCCGAACAGCGCGCAAGCCGGCAGCAGCAGCATCATTGCGAGGAGAGGTAGCAGCTTGGAAAGGCGCATCGATCGGGACCGCACGGCTGGCAAAGCCGGCATCATAGCGGAAAGGCGCATGTGCCCGGCGTTAAGCGCGACAGCCGTCGCCGGGCGGTTGCGATGACGGTCAGCCGCCATGCCTGCCTGCCGCTGCAGGCCGCCGGACTGCGCCTCGATCAGGCCCTGGCCGAGCTGTTCCCGGATTACTCGCGCACGCGCTTGACGACGTGGCTGCGCGCGGGCGTGGTGCGTGTCGACGGCGCGCCGGCCCAACCACGTCTGCGCGTGCGCGGCGGCGAGCAGATCAGCATCGACGTGCCGCAGGAGCAGGCCGTGCCGCTGGCGCCGGAGCCGATCGCGCTGGATCTGCGCCACATCGATGACGATCTGCTGGTGCTGGTCAAGCCCGCCGGCCTGGTGGTGCATCCCGGCGCCGGCAATCCGGCCGGCACGCTGCAGAACGCACTGCTGCATTTCGATCCCGGATTGGCCGCCCTGCCGCGCGCCGGCATCGTGCACCGGCTGGACAAGGACACCACGGGCCTGATGGTGGTGGCGCGCTCGCAGCGCGCGCATACCGCGCTGACGGCGATGATCGCCGCGCGCGAGATCAGCCGCCAGTACGCGGCGATCGTGCGCGGCGTGCTGATCGCCGGCGGCGAGGTGCGCGCCGCGATCGGGCGTCATCCGCAGGATCGTCAGCGCCAGGCGGTCCGCGAGGGCGGCGCCGGCAAGCCGGCGCTGACGCACTACCGCGTGCGCGAACGCTTTCGTGCCCATACCCTGCTGCAGTGCAATCTGGAGACCGGCCGCACCCATCAGATCCGTGTGCACATGGCGCATCTGGGCCACCCGCTGGTGGGGGATCCGCTGTATGGCGGCGGCCTGAAGCTGCCGCGTGGCGCCAGTCCGGCGCTGATCGCGGCATTGCGCGATTTCGGCCGCCAGGCCCTGCATGCCGAACGGCTGGCGTTTGCCCATCCGTTCGGTGGCGAGCTGCTGCGGTTCGAGGCCGCGCCGGCCGCGGATTTTCTCGCACTGCTGGCGACCCTGCGCGCCGACGCGACGACCGATGTCGGGCGGACTTGACCCGCAGGGTCTGCTGCAGCCCGAGTGGCCGACGCCGCCGGGCATCCGCTGCGCGGTGACCACGCGCGCCACGCCGGGCATTTCGCAGGGTCCCCATGCCCGGTGCAATCTCGGTCTGCGCAACGGCGAGCCCGCGGCAACGGTACACGCCAATCGCGCGCTGCTGCGCGCCGCCCTGGCGTTGCCATGCGAGCCGCTCTGGCTGCTTCAGGTCCACGGCCGTGACGTGATCGACGCCGACGCGATCGAGACCGGCGTCGAACCCCGTGCCGATGCCGCAATCGCGCGCGCGCCGGGGCGCGTGCTGGCCGTGCTGACCGCCGATTGCCTGCCGGTGCTGGTGGTCGCCGCCGACGGCAGTGAAATCGCCGCCGCTCACGCCGGCTGGCGCGGACTGGCGGTCGGCGTTCTGGAAGCGACGATCGCCGCCCTGCGCACGCCGCCGGCGCGGCTGCTGGCGTGGCTGGGGCCATGCATCGGCGCGGCTTCCTACGAAGTGGGTGTCGAGGTGCGCGGAGCATTCGTCGACACGGATGCCGGCGCGGCCGGGGCGTTCACGCCCACGCGGCCCGGTCACTGGACCTGCGATCTGGCGGCATTGGCGCGGCGCCGGCTGCTCGCGGCCGGAGTGGCGCGGATCTACGGCGGCGATTTTGATACCCGCAGCGATCCGCGCTTTTATTCCCATCGGCGCGACCCTGTCGCCGGTGGCCGCTTTGCCAGCCTGATATGGCGCGATCGAGCGCGGCCCTGAATGCAAACGCCGGCAATGTGCCGGCGTTTGCGAAACGCGTTGCCGCGTGAATTACTTGATCAGAAGATCCTTTTCCTTCTTGCCGGCCGCCAGTGCCTCGACGAACCAGCGCGGGCGCTTGCCGCGGCCGGACCAGGTCAGACCCGGATTGCCCGGGTTGCGATACTTGGGGGCGACGCTGCCCAGCTTGCGGCCACGACGGCCGCCGCGGGCGGGAAACACGTCGTCCATGCTGAAACCTTCCTTTTTCACCATCTGCTCGACGCGCGCGCGCAAGTCGGAGATTTTCTCCTTGGCCAGTTCGCCCTGGCGATTCTTGGCCTTTTCGATCAGGTCGAGCAACTGATTGTGGTTGAGGGTCTTCAAGTCGATAGCCATGGGTATGCTCCAGTGGGGGTCATGGGCAGTGGAATAAACACCGGCAGCGCAAGGGTTGCTGTGGCAGCCGTGGCACCATTCTGCCCCGGCAATGGTCAAAAGAAAATCCCCCATTGCCTGATACCGCCAGAAGTCACGCGCTTTCGGCTGGCAATGGCGACGGGTTTAACCCTGAATTGACATGTTATTGCCGGCGGCGATCAGCGCAACCAGATCCTGGCGGTTCAGCGCGCGGTTTTCGCTGTCGCCGCGTGCACGGTATTCGAAGCTGCCGGCAGCCAGCCCGCGTTCGCTGACCACCACGCGATGCGGAATGCCGATCAGCTCGATATCCGCAAACATCGGCCCGGGGCGCAGGCCGCGATCATCGAATACGGTCTCGATGCCGAGGGCGTTGAATTCGGCGTAGAGCGACTCCGCCGCGGCGGTGACGGCGGGGTCGGCCTTGGGATTGATCGGACAGACGGCAACCTGCCACGGCGCCATCGCCGGCGGCCAGAGGATGCCGGCCGCGTCGTGGTTCTGCTCGATGGCCGCGGCGACGATGCGGCTGACGCCGATGCCGTAGCAGCCCATCATCATCACCTGCGCCTGGCCGGTCTCGTCGAGCACCACCGCGCCCATCGCCTGCGCGTAACCGCGGCCGAGCTGGAACACGTGGCCGACCTCGATGCCGCGGGCGATGGACAACGTGCCGCGACCGTCGGGCGACGGGTCGCCGGCGACGACCTTGCGCAGATCGGCGATGCGCGTGATGCGCGCGTCGCGCTCCCAGTTGGCGCCGGTGCAATGAGTGCCTTCGGCATTGCCGCCGCAGACGAAATCGGCCAGCGCCGCCGCGCTGCGGTCGACGATCACCGGAATGCCCGCAGCCAGCCCGACCGGGCCCAGGAAGCCGGGTCGCGAACCGGTGGCGGCAGCGATCTCGGCCTCGCTGGCCAGCACCGATTCGCCCGGCAGTTCGGCCAGCTTGGCCGCCTTGATTTCGTTGATCTCGTGATCGCCGCGCACGCACAGCGCGACCAGGCCGTCGCGGCCGCGCACCAGCAGGGTCTTGACGCACTGCGCGGGCGCGACACCGAGCAGACCGGCCACCTCGTCGATGGTTTTCTGCGTCGGCGTGGCGACCCGCGCCAGCGCGGCGGCGGGCGCGGGCCGCGGCGCGGCGGGGGCGAGCGCTTCGGCCAGTTCGACATTGGCGGCAAAATCCGACCCGTCCGAAAACGCGATCGCGTCCTCGCCGGAGTCGGCCAGCACATGGAACTCGTGGCTGGCGTTGCCGCCGATGGCGCCGGTATCGGCCTGTACCGCGCGAAAACGCAGGCCCAGCCGGCTGAACACACGCGTATAGGCGTCGAACATGTTCCGGTATTCGCGCGCCAGACCGTCGGCGGTCAGATGAAACGAATAGGCGTCCTTCATCAGGAATTCGCGTGCCCGCATCACGCCGAAGCGCGGGCGGATCTCGTCGCGAAACTTGGTCTGGATCTGAAAGAACGTGACCGGCAACTGGCGGTAGCTTTTCAGCTCGTGGCGGGCGAAGTCGGTGATCACTTCCTCGTGCGTCGGGCCGTAGCAGTATTCCTGCTCCTTGCGGTCCTTGATCTTGAGCAGCTGGCCGCCGAATTTCTGCCAGCGTCCGGTTTCGTCCCACAGCTCACGCGGCTGCACCGAGGGCATCAGCAGCTCGATCGCGCCGGCGCGTTGCATCTCCTCGCGCACCACCGCCTCGACCTTGCGCAACACGCGCAGGCCCAGCGGCGTCCAGGTGAAGATGCCGGATGCCAGTTTGCGGATCATGCCCGCGCGCAGCATCAGCCGATGGCTGACGATTTCGGCGTCAGAGGGGGTT
>JAJYTG010000074.1 GCA_021793195.1 Pseudomonadota bacterium
TAGTAGTCGCGCGTCGCCAGCAGCCCGCCGGCGGCGTTCCAGGCGGAAAAGCGCATGCCGTTGGAGTGATGCGGCAGCTTCTGGCGCTTGTTGAACAGCAGATCCTTTGCCTCGTCGAAGGCGATCGGATGCCGCCCCAGCAGGCGGATGCGCTTCTCGCCGCGGATGCGTTCGAGCGTCGCCGGGATGGCGTCGGGATCGACCCGGTCGGGCCACACACCCTCGAAGCCGAGCAGCACCGCCTTGTCGCTGCCGTGGCCGCGACCGGTCAGCGCCAGCGAGCCGAACAGCTCGCACTGCACGCGCGCGACCTCGCCCAGCACGCCTTTCTCGTCCAGCCAGCGGCTGACGAAGCGCGCCGCGGCGCGCATCGGGCCCACGGTGTGCGAGGACGACGGCCCGATGCCGATCTTGAACAGGTCAAAGGTGCTGACGGCCATGGCGGATCCTGCGCGGCGTCGCGAAGAAAGTGAAGGCTGCGTATTCTATGCCGTCCCCACGACCGCACCCTACGCCTGCGCATGCAGCTGCAGCTCTACCAGCGCGACCATTGCCACCTCTGCGACCTCGCGCTGGCGGTGCTGGCCGCGGCCCGGACACCGGAGTTCGCCAGCGTGTGGATCGACGACGACCCCGTGCTGGAGGCGCGTTACGGCGCGCGCGTGCCGGTGCTGCGCGACGCGCGCGACGACCGCGAGCTGGCCTGGCCGTTCGACGCCGCCGCGGTGCGGCGGTTTCTGGCTGGCGGCATGACCTGATCCCGGTCAAGGCGCGCCTGCCGCCGCGGGGCAAGACTGCGAGCATGACCGATCCCGCGCTCTATCCCTGCTTTCTCGGCCCCTACGGCGAAAACGACGAGCTGTTCGAGCGCGTGCTGGTCGAGCTGCTGCGCGACCACGTGTTCTGGCGACGCAATTTCCATCCCGAGGATCCGCCGGCGATCCCGACCCACGCCGCGCAGCGCGCCGACTACCAGGCGTTCACCGCGCGCATGCGCCGCGAACTGCACGCGCTGACCGCGGCGCTGAAGCGCTCGGTGCCGTTCCACAGCCCGCGCTACATCGGCCACATGGCCTCGGACCTGCTGCTGCCGGGCCTGCTGGCGCAGATGGTCACGCTGCCCTACAACCCCAACAACGTCGTCGGCGACGCCGCGCCGGTGACGCTGGACATGGAGATCAGCGTCGGTCTGCAGCTGGCGCGCATGCTGGGCTACCCCGACGACGAGACGCGCCCCGACTGCGCCTTCGGCTGCCTGACCTCGGGCGGCACCAGCGCCAACATCCAGGCGCTGCGGCTGGCGCTGATACAGAAGTGCTGGCCGCCGGCGCTGGCCGCGGCGCTGCGCGCCTGTGGCGAGGATCTCGTCACGGCCGCGCTGCCTGCGGGCGTGACCGCCTGCGACGACTGGCAGCTGGGCAATCTGCCGGCAGTGACGGCGATCGCCCTGCTCGAAGCATGGGTCGCGCGTCTGGCCACAGTGCCCGCGGCCGAACGCGCACGCCTGGCCGCCGCTTTGGCGCAGCAGCGCGTCGAGAGCCTGGGCATCGCCGAGTTTTTCCGCCGCCACCCGCAGCTGGACGCGCCGTGGGTGATCACGCCGGTGACCGCGCATTATTCGTGGCCCAAGGCGGTCAAGCTGCTCGGCCTCGGCAGCGCTCAGCTGAGAACGGTGCCGGAGCGCGCCATGCGCATGGATGCCGACGCGCTGGACACATTGCTCGACCAGGCGCAGCGGCAGCGCCAGCCGGTGCTGATGGTGGTCGGCGTGCTCGGCACCACCGAGTTCGGCACCATCGATCCGCTCGACCGCATGGTCGCCGCGCGCGAACGCTCTGCTGCGGCCGGGCTCGGCTTCGACGTGCATGTGGACGCGGCCTGGGGTGGTTATCTGGCCACGCTGTTTCGCGCCGAGGACGGCAGCCTGCTGTCGCCGGAGCGCGTGCGCGAGGGCTTCGCGCGGTTCCCCGGCGCCGGCGTGCACGCCGCCTTCGCGGCGCTGGCCGCGACCGACAGCGTCACCGTCGATCCGCACAAGCTCGGCTATCTGCCCTACGGCGCCGGTGCCTTCATCTGCCGCGACCATCGCCGCATGGCGCTGCTGGCCGAGGACGCCGACTATGTCTTCGACCGCGGTGGCGCCAGCGATTACCGCGCCACCTTCCGCGCCCTGGGCCGCTACACGCTGGAAGGCTCGAAGTCCGGTGCCGCGGCCGCGGCCGCCTATGTCACCCATCGCGTGCTGCCGCTCGATCGCGAGCACTTCGGCCGCATTCCGCGCGAGACGGTGCTGGCGGCCGAGCGCTTTCGCGCCGACATCGAACGCTTCGCCGCCGCGGTGGCCGATTGCGTCACGGTGACGGTGCCGTTCGAGCCCGACAGCAACCTGGTGTGCCTGGCGCTCAATCCGCGCGGCAATCGCGCGGTCGCGGTATGCAATGCCTTCGTCGCGCAGTTGCACGAACGGCTGCGCGTCGATCCGCAACAGCCGTTGCAGACGAAGGCGTTCTTCGGCTCGATCACCGCGCTGCGGCCGGCGACGCTGGGCGCGCACGACACCATGCGCATCCTCGCCGCGCTGGATCTCGATCCGCGCACGCTGACGGCCACGCCGCAGGCGCAGGCCGGCGCCGACGATCGCCTGCTGATCCTGCGCCACACGCTGATGAACCCGTTTCTTCGCGACGAGGAAAACGACCGCGACTACCCGCGCATGTATCTCGACTACCTTGCCGGGCTGGTGCGCGCGCTGCGCGGCGCGGGCGGGCCCGCAGTGGTCATTGCGGCGCCAGCAGCAGGCGCGCGTTGACCGTCACCGCGCGGCCGATCGTCGAGGGATCGGACCATTGGCCGCCGCCGACGCCGAAGGCCAGACGGTCGAGGCTGGCGTTGACGGTGAGCACCACGTTCTTGCCCTGCGGCGCGAAATGCAGGGTCAACGCGACCGGCCGGCTGATGCCGCGCAGGCTGAGCGTGCCGGTGGTGGTCAGCGCACCGCCCGCCACCGCTTTGCAGCCGCTGGCGACGAAGTGCGCCTGCGGGAATTTCGCCACGTCGAAGAAATCCGCGCCGGGCAGCAGCTCGTCACGCTGGCTGTTGCCGGTATCGGCGCTGGCGAGATCGACGCGGACATCGAAATGGCAGGCGGCGGGTTGCGCAGGATCCCAGGCGATCGTCGCGGTATAGCGCTTGAACTGGCCGCTGAAGCCTGCGCCCTGGAAGCTGCCGGCGAAGCCCAGCGTGCTGCCCGGCAGCACACGCCAGGCGGCGGCGTGCGCGGCGGCGGCGAACAGGGCCGACAGTGTCAGCGCGACGAACGGGGTGAGGGTTTTCATGGCGCGGCTCCGGGATCACGGCGGCGATGGCCCCACGGCAGCATGCGCCGCAGCACGTGGTTGCGATGGTGGTAGTGGTGCAGCAGCGCGGCGGCGGCATGCACCGCGACCAGCGCGACCAGCACCCAGAACAGCGTCTCGTGGATTTCCCTGGCAGTCGCGGCCAGCGGCTTCGATGCCGCCGCCAGCGCCGGCAGCGGCAGCAGGCCGAACCAGCGCAACGGGAAACCGGAGGCCGAGTTGAACACCCAGCCCGAGACCGGGATCGCCAGCAGCAGCAGATAGAGTGCGGCGTGCGTCGCTTGCGCCACCCGGTGCTGCCAGCGCGGCAGGCCATCGGGCGGCGCCGGATGCGGATCGACCAGCCGCCACAGCAGTCGCAGCGCGACCAGCCCCAGCAGGGTGATGCCCAGCGATTTGTGCAGCAGGTAGACCTGCTCTTTCCACAGCGACAGCGGCAGGCCGGTCATGTACAGGCCGAGCGCGCCCAGCGCGATGATCAGCAGCAGCACGGTCCAGTGGAAGAACTGCGCCGGCACGCCCCAGCGGGTGTCGTCACTTTTGATTTGCATGCGCGGTTTCCCTGGTGATCTGGCGAACGTAGGCCTGCTCGGCGCCACTATCCTCGATGCCCTCGATTTCCAGCAGCACCTTGACCTTGACGCCGACCACGCTGGCATAGGCATTCATGCCGAAGTCCTTGCGGTCCAGCGTGGCCAGCCCGGTGAAGCCGGCCACCGTGTGCAGGCCGTAGATGGTGAAGGCGCGGCGGTTGAAGCGGAACGGAAACGCGATGCCGACCGTGTGCCCGCGCAGCGTCAGTTGCCCGAACAGAATACCGGTATCGGCGCCGGTCTTTTCGACCTCGCCGCTGACGAAGTGGGCGCAGGGCTGCGCTTTCGCGTCGAGAAAATCGCTGCCGGCGACGACGCGGTCCCAGTCCTTGTCGCCCATGTCGACGCCGCCGAGGTCGATGTCCGCCACCACCTTGGCCGTGCCCCAGTCCGCAGGATCGAAGCGGAACCAGCCGCGCACGATGTGCAGCCGGCCGGAGACGTCGGAGTAGCCGTCGTGGTCGACGAAGAAGGTGATCTGGCTGTGCACCGGATCGAAGCGATAGGTGGCGCCAGCAGCGTGCGCTCGCGGGGCGAGCGCGAGCAGGGCCAGACAGACGAGGGCGGCGTGGGGTCGCATGCGGGCAGGTCTCGCCGGGGATTATGGCCGATGCTGCGCGGCGCACCCCGCAACAGCACGTGAATGCAGCGTTTCCGTTTCGTGCCGGCTGCCCGGCGCGCGCGGATTTGGCATGATCGCCACGGGGAGCAGGGGAAAACGTCATGCGCCAGTTGCTGCGTATCGGCCTGATCGCGGCCGTGGGCTGCACCGCGATCGCCATGCCGTGGGCCGCCGGGCCTGCCGTGTCGCCGGATGAGCCGGCCAGCGTGGCGCCACTGCCGACGCCACAGTTCCGCCGCTACGGCGTCGCCGACGGACTGCCCTCCAGCGCGGCCTATGCCGTGGTGCAGGACCGCCAGGGCTATCTGTGGATCGGCACCGCGGATGGCCTGGCGCGCTTCGACGGTGCGCATTTCGAGGTGTACCGCCACGACCCGCGCGATCCTGCCTCGCTGGCATCCAATGACGCGGCGGCCGTGCTGGTGGATCGGGACGGCCAGCTCTGGGTCGGCGGTGGCGACAATGGCCTGAACCTCTACGATCCGGCGCGCGGCGGCTTCCGTCACTGGCTGCACGACGATGCCCGCCGCGACAGTCTCAGCGCGAATGATGTCTGGGCGCTGGCGCAGACCGCGGATGGCGCGATCTGGGCCGGCACCTACGCCGGCGGACTCGAGCGTCTGCGCAGCGATCGCCGCGGCTTCGATCATTACAGCCACGATGCGCGGAATCCGTCCAGCCTGGCGTCCGACATCGTGCTGTCGCTGCATGCCGAAGCCGACGGCGACCTGTGGGTCGGTACCGCGGCGGGGCTCGATCTGCGCACCCCGGACGGGCGCTTCCATCACGTGCGCTTTGCCGGTCTCGAGCGGCCGCCGCGGGTGTGGCACGTGGATGGCGATGGCGTGCAGCGTCGCGCGGCGACCAGCGCCGGTCTGTATCAGATCGCTGCCGACCTCGTCGCCACGCCGATGCGCGGCGCCGGCGCGCGGCCCGGGCAGACCTTCGCCAGTCTGCGCGAGCCCGACGGCAGCCTGTGGGCGGCGGTACAGGGTGGCGTCGACTATCGCGACGCGGGCGGACGCTGGACGCGCTTCGCGCCGCAGCCGTCGCTGGCGACCGGCCTGCCGGGCGCGCTGGTGATGGCGGTCAGTCGCGACCGCGAGGGCGGCCTGTGGTTCGCGCTGCGCGACGGCGGCATCGCCTATCTGACGCCGCGATGGCGCGCATTCACCGTCTTCCGGCATGTACCGGAAGACGCCGGCAGTCTTGCCACGAGCCGCGTGCTGGCGCTGGCGCCGGCCGCCGACGGCGGTCTGTGGGTGGGCGGTCCGACCGGCATCGTCGAGCACCTGGATCCGGCCACCGGGGCGGTGCGTCATCTCGGCACGGCGATCGGCCTTGGCACGCGCTCGGTGGTGGCACTGGCGGAGGACGCGCGCGGCCGGCTGTGGATCGGCACGCAGTCCGGCCTGCGACTGTGGGCCGGCGGCCGGACGCGCGATCTCGGCGGCGACGCGCTGACCGCGGGCGTGCGTCACCTTGTCCCGCTTGCGGATGGCGGCATGGCTGCTGCCACGCCGGGCGACGGTGTCTGGCGGTTTGCCCCCGACACCCGGGCGATGACCGCGCTGGCACCGGCGCTGAATACCGCCGCCGGTCGCGAGACGCGCCAGCTCGCTGTCGTCGGCGGTGTGCTCTGGCGCGCCAGCAGCGCCGGCTTCGAACGCCTCGACGGCGACCGCTTCGGTTTCGTGCCCGGTGTACCGCGCGGTCGCATCAACGCGTTTGCACCCGCCGCGCACGGTTTCTGGCTGGCCTATGCCGATCGCCTGTTGCATGTCGCGATCGACACCCGCGGCGCGGCGCGGGTGACCGCGCAGGTCGGCAGTGGCAGCGGCTGGCCGACGGTCGGGATCGAAGCGCTGCACGTCGATGCACGCGGGCGGGTGTGGGCGGCGAGCGTGCGCGGCCTGCTGCGCTACGATCCGGGCACGCACACGTTGCAGCGGTTCGACACCCGCGACGGTCTGCCCGGCTCCGAGTTCGCCGCCGCTGCGCTGGTGCCGCGGGGTGCGGGCGTGGTTTACGGCGGCACCCTCGGCGGCGTGCTCGGCTTTCACCCGCAGCAGTCGCTGCCGCCGTTGCCGGCGCCGTGGCCGGTGATCGAGCGCGCGGACACGCTGCGTGACGGCCGTGCGCTGCCGGTAAGCCTGCGCGACGGGGCTCTGGCGCTCGGATGGCGTGAGCATGGCCTGACGCTGCAACTGCGCGCCCTGTCCTACGTGGACCCGGCGAACACGCGTTACCGCATGCGTCTGGCCGGCTTCGATCCCGGCTGGATCGAGCTCGATGCCGATGGCCGCCGCGATCTGGCCGGTCTGCCGCCGGGCGACTACCGGCTCGAGGCCGCGGCGGCGGCGCCGGGCGGGCCGTGGGGTGCGCTGGTGCCGCGGGCGATCCGCGTCGATGCGCCACCGTGGGCGACGCCGCAGGCCTGGGGGCTTTACGTGCTGGCCGGCGGACTGCTGGCGTGGGCGCTGATCAGCGCCTGGCGGCGGCGCCTGGAGCAGCGCCATCGCATGCATCTGGCCGAACAGCAGCGCTGTCTTGCCGAGAACGCCAGCGCGGCAAAGACGCGCTTTCTGGCCACCCTCGGCCACGAGATCCGCACGCCGATGACCGGCGTACTGGGCATGACCGAACTGCTGCTGCACAGTCCGCTCGACCCGCGTCAGCGCGGCCAGGCCGAGGCCATCCAGCACTCCGGCAGCCTGCTGCTCAAGCTGGTCAACGAGGCGCTGGATCTGGCCCGCATCGAGGCCGGCCGCTTCGAACTGGTGCGGGCGCCGTTCGATCCTGCCGCGCTGCTGCACGAGGTGGCGGCGCTGGAGCAGCCGCTGGCGGCGAGCAAGGGACTGGCGTTCGAACTGGAAATCGCGGACGACCTGCCGTCGCGCGTGCTGGGCGATGGCTCGCGGCTTCGGCAGGTGCTGCTCAACCTCGTCAACAATGCGCTCAAGTTCACCGAACGCGGCACGGTGCGGCTGCAGCTGCGCCGCGCCGGCGAAGCGCTGGTCTTCGTCGTCAGCGACAGCGGGCCGGGGATTGCGGCCGCCGGCGGCGGCCGGTTGTTCCAGCGTTTCGAGCAGGGCGACGGCCCGCAGCGGCAGAGCGGCAGCGGCCTGGGGCTGGCGATCTGCCGCGAGCTGATCCAGCTGATGGACGGCCGCATCGAGCTCGAGTCCGAGCCCGGACGCGGCAGCCGCTTCAGCGTGACCCTGACCCTGCCCGCGGTGGCGGCCGATGCGGCGTCAACGCCGCTGGTGCCCGCCGCAGTCAGCGCTGCGCCATCGTTGCGTCTGCTGCTGGTCGAGGACGATCCGACCGTGGCCGAGGTGCTGCGCGGGCTGCTCGAGGCGCAGCAGCACCGTGTCACCCACGCCGCCCATGGTCTGGCCGCGCTGGCCGTACTCGCGCAGGGGCCCTGCGATGCGCTGCTGCTCGATCTGGATCTGCCCGGCGTGGACGGCTTCGAGCTGGCGCGCATGGTGCGTGCCCGCGAGGCGGGAAGTGCACGGCGCTTGCCGATGATCGCGATCACCGCGCGTTCCGGCGGTGACGAGGCGACGCGGGCGGCGGCTGCCGGCATGGATGGCTTCCTGCGCAAGCCGGTGACCGGCGCGCAGCTCGCGGCGGCGCTGGTGGCCGTCCTTGACGGAGTGCCGGATCGGGCCGGTGCGCGAACCGGCTGAGCGCACCCCGCCGAAGGCGGCCGCGGCTCTCAGTCCTCGCGTCCGGGCGCGCGTTTGCGCTGCGGCTCGGCGGCGACGCTGAAGAACCGC
>JAJYTG010000075.1 GCA_021793195.1 Pseudomonadota bacterium
GCCATGCGGCTGGCCTGGCGCGAGGTGCGCAGCAGGCGGTAGGTCAGCTGGGTGCCGATCGCGAACAGGATCTTCGGACACTCGTCGTGCAGCGGCCCGGCGAACAGCTGGAACAGCCGCTCGTAGCTGATCTCGGCCAGCTCGCAGGGCGTGCGCGTGCGCACGATCACCTCGCGCTGCGCCGGCTCCACGAACAGGCCCATTTCGCCGATGTATTCGCCGCGGTTGATGTAGGCGAGGATCAGCTCGCGGCCTTGCTCATCCTCGGTGCACACCGTCACCGAGCCCTCGATCACGTAGTAGAGCGTGGTCGGCGGATCGCCGGGGCGGATGATCGGCGCCTTGGTCGGATAGCGCCGACGGTGGCACTGCGCCAGGAAGCGTTCCATCGACAGCGGATCGGGTGCCAGGGCGGTCGGTGCCAGGCTGCGCTCGAAGGCCTGCTGCAACAGGTATTTCAGTTGCACGTTCATGCGTCCTTCCGCTGCGCTCGGCGCCATGACGGTGTCCCTGGTGGATGGTGAACGATTGTGGCAGGCCCGGGGTGTGACCGGGCAGGTTTTCAACGGAGTCCTTGACAAGCATAATGCGCTGCTTGTCCGGGCGGTGCGCCGCCGGACGGGGTCGCGGAGACTGTCTTCCGCGGGATTGGCGTCGAGCACGGCGCCTGCGCTTGCCGCCGCATCGAGGGCGTCGCCGTGGTCAAACCGCTTCCCCGCCTCAGGCTGCAGGGGTTCAACAACCTCACCAAGGCCCTGAGCTTCAATATCTACGACATCTGCTACGCGGTCTCCGAGGACCAGCGCCGGCGCTACATCGAGTACATCGACGAGGCGTACGACGCCGACCGCCTGACCCAGATCCTCACCGACGTGGCCGAGATCGTCGGCGCCAACATCCTCAACATCGCGCGCCAGGATTACGACCCGCAGGGCGCGTCGGTGACGATCCTGATCTCCGAGCAGCCGGAGGTGGACAAGCTGGGCAAGGACGTGGTGTCGGACGCCGTGGTCGCGCACCTGGACAAGAGCCACATCACCGTCCATACCTATCCGGAGACGCATCCGCACAACGGCATCGCCACCTTCCGCGCCGACATCGACGTCGCCACCTGCGGCGTGATCTCGCCGCTGAAGGCCCTGAACTTCCTGATCGACAGTTTCGAGTCGGACATCGTCATCGCGGACTATCGCGTGCGCGGCTTCACCCGCGACGTGCGCGGCCGCAAGCACTTCATGGATCACCGCATCAACTCGATCCAGGACTATCTGGCGCGGCACATCCGCCAGAAGTACGAGATGTTCGACGTCAACGTGTATCAGGAGAACATCTTCCACACCAAGATGCACATCAAGAACTTCGACCTCGACACCTACCTGTTCGAGGCCAACGCGTCCGACCTCTCGTTCAAGGAGCGCCAGCGCATCGAGGCGCTGCTCAAGCGCGAGATCGAGGAGCTGTTCCACGGCCGCAACCTGATGTGAACCGGGCACGACCGGTGCGCGCCTGCGTGCACCGGGCATGAACCGGCGCCGCGCGCGGGGGCCGCCGCGGGAACTTTGTGCAGCGCAGCACACTCTGATCCGGTGACCCCCCTGAAGGAGCACCGGATGAAGACCACCGAGGTGAAACAGCGCGCCTTCGCGATGCCGCTGACCAGCCCGTCCTATCCGCGCGGACCGTATCGCTTCGTCAATCGCGAGTTCTTCGTCGTCACCTACCGCACCGATCCGGCCGCGCTGCGCGCGATGGTGCCCGAGCCCCTGCTGCCGGCCGGCGATCTGGTCAAGTTCGAGTTCATCCGCATGCCGGATTCGACCGGCTTCGGCGACTACACCGAATCCGGCCAGGTGATTCCCGTCACCTGGAAGGGCAAGCCCGGCACCTACCAGATCGCGATGTACCTCGACGACGAGTCGCCGATCGCCGGCGGCCGCGAGATCTGGGGCTTTCCGAAGAAACTGGCCCGGCCGCATCTGCGCGTCGAGGCCGACACCCTGCTCGGCACGCTCGACTACGGCCCGGTGCGCATCGCCACCGGCAGCATGGGTTACAAGCACCGCGTGCTGGACGCGAAGAAGGTACTGGCCGGTCTGCAGCAGCCCAATTACCTGCTGAAGATCATCCCCGATGTCGACTGCTCGCCGCGCATCTGCGAACTGGTCGAGTACGGCCTCGACGATCTCGTGGTCAAGGGTGCCTGGGAAGGTCCGGCGGCGCTGGAGCTGCACGCGCACGCGCTGGCCCCGGTGGCGGCACTGCCGGTGCTGGAAGTGATCTCCGGCGCGCACATCATCACCGACCTCACCCTCGGCCTGGGCCGCGTGGTGCACGACTACCTCAAGCGCTGAACCGTCGGCGAGCGATCCTCGCAGGCGTGCGCGTCCACCATCTTCTGCACAAGGAACACTCCATGAACATGACCCTCAGTCTCAAGGGCAAGACCGCGCTGATCACCGGCGCCGCCAGTGGCATCGGCAAGAACATGGCCGAGGTGTTCGCCCGCGCCGGCGCGGCGGTAGTGATCGCCGACCTCAACCAGGACGGCGCCGACGCCACCGCGAAGGCGATCGCCGACGCCGGCGGCAAGGCCATCGGCATCGCGATGAACGTCACCGACGAGGCCGCGGTCAATGCCGGCTTCGAGCGTGCGGTCAAGGCGCTGGGCCCGATCGACATCCTGGTGTCCAACGCCGGCATCCAGATCGTCAACCCGATCGAGAACTACGCCTTCGCCGACTGGAAGAAGATGCTGGCGATCCATCTCGACGGCGCCTTCCTCACCACCAAGGCGGCGCTCCGGAGCATGTACGCCGGCGATCGCGGCGGCGTGGTGATCTACATGGGCTCGGTGCATTCGCACGAGGCCTCCAAGCTCAAGAGCGCCTACGTCGCCGCCAAGCACGGCCTGCTCGGCCTGGCCAAGGTGCTGGCCAAGGAAGGCGCTGCGCACAACGTGCGCGCGCACGTGATCTGCCCCGGCTTCGTGCGCACGCCGCTGGTCGACAAGCAGATACCCGAGCAGGCGAAGGAGCTCGGCATCAGCGCGGCCGACGTGATCAAGAACGTGATGCTCAAGGACACCGTCGATGGCGAGTTCACCACCGTCGACGACGTCGCCGACGTGGCGCTGTTTCTGGCCGCGTTCCCCAGCGCCGCGCTGACCGGACAGTCGATCGTGGTCAGCCACGGCTGGTTCATGCAATGAGCGCGCGCGCACCGCGCCGGCCGGCCGGCCGCAAATCGGCAGCGCGTCCGGCGCCGCCGCGGAAAGCCGCCGACGTCGGCAAACGGACGCCGGGCAAGGCCGCCACAGGCGCCGAGGTGCGTTCGAACGCTGCGGCGAAGCGTGCTCCGGTCCGTAAGCCGCGGGCTGCCGCGCCCGCGGTGGCCGAGCCGGCGAGCGCCGCGGACCACCTGTCGCAGCGGCTGGCTGCCTACGGCGAAGTCGCGCTGGTACTGCAGGGCGGCGGTGCGCTGGGGGCTTATCAGGCCGGCGTGGTGCAGGGCCTGGCCGAGGCCGGCATCCAGCCGACCTGGGTGGCCGGCATTTCGATCGGCGCCATTCACTGCGCGCTGATCGCCGGCAATCCGCCGCAGCAGCGCGCCGCGCGACTGCGCGAATTCTGGGATCGGGTGACGCGACCGCCGCTGCTGCCGGCGACGCCGTGGGAGCAGGATCCCTGGCTATCCATGCTGCCGCCGGAAGCCTTGCGCTGGGTGGCACCGCTGCAGAGCCTGCGCGCGCTGACCGAGGGCCAGCGCGGCTTTTTCGTGCCGCGCCCGCTGCCCGGACAGGGCCCCGACCAGGCCAGCATGTACGACACCGCGCCATTGCGCGCAACGCTCGAGGAACTGGTGGATTTCGACCTCCTCAACAGCGGCGCGATGCGGGTGTCGGTGGGCGCGGTCAACGTGCGCACCGGCAACTTCGAGTATTTCGACAACACCGAGCAGCGTCTCGGCCCCGAGCACTTCATGGCCTCGGGCGCGCTGCCGCCGGGGTTCGCCGCCGTGCGCATCGGCGACGAGTACTACTGGGACGGCGGTCTGGTCTCCAACACGCCATTGATGCAGGTGCTGGGTGGCCATCCCAAGGCGAACACGCTGGTGTTCCAGGTGGACTTGTGGAGTTCGCTGGGCGAGCTGCCGCACAGCCTGCTGGACGTGCCGGGCCGGGTGAAGGACATCCAGTACTCCAGCCGCACCCGCGCGGTCACCGACCAGCTGCAGCGCGCGCACGATCAGCGGCAGGTCCTGCGTGATCTGCTGACACGCATACCGCCGGCGCTGCGCGCCACCGACGTGCTGTGCCGCGAGGTCGAGGCCATGGCGCGCGACGTGCGCTACAACGTCGTCCAGCTGATCTACCGCGACAAGCCCTACGACGGCCAGGACAAGGACTACCAGTTCGGCCGCGCCAGCATGCGCGCGCACTGGGACAGCGGCATGCAGGCGGTGCGGCGTACCCTGCAGCACGCCCGCTGGCTGGACCTTCCGTCCGCCGAGCAGCCCTTCGTCACCCACGACATGCATCGCGGCGCGGACGAGTAGCCGCAGCACCCGGTGCCGCGGGGAGCGCCGCCGCCCGCATCCGGCGTCGCCGGCGCGGTCGTGGCCGGGCCGTGAACGCGCTACGCTTCGGTGAAACGTGTTCGCCGCCGCTGCCGCGGCCGTCGCCGGGAGTGTGCATGGACGAGTTGGTCGGCCAGCCTGCGGTTCCCGCATTGCTCGCGCTGACGCCCGCGGAGGCGCAGGCGCTGCGGCGCCATGCCGGTACGCTGGCGGCGCGCGCGGAGGCCTGCGGCGGCGCCCATGTCGCTGCCCTCGCCGCGCAGCCCGAACTGGCGCGGGTGCTGGCGGGCCGCGATCCGGCGCTGCTGGCCGCGCAGTTCGCCGAGCACTACCGCGCGCTGCTGGGCAAGGACTATGACTGCGCCCGGCGCACGGTTCTGGATCAGCTGGGTGCGCGCCATCAGCAGCTGGGCATCGACGACCGCTGGCTGGTGCTGACCAATACCCTGTTCATGCAGGATCTCGACGAAGGCGTCCGCGGGCTGGGCCTGTCGGCCGCGGATGCCGCCGAGCTCAGTCGCGGTCTGGCCAAGCGCTGTCGGCTCGACCTGCACTGGATGCTCGAGGGCCATGCCGCCGCGGAAGCGCGGCGGCTGGCGGCCCGCGAATCGTTTTACCGGGCGCTCGCCGAAGCCAACCGGCTGTTCGCGACATCGGCGCCGCAGGCGCCGTTGCCGGCAGTCTATGCCCACCTGGTCGAATTGCTGGTGGACGCGCTGGACTTGCGGCTGGCGTGGCTGGGCTTTGTCGATCCGGTCAGTCTCGCGATCGAGCCGTTGGCGATGGCGGGCGTGGCGACGGCTTATCTGGAAGGCATCGAGATCAGCGCCGATGGCGCGCGCGCGCAGGGGCGCGGCCCGGCCGGCAGCTGCGTGCGCCTGGGTCAGCCGCAGGTGGCCGACGCCGAAAGCGATGCCGGCTTCGCCGCCTGGCGTTCCCGCGCCCGGATGCACGGCATCGGTGGCCTGGTGGCGGCGCCCCTGCGGCTGGCGGACGGCCGCCGCGGCGTGCTGGCGCTGTACCGCGCCAGCGGGCAGCGCTTTCCCGACGACATCGCCGCGCTCGCGGCGCGCCTGGCCGACGACCTCGCGGCTTTTCTCGATCGTCGCAGCGAAAACGTGGCGCTGGATCGCCTGCGCCGCTTCCAGGAGGCAGTCGAACACCTGCAGCAGGCCTTGCTGGCGCGTCCGGCGCCGCGGTCGATGTTCGAGAGCCTGGTCAGCATCCTGCAGTCGCATACCGACGCTTACGCCAGCTGGGTGCATGTGCCCTGCGACCGCGCGGGCCTGCGCGCGATCGCGGTCGGTGCGCGCGATGCCGCGATGGACACGATGATGCGCGCGCTGCTGCTGCCGCTGGATGCCGGTGCCGGGCTGCTGTCGAGTCTGCCGGGAGTGCGCGCGTTTCTGGGTGGCACGCCGGTGGTGGCGCGGATGGTCGATGACGCCTCGCTGCAGTACGTCGCGGCCCGCCACGAGGTCGCGCGCAGCGTGGCGGCGGTGGGCGCGTGGCCGCTGTTCGGTGACGATCCGGCGCGTCCGGTGGCGGTGTTCTCGGTTGCCGCCCGCGAGAGCGACTATTTCAACGAACCGCTGCGACGTCTGTTCGACCAGCTGGCCGCCGGCGTGCGCGTCGCGCTGCTGCAGCACGCCGACGACGTCGAGCTGCGGCGGCTGAGCTACAGCGACGCGCTGACCGACCTGCCCAACCGTGCGGCGTTCGAAAGCCACGTGCGCGCACAGCTGGCGCAGTCGCCGGGGCAGGACGCCACCCTGGCGGTGGGCATCCTCGATCTCGACGGCTTCAAGGTCTGGAACGACACCTACGGTCACGCCGCCGGCGACGTGCTGCTGACCACGGTGGCCGGGCGGCTGGCGCGCAGCGTGCGCGGCGGCGATCTGGTCGCGCGGCTCGGCGGCGACGAGTTCGGGCTGGTGGTTCGCACCGCGGGCGCGGACGATCTCGACACCTTGTCGGTACGCCTGCTGGCCGCGGTGGTCGAGGGCGATCCCGAACTCGAGCGTGTTTCCGGCAGCCTCGGCTGGGCGGTCGCGCCGCGCGGCGGCCGTGATTTCAGCGAACTGCTGATGCACGCCGACGAGGCGATGTACGCGGCCAAGAGCGCCGGCCGCGCGACTTTTCGAGTCTACGAGGGCGAGGTGGCCGCGCACGCCGAACGCCGGCTGGCGGTGCGCCACGCGTTTCCACTGGCGCTGGAGAGCGGTGCCATCCGCTTCTGGATGCAGCCGGTGGCCGATCTCGCCGCGGCACGGCTGCTCGGCTTCGAGATGCTGGCGCGCTGGGTGGATGGCGACGACGTGCGCCCCGCCGCCGCCTTCATCGCCGAGGTCGAGCGCGATCCCGCGCTGGTGCGCGCGCTGGGACGGCAGGCGCTGGCCGTGGCGCGCCGGTTGCGCGATGCGCTGGCGGATCGCGGGCGCCCGCTGGGCATGGCGCTGAACATCGGCAGCGGCCACCTGCTGCATCCGGGTTTCAGCGACGACCTCGAGCAACTGCTCGGCGCCAGTGCGCGCGGCATCGTGCTCGAGGTCACCGAGGCGGCGCTGATCGCGGATTTGCCGCGGGCGCAGCGCGTGCTGCAGGCCGCGCAGGCGCGCGGCGCGCGCATCGCGCTGGACGATTTCGGTTCCGGGCATCTGTCGCTGCAGCAGGCGGCGCGGCTGCCGGTGGACGAGCTCAAGCTCGACCGCAGCCTGATCGCCGGCCTGCCGACCGGCAGCGGCGAATTCGCCGTGGCCAGCGCGGCGATCCTGCTGGCGCGCATGCTCGGCAAGCCGCTGGTGGCCGAGGGCATCGAGACCGGCGAGGAGCTGGAGCTCTGGCTGCGCATGGGCGGACGCTACGCGCAGGGCTACTGGCTGGGACGGCCGATGCCGGAGTCCGGGCTGATCGACTGGATCGATGCGCTGCGCCTGCTGCCGCGGCCGACGGCGTCGTCACCGCTGCGTGACCTGATCCTGATCGGCAGTGCGCTGCAGCGGCCCGAGGCGCTGCTGGCGCGCCTGCGGCAGGGCGGCGACAACGCCCTGCTGGCCTGGTTCGAGGAGCGCGCCGGGCGCTATGGCCGCCTGCCGGCCTGGGCCGCGGCGCGCGCGGCGGTGCGCGCACTCGAGGGCAGCGCCGGCAGCGCCGGGGTGCAGGTTGTGCAGGCGCAGCTGCGGATGCTGCTGGCGCAGATCGAGGCTCATTACGCGCAGACGCAGGACTGATGCCGGATCGCGTTACAGCGCGAGCGGCGGCTGACCCGCGGCGGCGAGCTTGCGGTTGATCGCCTGCAGCGGCTGGCCGGTGAGGGTCCGCCAGTGCGTCAGCGTCGTGCCCAGCGCAGCATGTGCCAGTACGTAGCCGCTGCGCGCATCGGGCGTCGGCGGCACGTCGGCGCCGTCCACCGCCTCGTCCAGCGCATCCAGCCGGTGTTCCAGCGCGCGCAGGCTGTCCTCGTGGCGGATCGGTGCGCCCATCGAGTTGCGCGGATCGGCGTGCATGGGCAGGTCCGACAGCGCGCGCAGATGGCTGTCGTAGTCGAGCAGCGCGGCTTTCAGCGCGGGCACCGCGGCAGCGCGCGCCAGCAGCGCCGCATGCAGCGTCTCGTCCTGCTTGAGCGCCATCGCCACCGCGGCGCGGTCGGCCTCGATCCGCTGCGCCAGCGCGAACTGCGCGGCGTAGTCGGCCGCGGTCATGCCGCGCACGCGCGGATCGGGTACGACCTTGAGCGTCTGCGTCAGCACGCGGCCGTCGACATCCAGC
>JAJYTG010000076.1 GCA_021793195.1 Pseudomonadota bacterium
CGGCGCGGTCGCCGCGGCAGACGGGTTCGGTTAGACTGCGCGTCCCGCAATTGCGGCGGCGTCGCTGGGGCCAAGCCGAAAGGCTGTTTCTCATTCCAGCGCAATCCAGCGTGCGATTCAAGCGCAGCGTCCGCTGCCGGCACGCCCTGTTGACTCCCCATGGCCGAACACGTACTCACCGACACCTTCTTCGAACAATTCGACCTGCATCCGCTGCTGCAGCGCGGACTTGCCGATTGCGGCTTCACCCGCTGCACCCCGATCCAGGCCCTGAGTCTGCCGCCGGCGCTGAGCGGGCGCGACGTCGCCGGCCAGGCGCAGACCGGCACCGGCAAGACCTGCGCCTTCCTGGTCGCGGCGATGAACCGGCTGCTGACCACGCCGGCGCTTGCCGAGCGCCGCAGCGAGGACCCGCGTGCGCTGGTGATCGCGCCGACCCGCGAGCTGGCGATCCAGATCGAGAAGGACGCGCGCGCCATCGGCCGTCACACCGGTCTGCGTCTGGCGCTGATCTACGGCGGCGTCGACTACGACAAGCAGCGCCAGCTGCTCAAGGACGGCTGCGACATCATCATCGCCACGCCGGGACGCCTGCTCGACTATTACAAGCAGCACGTGTTCAGCCTCGGCACCGTCGAGGTGATGGTGATCGACGAAGCCGATCGCATGTTCGACCTCGGCTTCATCGCCGATGTGCGCTACCTGTTCCGGCGCCTGCCGGCGCGCGAGCAGCGCCAGGTGATGCTGTACTCGGCCACGCTCAGCTATCGCGTGCTCGAGCTGGCCTACGAGCACATGAACAGCCCGGAAAAGGTGATCGTCGAAAGCGAGCACGTCACCGCCGATCGCGTTCGCCAGCACATCTTCTTTCCCGCCAAGGAGGAGAAGATTCCGCTGCTGCTCAACCTGCTGGAGCGGCACGGGCCGGCGCGCAGCATCGTTTTCGTCAACACCAAGGCGGCCGCCGAGCGTGTCAGCGAGCGTCTGGCGCGTCACGGCCTGAAGGTGGGCACGCTGTCCGGGGACGTTCCGCAGAAAAAGCGCGAAACCCTGCTCGGGCGTTTCCAGCGCGGCGAGATCGAGATGCTGGTCGCCACGGATGTCGCCGCGCGCGGCCTGCACATTGCCGACGTCAGCCACGTGTTCAATTACGACCTGCCGCAGGACGCCGAGGACTACGTGCACCGGATCGGCCGCACCGCGCGCCTCGGCGCCGAGGGCGACGCGATCAGCTTTGCCTGTGACCTTTATGCGATGGCCCTGCCCGAGATCGAGACCTACATCGGCCAGAAGATTCCGGTGGAAGCGGTCACCGCCGATCTGCTGAAGCCGGTGCCGCCGCGGGCCCGGGCTGTCATGCCGGTGGATGTGGCGGACGAGGCCCATGATGACGACGTGTTGTCGCCCCCCGCGCGCGTGCCGCGGCGCGGGTCGGCGTCGCGCGGCCGTGGCTCGCCACGACCATCCGCGACGGGACCGCGCAACCCCGCACGCGTCGCGTCGCCAGCCGTTGCTGCAGACGTGACCGCAGCCGGGGCCCGTGTCGCGGCAGCACCCGCCGGCCCGTCCAGCGGTGCGGCGACGAATGCCGATAGCGTCGAAGGTGCGGCGCCTGCTCGCAAGCGGCGTCGTCGCGGCGGTCGCGGCCGTGCCGGTGGCGACGGGACGGTGGTACCGGTGGCCGATGTCGGGACCGGCAGCGCATCCGCAGCGCCTGCCGTCGCGGCAGCGCCTGTCGAAGGCGAGCGCCGCGGCCGTCGTCGCGGTGGCCGCATGCCTCGCGAGAATGCGCAGCCGGGCGGCTCATCGACGACAGCTCCTGCACCTGCGGGCGCACCGGAGCCTGTTGCCGTGCCCGCGGCGCACGCCAAGCCGGGATTCTTCCGCCGCATCGGCAACTTGCTTCGGCGGCACTGACGACGGCATCGGGTAGCGATCCATGCCGGCGCGGGCGGGGCTGGCAGCGACGCTGGCGCACGCTATGCTGCCGGCCTCTCCCGAACCCGCCGCGCCCGTGATCCGTCTTGACCAGGTCAGCAAGCGCTATCCCGGTGGCCACGAGGCGCTGAGCCAGCTCAGCTTCGAGCTCGGCGCCGGCGAGATGGCCTTTGTCACCGGGCACTCCGGCGCCGGCAAAAGCACGCTGTTGAAACTGCTTGGTCTGCTGGAACGTCCCAGCCACGGCGCCGTCATGGTCGGCGGCGTGAACCTCGGCAGCGTGCGCAGGAGCGGCATCCCGCGCCTGCGCCGGCAGGTCGGCATGGTCTTTCAGGATCACCGGCTGCTGATGGATCGCAGCGTGTTCGCCAACGTCGAATTGCCGCTGGTGGTCGCCGGCGTGCCGCCGGCCGAGCGTGGCAAGCGCGTGCGTGCGGCGCTGGAAAAGGTCGGTTTGCTGGCACACGAGAAGAAGTCACCGCCCGCGCTGTCGGCGGGCGAGCAGCAGCGCGTCGGCATTGCCCGCGCGATCGTCGGCAAGCCGCCGCTGCTGATCGCGGACGAGCCCACCGGCAACCTCGATCCGCAGCTGGCGGTGGAAATCATGGGTCTGTTCGTCGAGTTCCAGCAAGTCGGCGCCACGGTCCTGGTCGCCACTCACGACCTGTTCCTGATCAAGCGCATGCGCAAGCGCGTGATCGTGCTGGATCACGGCCGGCTGGTGGACGATGTCGCCGCCGCGGAGGTGGTGTGAGCCGGCATCGTGCGCGTCGCGGTGATCCGTTGCCGGCAGCGGCGCCGTCGGCGCGCGGACGCATCGCGACCTGGCGCGGACAGCACGCGTGGAGCCTGCATGCCAGTCTGCAACGACTGGCGGCGCATCCGGTCGGCACTGCGCTCACGCTGACGGTGATGGGTTTTGCGCTGGCGCTGCCGCTGGCGTTTTACCTGGCGTTGGGGAATCTGCAGCGTTTCGGCGCCGCGCTCGGCGAGAGTCAGGCGATCAGCGTGTTTCTCAAGCCCGGCCTCGGGGCGGCGGCGGTGGCAGGACTGGCCTCGGATCTGCGCGCTCGCGCGGATGTCGCCGTGGTGGCCACACGTACGCCGCAGCAGGGGCTGGCCGAATTGTCGGCGATGCAGGGCTTCGGTCCGGGGCTGGCGGCGCTGGCCGACAATCCGCTGCCGTATGTCCTGGTGGTGACGCCGCGCGCCGGTCTCGACGCACGCGCCGGCCAGGCATTGGTCACCGCCCTGCGCGCATTGCCCGCGGCGGATCGGGTGCAGGACAACAGCGCCTGGCGCGGACGGCTGGACGCCCTGCTGACGCTGGGCCGCCGCGTCGTGCTGTTGCTGGGTGCGCTGCTGGCGCTGGCGGCGCTGCTGGTGGTGGGCAACAGCGTGCGTCAGGATATCCAGGCGCATGCGGAGGAAATCGCAGTAATGCAGCTGGTCGGCGCCAGCCCCGGTTTCGTGCGCCGGCCTTATCTTTATGCCGGCATCTGCTACGGTTTCGGAAGCGGGGTGGTCGCGGTCGCACTGGTGCTGCTGCTGGAGCTGGCACTGACCGGCCCGGTGGCGACCCTGGCCGCAGCCTGGGGCGGTGGTTTGCGTTTCGCCGGTCTGGCGCCTGCTCTGCTGCTGGCCGTACCCTTCGCCGCCGCGCTGCTGGGCTGGCTGGGCGCACGCATCGCCGGCGCGCGTCATCTGACCGCGGTCGAGCCGCACTGAATCGCGAGGATCCGATGGACTCCAGCATCAGCCGCCATATCGCCAGTGACCATCCGCGCGTGCTGGTGGTGGACGGATCGAAGGTCGTGCGGCGCCTGATCGAGCAGGTGCTGAACGCCGAGCTGAGCGGCGTCAGCGTGATCGGATGCGGCAGCGGTGCCGAGGCGTGCGCCGCACTGGAGCTGGCGCCGGTGGACTTCGTCACGACCGCGCTGCGACTTCCGGACATGGATGGGCTGGAGCTGGCGCGCAGCGTGCGCATGCATGCGCCACAGGCTTACGTGCCGATCGTGGTGGTCTCGGGCGACGTCAACGAGCGCCTGCAGGCGCGCGCGCTGGGCGAGGACGTCACCGACTATTTCGACAAGTCGCTGGGCTTCAGCGCGCTGGCCGAGTTCATTCGCGGCTATGTGCAGCCGCAGGGACAGGCGAGTGGCGAGGTGCTGTACGTCGAGGACAGCCGTGTCGTCGCTCTGGCCACCCGCAGGATGCTCGAGAAATACGGGTTGACGGTGCAGCACGTGGTCAGCGTCGAGGACGCGCTGGTCCTGCTCGATGCCGCCAAGGCAGCCGGCGGCGTGGGTGCCGACGTGGTGCTGACCGACGTCAACCTGAAGGGCGAACTGACGGGCGGCGACCTGCTGGCGCGCATCCGCAACGATTACGGCTACGGCAAGGGCCGGCTGCCGGTTCTGGTGATGACCGGCGACGACAATCCGCGCAACCAGGCCGTGCTGCTGCGCGCCGGAGCCAACGATCTGGTGCAGAAGCCGATCGAGGAGCGCCTGCTGGTCACCAAGTTGCTGTTCCAGTTGCGCGTCGGCCGCCATCTGCGCCAGCGCGCCGGGACGTGAGCGATCCCCGGCTGCGCCTCGAGCCGAGCTGGAAGGCCGCGCTCGGCGACTACTTCGATCGCCCCGACATGCAGGCGCTGGCTGCTTTCCTGCGTGCCGAGAAAGCCGCCGGCAAGCGCATCTATCCGCCCGGCGGGGAAATCTTCTCCGCGCTCGACGCCACCCCGCTGCCGGCGGTCAAGGCGGTGATCCTCGGCCAGGATCCCTATCACGGCTCCGGCCAGGCGCACGGGCTGTGCTTTTCGGTGCGCCCTGGTGTGCCGGTGCCGCCGTCGCTGGTCAACATCTTCACCGAGATCGAGCGCGACCTCGGCATCGCGCGCCCCGATCACGGCTGCCTGACGCCATGGGCGCAGCGCGGCGTGCTGCTGCTCAACGCCGTGCTGACGGTGCAGGATGGTCGCGCCGGCGCGCATCAGGGCAAGGGCTGGGAGGGTTTCACCGACGCCGTGATCGCGGCGCTGGATCGGCAGCGCGAGGGCGTGGTGTTTCTGCTCTGGGGCAGCCACGCCCAGGCCAAGGGCCGCCTGATCGATCCGCGTCGCCACGAGGTGCTGAAGGCGCCGCATCCCTCACCGCTGTCGGCCCACCGGGGCTTCATCGGCTGCGGGCATTTCTCGGCCTGCAACCGCTATCTGCAGCAGCGCGGCGTGGCACCGATCGACTGGTCGCTGCCGCCGCGCCGTGCGCTCACGATTTGTTGACGAATTTCCTGTACCATATGGTTCATGTATTGGTCCGGGAACCCCGGGCCGCCTTAGCACTCCAATAGGCCGAGTGCTAAAATGAACCCTGTCGCAGGAGGTCCGTGCATGTCGCAAGCCCTGATTCCCGCCCAATTCCCCGCACTGAGCGCGATGGGCAGCATCGATGCCTACATCGGTGCGGTCTACCGCATTCCGGTGCTGAGCGCCGAGGAAGAGCGCGCGCTCGCCGAGCGCTACCAGAGCGAGGCCGACCTCGAGGCGGCCAGGAAGCTGGTGCTCTCGCATCTGCGTTTCGTGGTGCATGTGGCCCGCGGCTATTCCGGCTACGGCCTGCAGCTGGCCGACCTGGTCCAGGAAGGCAATATCGGCCTGATGAAGGCGGTCAAGCGCTTCGATCCCGAGCAGGGCGTGCGCCTGGTCAGCTTTGCCGTGCACTGGATTCGCGCCGAGATGCACGAATTCATCCTGCGCAACTGGCGCATCGTCAAGGTGGCCACCACCAAGGCGCAGCGCAAGCTGTTCTTCAATCTGCGCAAGTCCAAAAAGCGCCTGGGCTGGATGAACGCCGAGGAAGTGCGTGCGGTGGCCAAGGACCTGGGCGTGCCGGTGGCCACGGTGCTGGAGATGGAATCGCGGCTCAGCGGCCGCGACGTCGCCTTCGACGCGCCGGACGACGCCGACGAGGACGCCAGGCCCTCGCCGGTGGCGTATCTGGTCGATCATTCCGCCGATCCGTATGCGACGGTGGCCGAAGCGGATCAGGACGACCGCGACCACGACAGCCTGAGTGCGGCCATCGAACGTCTCGACGAGCGCTCGCGCGACATCATCCAGCGGCGCTGGCTCAACGAGCCCAAGGCCACGCTGCAGGAGCTGGCTGACGCGTATGGCGTCTCGGCCGAGCGCATCCGCCAGGTCGAGGCCAACGCGATGAAGAAGATGCGCGCGCTGTTCGCCGCCTGATCGCGATTCCCCCACCGCACGCTGCAACCCGACGGCCTCCCTCACGGAGGCCGTTTGCTTTGGCGTGTCGTTGTCGTGGCCGGGAAGCCTGCCTGCGCGCCCGACTCCCGAGGTTCGCTATTACGACGCAGTTACGGTTCGGATAATTCGACTTAACGATAAAGAAACAGTCACGGATCGGCCTTACGGTAGGCCCCGGAGTCGTCTACCGCGAAGTGGATCCCGATGAGTCTGGACCGCACCTGCTACGCCGCGCCGCCAATGCTCACGCACGTGCGGTTGGCAGGGCGTGCCGAGCGCATCGCGCAGCAACGGCTGCAGTGGGCTGCTCGGCTCCGTTCGGCGCCATGGGGAGAAGCGGTGACGCCCGGGTCGAGTACCGCGATTCATGGTCGATAGGGCCGGACCATCAGGGCTGGTCGCTTGCGCGCGAATGTCGCCGGCCACGGCAGCAAGTCAGAACGAAAGCATGCCAATGCTGTTTGCCTGGATCGGTTTGATCCGGAAACCCGATGCTGTGCCAGTTCCGATTTCTTCAACATCAGGAGGGAATTTATGCGATTGATGAAACTGTCCCCGCTTTTCTGTGCGATGGCCGCGGCCGGCGCGGTGGCCGTACTGCCCACCTGCGCGTTCGCACAAGCCGCACCTGCGCAAAGCAGCAGCACCAGCAAGACCAAGCAGGTGCAGAAGCTCTCCGAGATCCAGGTCATCGCCCGGGAGTTGACGATCACGAGGATCCCGATGAACTCGGCGTTCAGTTCATCGATCATCGGACCCTCCGCCATCCGGTTCGCTTCGCCGATGCTGAGCGTCCAGAGCCTGCTGGAGCGCACGCCCTCGATCAACGTGCGCACGCCGGCGGCGAACAGCGTGCGCACCAACATCACCTTCCGCGCCTTCAGCAGCGGGCAGTTTTCCGAGACCTTCGACGGCGTGCCGATCAACGACCCCTTCAACGGCGGCACGACCAATTCGGCGTCCACGCGCAACAACATCCCGCTGACGCTGAACGACATCAACAGCGTCAACATCTACCGCGGCATCAACAACCCGGCGGTCACCTCCTACAACTCGCTGGGCGGCACCATCGCCTTCGAGCCGCGTGATCCGAGCGCCAACCCGAATGCTTCGGTGACCGTGGGCGGCGGCAGTTTCAGCACCTGGTTCGAAGGACTGACCGCCAACACCGGCGCGATCGGCGGCGTGCGCAACATGGTCAGCATCAACCACAACAGCAGCAGTGGCTGGCAGGCCAACTCCGGCAACCGCAACACGAATATCTACTACGCCGGCGTATTGCCTTATGACGAGGGCGACGGCGAGCTTTATGCCTATGCCATCTACAACATCAACAAGGGCTTCACGCCGCACACCGTCCCGCTGCCGCTGATCCAGCAGTACGGCTACCGCTACGGCTGGCCGCTGGACTGGACCAACAGCTACAACAAGGACCACGGTGGCACCTACATCCTGGGCGACCGCATGCGCGTCAACCACCTGCTGTCGTTCAACGCCCGGGTGTACGCGCGCAATATCGACTACAACCGCGTCTCCTACGGCAA
>JAJYTG010000077.1 GCA_021793195.1 Pseudomonadota bacterium
GAGCCGCCGCCGATCTCGTTGCCGTTGAGCACCATGTCGTAGCCGCGGCTGACGGCGTGGGCCGGATCGGCGCGCAGCGCGGCCACGTCATCGACCTTGGGCGCGGTGAACGGATGATGCAGGGCGAGGTAACGGCCGGCCTCGGCGTCGTGCTCGAACATCGGAAAGTCGGTGACCCACAGCGGCCGCCAGACGTTGTCGACCAGGCCGCGATCCTTGCCCAGCTTGAGCCGCAGCGCGCCCATGAAATCGCTGACGGTTTTCCACGGCCCTGCGCCGAACAGCAGCAGGTCGCCGTCGGCGGCGCCGGTCCGGCTGAGGATCTGCGCCAGCGCGGCGTCGTCGAGGAACTTGGCCACCGGCGAGGACACGCCTTCGCGGCCCTTGGCCAGCGCCTCCACCTTCATCCACGCCAGGCCTCGGGCGCCGAACTTGGCGGCGTATTCGCCCAGCAGGTCGAGTTCGCGGCGGGTCAGCGCGGCGGCGCCCGGCACGCGCAGCGCCGCGACGCGGCCGGCGGAGTCGTTGGCGGGATCGGCGAACACCTTGAACTCGACGTGGCGCACGGCGTCGGCGATATCGACCAGTTCCAGCGCGATGCGCAGGTCGGGCTTGTCGGAGCCGTAGCGGCGCATCGCCTCGGCCCAGGTGATGCGCGGAAAGGGATCGGCCAGCTCGATGTCGGCGACTTCGCGCAGCACGCTGCGGATCAGGGTCTCGACGCAGTCCTGCACCGCGCGCTCGTCGACGAAGGCGAACTCCATGTCGAGCTGGGTGAACTCGGGCTGGCGGTCCGAGCGCAGGTCCTCGTCGCGGAAGCAGCGCGCGATCTGATAGTAGCGGTCGAAGCCGGCCACCATCAGCAGCTGCTTGAACAGCTGCGGCGACTGCGGCAGGGCGAAGAACTGGCCGGCGTGCACGCGCGAAGGCACCAGGTAATCGCGCGCGCCTTCGGGCGTGGCCTTGGTCAGGATCGGCGTCTCGATGTCCTGGAATCCGGCCGCGTCCAGATGCCGGCGCAGCGCCTGCACCAGACGCGTGCGGGTGCGCAGCATGCGCTGCATCTCCGGGCGCCGCAGATCGAGGTAGCGATAGGCCAGCCGCGTTTCCTCGCTGGGGTTCTCGTGCAGCGCGAACGGCAGGTCGCGCGCGGCATTGAGCACCTCGATGCGCGTGGCCGCCACTTCGACCCGGCCGCTGCGCATGCGCTCGTTGACGCTGACGCGCCGGCGCACCGTGCCTTCGACGCGCAGGCACCATTCGTAGCCGACACCGGTCAGCGCGGCGTAGGCCTCGGCATGGTCGGGATCGACCACGATCTGCACGATGCCCTCGTGGTCGCGCAGGTCGAGAAACACCACGCCGCCGTGGTCGCGGCGGGTATCGACCCAGCCGCACAGCGTCACCGGGTGGTCGATCAGGGCCTCGTCGACGAGGCCGCAGTAATGGGTGCGCATGCAGGACTCCAAGCCCGGACGCTGCCGGATCAGCCCGCCATGCTAAGCCGCATGCGGCAGTGCGGCAACGCGCAAGCGAGGCTCAGTCGCCGCCGCTGCCGCCGGCCGTCGCCGGTTTGGCCGCCGGGCGGGTGTCCCCGGCGGCGGGCGTCGCGGACGTCGCAGGCGTCGCGGGCGCGGCGGCTGGCGTCGTTGCGACCGGCGCGTCCTTGTGGACGACGTTGCGCTGGCCGTCTTTCTTGAAGTCGGTCTCGTACCAGCCGCTGCCCGCGAGACGGAAGGCGGGAGCGGTGACGCTGCGCTTGACGGCAGCCGCGCCGCAGGCCGGACAGGTCTGCGGGTCGACGTCCGCCAATCGCTGCAGGCGATCGAACTGATGGCAGCAGGACTCGCAATGAAAGGCGTAGATCGGCATCGGAATTCCCGCAGGATGCAGCGACGGAGCTGAAGAAGCCGGGCCCCATATCGTGGCGGCAACCCGGTTCTTCAAGATGAAGCGCACCTGAGTCGCGCGACTGATTTGTTAAGCAAATCGTAAATTGACCTGTACGGTTTTGTCATGCATAGCAACATGACGGCCCAGGACGGCGTCGCTCCCATCATTACCAGAGGTCTTTCCCGATGACTCGTTTCAACGCCCCCCTGCGCCGCCACCCGCTGGCTTTGGCCCTGATCGCCGCATTCACCGCCGGCAGCGTGCATGCCCAGAGCGCACCGGCCGTGCCCGTCAATCCGTCCAAGGCCAAGCAGTTGCAGACGGTCGTCGTGACCGGTACCCGCGCGTTCGACCGCACCGAGGCCGATTCGCTGTCGCCGATCGACGTGCTCACGCCCAAGGACCTGACCGCCACCGGCGCCACCAGCCTCGCTTCGGCGCTGCGCACCCTGCTGCCCTCGTTCAACTTCCCGCAGCCCTCCGTCACCGACGGTACCGACGCGATCCAGCCGGCGCAGCTGCGCGGGCTGTCGCCGGACGAGACCCTGGTGCTGATCAACGGCAAGCGCCAGCACACCACCGCGATCGTCAACGTCAACGGCACGCTGGGCCGCGGCTCCTCGCCGGTCGACCTCAACGCGATCCCGATCAACGCCATCGCGCGCATCGAGGTGCTGCGCGACGGCGCCGCCGCGCAATACGGCTCGGACGCCATCGCCGGCGTGATCAACATCATCCTCAAAGGCGGCAACCACGGCGGCTCGGTCAACGCGACGGTCGGCCGCTACAACAGCCATGACGGCGCCGACGGCATGACCGTGCAGGGTGGTGCCGACGGCGGTTTCGCACTGGGCAACAAGGGCTGGATTCATCTCAGCGTCGACGCCACCCATCAGGATCCGACCAATCTCGCGGGTCCGGACCTGCGCTATCCGACCGATCCGACCTACGGGCAGGTGACCTTCCACTACGGCCTGCCGCTGCTCAAGCAGCAGAACGCGGCACTGAACATGCAGTACGACTTTGCGCCGCAGGTCCAGTTCTACGCTTTCGCGCTCGTCAACAAGCGCGATGTCAGCTCGCCGGGATTCTTCCGCTCGCTGTCGGCTTACAAGAGTCTCTATCCGGCAGCGGTGGCGGTCTACCCCAATGGTTACTTGCCGGTCGAGAACAGCGCGATCTGGGACGGCTCGCTGGTCGCCGGCCTGCGCGGCACGGTGCTCGACGGCTGGCATTACGACGTCAGCGCCAACACCGGCGGCAATCACTGGAAGCTCAATACCAGCGACACCTTCAACTACTCGCTGGGTTCCGCCTCGCCGACCGCGTTCTACATCGGTACCATCACCAACCAGCAGAACGTGCTGAACGCCGACTTCAGCAAGGACGTCAACGTCGGTGCCTTGCAGAATCCGCTGACCGTGGCCTGGGGCCTTGAGTACCGGCAGGAGAAGTTCTCGATCAAGCAGGGTGACGCCGCGTCCTATGCCGGCGCCGGAGCACAGGTGTTTCCCGGCTACCAGCCGCTGGATGCGGGCAGCCACAGTCGGCACAACCAAGCGGTCTATCTGGATTTCGAGAACGACCTGACCGACAAGCTCTCCGCAGGCTTCGCCGTGCGCCACGAGAAGTACAGCGATTTCGGCAGCACCACCGCGTGGAAACTGTCCGGGCGCTACGCTTTCAACGACACCATCGCCGCGCGCGCCACCGCCTCGACCGGGTTCCGTGCGCCCTCGCTGCAGCAGGAGTTCTACTCCAGCACTGCGATCAACTTCGTCAACGTCGGTGGCGGCAACCTGGTGCCGTACACCATCCGCACCTTCCCGGTGAACAATCCCGCTGCCGTGGCGCTGGGCGCGCAACCGCTGCAGCCGGAGAAGTCGCACAACTACAGCGTGGGCCTGGTATTCACGCCGCAGAACGGTCTCTATGCGACCCTCGACTTCTACCAGATCACCATCGACAACCGCGTCATCCTCAGCGGCAACCTGGTGGGTACGGCGGTGCAGAACTACCTGACCTCGGTGGGGATCCCGCAAGTCAGCGGCGGTCGCTTCTTCACCAACGCGGTCAACACGCGGACCCGCGGCGTCGATCTGGTGGGTACCTATCCCATCGATCTCGGAGCGGCCGGCAACCTCAAGCTGACCGGCGGCGGCAACTACAACAAGACCGACATCCTCTACATCCGGCCCAATCCGCCGCAGCTGGGGCTGGCGGGGCTGACCCTGCCGGTGATCGACCGTCCCACCCAGGGCCTGATCACCACGGGCAGCCCGCGCGACAAGCTGTTCCTGGCGGGTGACTGGAGCTATGGCAACTGGCGTGTGCACGGCCAGGCCACGCGCTGGGGCTCCTTCGCGACCTACGGATCGTCACCTTCCGGCGACCTGAACTATGGCGCCAAGGTGACACTGGATGCTTCGGTCGGCTATGTCTGGAACAGCTGGAACTTCACCGTCGGCGGGGACAATCTCACCAACCAGTATCCGACCCAGGTTCCCGCGACGAGCGCATTCAACATCATCCTGCCTTACTCGCAGAACTCGCCGTTCGGTTTCAGTGGCGCGTATTACTACGCCACGGTGGCCTATCACTGGTAAGCGAAACCGGATTCCCCGGCATCCGCGACGCCGGCCCTGTGTCGGCGTCGTCCTGTCGGGGGGTGCGAGTCCCGCATCGGTTGTCGCTGCGCATTGCTTGCACCGGCCGCCGCAGAACGACCTATTCGGCGTAGGCGCCGCAGGCGCGCAGGCGCCGGTAGCGCTGCTCGAGCAGCGCGGCAATCGGCACTTTGTCGAGTTCGGCCAGGGTGTCGGTCAGCACCTTCTTCAAGGTCGTCGCCATCGCGTCCGGATCGCGATGCGCACCGCCCAGCGGTTCCGGGATCACGCTGTCGACCAGTCCCAGCTCCAGCAGCCGCGGCGCGGTCAGGCCAAGCTGCTCGGCGGCGTCGCGCGCCTTGTCGGCGCTCTTCCACAGGATCGACGCGCAGCCCTCGGGGCTGATCACCGAATAGGTGCTGTATTCGAGCATCAGGGTGCGGTCGCCGACGCCGATCGCCAGCGCGCCACCCGAGCCGCCCTCGCCGATCACCGTGCAGATCACCGGCACCCGCAGGTCGGCCATTTCCAGCAGGTTGCGCGCGATCGCCTCGGACTGGCCGCGCTCCTCGGCGCCGACGCCGGGATAGGCGCCCGGAGTGTCGATGAAGGTCAGCAGCGGCAGCCCGAAACGCTCGGCCATCTTCATCAGGCGCAGCGCCTTGCGGTAGCCCTCGGGGCGCGGCATGCCGAAGTTGCGGCGCACCTTGGACTTGGTGTCGCGGCCCTTCTGGTGGCCGATCACCATCACCGCGCGGCCGTCGAGCCGCGCCGGGCCGCCGACGATGGCGGCATCGTCGGCATAGGCGCGGTCGCCGGCCAGCTCGTGGAACTCCTCGCAGATCGCGCCGAGGTAATCCAGCGTGTAGGGGCGCGCCGGATGGCGCGAGACCTGGGCGATCTGCCACGGCGTCAGCTCGCGGAAGATGTCCGCGGTGCGCTGGCGCAGTTTCTGTTCGAGCCGGCCGATGTCGTCCTCGACGTCGAGCGCCTGACCCTGGCCGGCCTGCCGCAGTTCCTGCAGCTTGGCTTCCAGTTCGGCGATGGGCTGCTCGAAATCGAGGAAGTTCGGGTTCATTCGCAACCGTTCGCCCGGCAAAGGCCGCAGTATAGCGATCGCAAGGGTGACGGTCAGCCGGCCGCCGGCCGCGCCAGTCGCAGTTCGGCGGCGGTTACGCCGGGCAGGCTGCCCAGCGCGCGCAGCAGTTCCGGCAGGGCATGCACGCGCCAGTCCTCGCCCAGCTCCAGATCGGCCTGCCCGCCGGCATTGCTGTAGCCGCTCAGCAGCAGCGGCGTGCGGCCGCCGCGAAACGGCGCCAGCGTCTCGCGCAGGCGCGCCGGAAAGTCGACATCGATGCCGTTGAGCCGCAGCCGCAGCAGGCGCGCATGGCTTTCGCAGATTTGCGCCAGCGACCACGCTCGGCGCGCGCGCAGCGACAGCCCGAAATCGCCGTGGCGCAGGCCGCCCTCGACGATCAGGATCGCGTCTCGGGTCAGCAGCGGGCCGTACTCGTCCAGCACCTCGTTGAAGAAGCTGGCCTCGATGCGACCGCTGCCATCGTCGAGCTGGACGATGGCCATGCCCTGGCCGCGGCGGCGCACGTCGATCACCATGCCGGCCACGGTCCACGGCGTGTCGACCGGGCGACCGCTGCGCGCAGGTTCGGGCGGCTTGTACTGCGCCTCGATGCTGCCCAGCGGGCAGGTGGCGAGCTGCGTCAGAAGATCCTGCCAGGGATCGGTGGGATGGCCGCTGAGGAAGAACCCCAGCGTGGCGCGCTCGCCTGCCAGCAACTGCTCCAGCGGCCACGGCGGCAACTCGGGCAGCGGCAGCGGCGCCGTCTCGCCGTCGGCCGTGAGCGGAGCGCCGAACATGTCGTTCTGGCCGGCGGCGCGGTCGCGCTGCTGCTGCTCGGCCGCCTTCACCGCTTCCGGCAGCTGCGCCATCAGGACCGCGCGGTGCGGCGCCAGCGCGTCCATCGCCCCGGCCAGGATCAGGGCTTCGAGTACGCGCTTGTTGAGCTTGCCGGGATCGACGCGACGGCAGAAATCACCGAGATCGCGGAATGGCCCGCCGGATTCGCGCGCGGCGACGATGGCCTCGCAGGCGCCGCGGCCGACGCCCTTGATCGCACCGAGCCCGTAGCGGATCGCGTGCGCGTCGATGGCGGCGAACGGGTAGGTCGAGGCGTTGACGTCGGGCGGCCGCACGGCCAATCCGCCGGCGCGTGCGTCCTCGAGGAAAGTCACGACCTTGTCGGTCTTCTCCATGTCCGACGACAGCGTCGCCGCCATGAACTCGGCCGGGTAATGCGCCTTCAGCCACGCGGTCTGATAGCTGACCATGGCGTAGGCGGCGGCGTGCGACTTGTTGAAACCGTAGCCGGCGAACTTCTCCATCAGGTCGAAGATGGCGTCGGCCTTGTCCGCCTCGACGCCGTTGCCGGCGGCGCCGGCGATGAACCTGGCGCGCTCCCTGGCCATCTGTTCGGCGTTTTTCTTGCCCATCGCGCGGCGCAGCAGGTCGGCGGCGCCGAGCGAGTAGCCGCCGATGATCTGCGCCATCTGCATGACCTGCTCCTGGTAGACCATGATGCCGTAGGTCTCGCGCAGGATCGGCTCGACGCGTGGGTCGGGATAGCGCACTTCCTCGCGGCCGTGCTTGCGCGCGACGAAGCTGGGGATCAGGTCCATCGGCCCGGGGCGGAACAGCGCGCCCAGCGCGATGATGTCCTCGAAGCGGTCGGGCCTGGCGTCCTTGAGCATGCGCCGCATGCCGGGGGATTCGAACTGGAACACTGCCACCGTGCGCGCCTGCTTGAGCAGCTCGTAGGGCGCGGGATCGTCCAGCGGCAGCTGGGTGATGTCGAACGGTGCCTCGTCGGGAACTGCGCGGCGGTCGCTATCGGCATCCTGCCTGTCGCGACACTGGCGCGTCCCTGCGCGGCGGTCGCTGATGGCCTTCACTGTCCAGTCGATGATGGTCAGCGTGCGCAGGCCGAGAAAGTCGAACTTGACCAGGCCCACGGCCTCCACGTCGTCCTTGTCGTACTGCGTGACCACGCTGTCGCCGCCCGGTTCGGCGTACAGCGGCGCGAAATCCGTCAGCGGCGAGGGCGCGATCACCACGCCGCCGGCGTGCTTGCCGGCGTTGCGCACCAGGTCCTCGAGCTTGCGCGCGAGCTCGATCAGCTCGCGCACCTCGTCGTCCTCGCGCACCTTCTGGATCA
>JAJYTG010000078.1 GCA_021793195.1 Pseudomonadota bacterium
CTGGCGGAGAGGGTGGGATTCGAACCCACGGAACAGCAAGCTGTTCACCGGATTTCGAGTCCGGCCCATTCGACCACTCTGGCACCTCTCCGGAGGCGTGCGGGCATCGGCCCGCAAGGGGCGCGCATCATACGGTGCACGCTTCGCGGTGACAACCGCGCGTCCATTCGGCATGCTGCGCGACCGAGGAATCACTGCGCATGATCGAGTACGGATACGCCAGTCACGCCGGCATGCACCGGCATCACAATGAGGACACCTATTGCGCCGACGCGGCGCAAGCGGTGTTCGTGGTGGTCGACGGCATGGGCGGGCCCGGACACGGCGAGGCGGCGGCGGCGCTGGCGCGCGATCGCCTGCACCAGGATCTGCGCGCCGGCATGGCTCTCGTCGCCGCGCTGCAGGCAGCCAGCGAGTCCATTCGCACGCACGCCGAGGCGCACCCGGGTCGCGCGTCGATCGGTGCCTCGGCCGCGGTGCTGCGGATACGCGAGGATGCGTTCGAACTGGCCTGGATCGGCGGCTGCAGAATCCTGGGCGCTCCGGCGAGATTGTTCGGCGATGCCCTCCCGGAGACCACGATGATCGAAGCTGCCGCATTGCCGGCAGCCGACGACACGACACCGTGTCGTGCTTCGGCGACACAGGCGCTGGGCTTGACCGCCACGGAATCACTCACCATCTGCACGCGCAGCGGACACTGCGCATCCGGGCAGTCCCTGTTGCTGTGCACCGATGGCCTGGGCGAACACGTCGAGCCGGGGCGCATCGCGGCGGTACTGGCGCGCAACGACCTGTCACCGCAGGAGTGCGTCGATCATCTGCTGCTGGCGGCGCTGGACAACGGCGCCCGCGACAATCTCACGGCGCTGCTGGTGCGCATCCGTTAACCGGATTCCGATTGCCGTCGCCACAGGCTGCGCGCCTTGCACTGATGGTCCAGGGTATCCAGCCGCGTCTGGTGTGCCGCCAGTTCGACGGCATCGGCACGCAGAACACGCGGGCGTCGGGCCAGCGGCGATCCGGCGACCGCCTGCGTCGCGACCGGATGCGCAGTATCGAGATCGAGATTGAACGCGGTCTGGCCTGCGGTCAGGCTGATGAAGACCTCGGTCAGGAGTTCGGCATCCAGCAAGGCACCGTGCAGCTCACGCGCGGAGTTGTCCACGCCCAGCCGCTTGCACAGGGCATCCAGCGAATTGCGCTGGCCGGGAAAGCGTTTGCGCGCCAGCGCCAGGGTGTCGAGCACGCTGGCTGACTCGGACACGCGCCCGCGCGGCGGATCCAGTCGCGCCAGCTCGGCATCCAGGAAGCCGATGTCGAAGGCGGCGTTGTGGATCACCAGTTCGGCCCCGCGGATCAGTTCCAGCAGCTCGTCGGCGATCTCGGCGAAGCGCGGCTTGTCGGCCAGGAAGGCGTCATCGAGACCGTGCACCGCCAGCGCACCGGCATCCACGCGCCGCTCGGGATTCAGATAGCGATGAAAGGTGCGTCCACTGCGCCGCCGTTCGCACAGCTCGATGCAGCCGATCTCGATGATGCGATGGCCCTGGGAGACTTCCAGACCGGTGGTTTCGGTATCCAGCACGACGATGCGACTCATGTAGCCTCCTGCACGGCGATCGCGGCTTCGCGGGCGGCGCGATCGACGCGTTCGTTTTCGGGATGCCCGCTATGCCCGCGCACCCAGTGCCAGTCCACGCGGTGGGTCGCGGCAGCCGCGGCAAGGCGCTGCCAGAGATCCTGATTCCGCACCGGCTTGCGGTCGGCGGTGCGCCAGCCGTTGACCTGCCAGCGCGGCAGCCAGTCCAGCACGCCCTGGCGGACGTATTGCGAGTCGGTGGTCAGGCTGACCCGGCAGGGCCGCTTCAGGCTCTCCAGCGCGGCGATGGCGGCGGCCAGTTCCATGCGGTTGTTGGTCGATGCCGCTTCGGCGCCGCTGAGCAGGCGCTCATGGTCCTGCCAGCGCAGCAGCGCCGCCCAGCCGCCCGGACCGGGATTGCCCAGACAGGCGCCGTCGGTCCAGATCTGCACGCGGCTGCCGGCGCTCATGCGGCGTTGCGCAACACGCCGGAAGCCAGCGAAGCCCCGACCGGCGCCACCCGGCCGCGCGCGTCCAGCCGCAATGCCCGCAGCGAGCTGCGGCGCTTGCGCGCCAGCAGCAGGGCGCATGGGCCGCAGATGGCGGCGGCCTGGCGCAGGCGCATGCCGGGCAGTACGGCACCGCCACGCTGGCGAGCGAACACCTCGACCCCGGCACGCGCCAGGGTACGGTCGATCGTCGTCGGCGTCAGCCACACCAATGCCTCGGGCGCATGCCGGCGCCGCCACGCCAGCCACGGCGCCCACGGGCTGAGCGGATGAAACCCCAGCACCAGCAGCAGGCCTTCGGGTTCGAGCACGCGTGCCGCCTCGGCATACAGCCGCGCCGACTGCCGCACGCCATCCGTCGCATGACGCAGCAGAACCACGCGAAAGCTGTCATCGGCAAACGGCAGGCCGTCATCGAGATGTCCGCGCAGGGCGCCACTCCAGCCCTCGCCATCGGCGCACAGTCGCGTCCAGTGGGCGATCAGCGGAGTCGCCGGCAGCGCCGGCAGCGCCGGGCTGGCGACGATCTCCAGCGCGTTGGCGGCTGCTTGCCCCGCCAGTTGCGGCGCCAACAGATCGATCTCGTCCGCGAGCAGTGCGCGCAGACGCGGATGATCGTAGGGCTCGGCAATGCGTAGCGGCATGGGCAACCTGTGATCGACGCACCATTGTGCGTGATTCCACCGACCCCTGTTAACCCCTGGCTAACAGCGGGGTCCGGCGGGCCGCTTATAGTCGCCCGCTCGATGGAGAACCCCGATGCGGCTGACGCCGGTTGCTGCATTTGAAGACAACTACATCTGGCTGCTCGCCGACGCGTCCGGCGATGCCCTGGCAGTAGACCCGGGTGACGCGGCGCCACTGGAAGCGGCGCTGCAGCGCGAGGGCCTGCGGCTGCGCGCGCTGCTGCTGACCCATCACCATGCCGACCACATTGGCGGCGTCGCCGCGCTGGCCGCGCGCCACCATCCGGTCATCCTCGCCCCGCAGGACGCCCGTATCCCGCTGGCCACGCGCCGGGTCGCCGATGGCGAGCGCATCGAACTGGCCGCGCCGGCGACGCCAGTCGAGGTGATGGCCGTTCCCGGCCATACCGCCAGCCATGTGGCCTACCGCGTCGGTGACCTGCTGTTTTGCGGCGACACCCTGTTCAGTCTCGGCTGTGGGCGCCTGTTCGAAGGCACACCTGAAACCATGCTGGCCTCGCTGGACCGCATCGCCGCACTGCCGGACTGCATCCGGCTGTGTCCGGCGCACGAGTACACCCTGGCCAATGCCGCCTTCGCGCTGACCGTCGATGCCGACAACCCCGCGCTGATCGCCCGCGCCCGCGCGGTGCAGGCGCTGCGTGCGCGCCAGCGCCCGAGCCTTCCGACAACGCTGGGCGAAGAGCGCGCCAGCAACCCCTTCCTGCGCATCGACAGCAGCGCCGTGCGTGCATGGTGCGCCCGCCACAGTGTCGCCGACGATCGCACCACGCGGTTTGCCGCTCTGCGACGAGCCAAGGACGATTTCCGCGCATGAGGATGCTGCGCTCCACCAGCCTCGCGCTGCTGATCCTGGGACTAGCAGCCTGTGCCACGCCGTCGCCACGACCCGCGCCGCCGCTGCCGCCGGCGGCGGCCGGCGCATCCCTGCCACCCGCGATCCCGCCGCAGTCGCCAGTCACCGCGCCACCGGTGATCGCCGCGCCGGACCTCTGGGATCGCCTGCGCGCCGGATTCGCCATGCCCGGCTGCGATGCCGATCCGGTCATCGCTGACTGGGCTCGTCGCTACGCGGGCGGCGGCCATCGCTTCGAGGCCATGGCGGCGGAATACCGCCCGCTGATCGCACTGGCGCAACCGGAACTGACCGCGCTTGGCGTACCCGACGAATTTGCCCTGCTGCCGTGGGTCGAGAGCAATTACCGTACCGATGCCGACAGTCGCGCAGGTCCGGCCGGGATGTGGCAGTTCATGGCCACGACCGCTCGCGGCGCCGGGCTGGTGATCGAGCCGGGTTACGACGGTCGCCTCGACCCGATCGCATCGACGCAGGCCGCGGCTCGCCTGCTGGCCGGCTACGGTCGCGATCTCGGCGACTGGCGCCTGGTGGACTGGGCGTTCAACCAGGGCGAGTACCGCATCCGCGGCATGCTGGCTCAGCGCGGCACGCCGCCCGCCGAACCGGTGATCCCCGACTGGCCGGTCGGTGCCATCTCGCGCTCGCATCTGACGCAGCTGCTGGGCCTGGCCTGCATCGTGCGCGATCCACAACGCTTCAACGTGCGCCTGCCCGCCGTCGATCCGCAACGCGTGCTGGTCGTGGTGAAGCTTCCGCAATCGATCGATCTCGATCTGGCTGCACGTCTCGCCGGCCTCGCTCCGGGCGTCCTGCGTGCGCTCAATCCGGGCTATCGGCGCGCGCGCATGCCGGAGGCAGCGCCGCATCACCTGCTCATGCCACAACCGGCGCAGGCGCGATTCGCAGCTCGCTACGACCGCCTGCCGGCCACCACATGGGCCGCCCTGCGTCCCTATCGGCTGCAACGGCCGGCGCGTCTGGTCGACCTGCTGCCAGCCGGCGATCCGCGGACCGAGACGCTGGCGCAAGCCAATGCCGTCGACGCCGATGCGCGCCTGTCGGCACGGCGCGTGCTGTGGTTGCCGGAAAACCTCAAGGCGACCGGCCTGGCCCAGGTGCACGTCGCGCGCCGCGCCGGGTTGCGGCATCGCGTGCGCAGCGGCGAAACGCTGTGGACGATCGCGCGTGCCCATCGCGTCAGCGTGCGCGAGTTGGAGCAGTGGAATCACCTGCGCGACAGCACCCTGCATCCGGGTCAGTGGCTGCGCCTGACCGCGCCGGACTGAGGCGCTACACTGCGCCACGCCACGCCCGACGTGGGCCACGGTCTCGGAGGACTCATGGGTTTTCTGCACGGCAAGCGCGCACTGATCACCGGTGTGCTCAATCACCGCTCGATTGCCTGGGGCATCGCCAGCGCCATGCACCGCGAGGGAGCCGAACTGGCGTTTACCTACGTCAACGACAAGCTCAAGGATCGTGTCGACGAGGCCGCCACGGCCTTCGGCTCGAGCATCGTGCTGCCCTGCGACGTGGCCGACGACGCGCAGATCGAGGCGCTGTTTCCGGCGCTGGCGCGGTATTGGGACGGCTTCGATATCCTGGTGCACTCGATCGGCTTCGCGCCACGCGAGGCGCTGTCCGGAGAGTTCCTCGATGGCCTGACGCGCGAGAGCTTCCGCATCGCCCACGACATTTCGAGCTACAGCCTGGCAGCGCTGGCCAAGGCCGCACGGCCGCTGATGAAGGGCCGCAACGGTTCGATCCTGACGCTCACCTATCTGGGCGCCGAGCGCGCGCTGGCCAGCTACAACGTGATGGGCCTGGCCAAGGCCAGCCTCGAATCGAACGTGCGCTATCTCGCCTACAACCTCGGACCCGAGGGCACTCGCGTCAATGCCATCTCGGCCGGACCCATCCGCACCCTCGCCGCCTCCGGCGTGGCCAACCTGCGCAAGATGCTGGACCATGTTGCCGAAAAGGCCCCGCTGCGCCGCAACGTCAGCATCGACGAGGTCGGCAACGTCGGCGCGTTCCTGTGTTCGGATCTGGCCTCCGGCATCACCGGCGAGATCACCTACGTCGATGCCGGCTACAACATCCTCGGCATGACCGGGCTCTGAGCGGCACCGCAAGCGCCGCGGAGCTGCCTGCCCCGCGGCCCGTGGCCGCTTCTCACATGCGGCTGGTGTCGATCTTGATGTCGCTGTGCTGACGCAGCGCCGCGATGAAACCGCTCGTCGCCGCTTGCGCGTAAACCTGCTTGAGCTGGTCGAGATACATCTGCCGCAGCTGCGCCGGCAGCTTGGCCGGATCACCGGGATGCACCGCATCGAGCGCCACCAGCGCATAGCGACCCTGACCGAGATCCATCTGCGCCACGCTCGGTTTGCCCGCCGCCGGCCGCGGCATCAGGAACACCTGCTTCAGCAGCACGGGATCCAGCTTGGCGCTGGCCGGGTCGCCGCCGTTGCGGCCGACATCGCTGGCGCTCTGCACGCTGGCGCCGACCTCGGCGGCCAGCGCGGCCAGATTACCGCCCTTGGCCAGGGAGGCCTCCAGTTTCTGGGCCTGTGCGCGCGCCGCCGCGGCCGCGCGCGCGGCGAGGATGTCGCTGCGGATCTGATCACTGACGGCCGTCAACGGTTGCGGCGCGGCCGGTTTGAATTCCGCCAGATGCACGACCACGACATCGTCCTTGCCCAGATTGATCGGATCGGACGTGTTGCGATCCTTCAGCACCTGGCTGGAGAACGCCGCTGCAATCACTTTCGGGTTCGCCGCGATCCCGGTGCCGCCCTTGCGGCTGAACAGCGGCGTGGTCTGGATCGGCAGGTTCAGCGTCTTCGCCGCGGTATCGAGCGAGGTCGGATCCTGGTAGATCAGGTCGGTGAGCTTGCCGGCCACGCGGCTGAAGGCGTGATCGCGCGCGTCCTTCTCCGCCTCGGTCAGCAGTTCCGGTCGTGCCTCGGCGAAGACCTTGGCACGGCCCGCCCGGATGTCGCGCAGGTCGATGATGTGATAGCCCTCGGGGCTCAGTACCGGCGGCGAAATCTCGCCTTTGTGCATCGCGAACAGCGCGCTCTGGAAAGCCTTGTCGGTATCACCCTTGCGAATCCAGCCGAGGTCGCCGCCCTGGCGCCTGGAGCCGAGATCATCGGAGTACTGCTCAGCCAGCTTGGCGAAGTTGGCGCCCGGCGCCTTGGCCAGGGCGTCGATCTTCTCGGCCTTGGTCAGCGCCGCCTTCTGCTGCGCCGGCGTGGCATTGGCCGGCAATGCGACCAGGATGTGCGAGGCCAGCCGCTGCTCGGGCAGCACGAAACGATTCTTCTGCTTGGCGTATAGCGCCCGCAGGCTGGCATCGTCGGGAGCCGGCGGCGGCGGCAGGGTGGCCGCGTTGACCTCGATGTAGTGCACAGCGACTTGTTCCGGAGTCATGAACGCGGCGCTGTGCGCGACATAGTAAGCCCTGATCTCGGCCGCGCTGACGTTGGTATCGGCCGGCGCCGGCGTCGGCAACAGCGCATAGCGGAAGTCGCGCGTCTGCATCGCGATGCGGATGAATTCATCGAGATCGGCCGGCGTGGCGATGGCGCTGGCGCTGATCGCCTGCGGCAGGAACTGCACGGCAAGATCGCTGCGCACGCTGTCCTGGAAGGCCTCCGCGGTCATACCCATGCCACCGAGCGTGGCCTGGTAAGTCGCCGGGTCGAAATGACCGTCGACCTGGAAGTAGGGCAGCGCGGCGATCGTCTGACGCAGCTGCGCGTCCGAAATCACGACCCCGAGCTGGCTGCCGGCCTGCTGCAGCAGGTCGCGATCGACCAGGGTATCGAGCACCTGGAGCTTGAACGCGGGGCTTTCCAGCACGGTCGGATCGAGCTTCTGCCCCGACTGCACCATCTGCTGCCGCGCACGGTTGAGCGCGTCCTGCAGTTGCTGCTGGCTGATCTCGCTCTTGCCCACCTTGGCGACATAGGTCGCCGAGATCGGAA
>JAJYTG010000009.1 GCA_021793195.1 Pseudomonadota bacterium
CGATCGGCACCATCACCACGGTCGCGCCGACGTTCTGCATCACCTGCGAGAGTGACAGCGCGAGCAGCGCGACGCTGGCCTGGATCGTCCACTGCGGCAGCCCGCCGATGTGCACCATCAGCTCCTGGCCGATCCACGGGCCGGCGCCGGTCTGGTCCATGGCCCAACCCAGCGGCATCAGGCTGGCGGTGATGAAGATCGTCTTCCAGTTGATCGAGCGATAGACCTCGTCGGGGGTGATCACGCCGGACAGCAGCATGCCGACGGCGCCGACCCAGAATGCGACCGGCAGCGGCAGCAATTCGGACAGCGCCAGGCCCTTGGCCAGCAGGAAGAAAAACAACGCCTGACGGATCTTGCCGGGTCGCGCTTCCTCTTTCGGCACATCGGTGACCAGCACCAGGTCGTGCTCCTCGCGCGGGGTCTTGAGGTCGCCCCAGGCGCTGTGCAGCACCAGGGTGTCGCCCGCGCGCAGGGCGACCTTGCGCACGTCCTCGCGGAAGACCTCGTCGCCGCGATTGACCGCGAGCACCGAAATGCCGAAGCGCTTGCGCAGATGCAGATCGCCCACGGTCTGCTTGAGAAAGTGCGAACTCGGCGGGAGCACTGCCTCGGAGATACCCGCGCGCGCCGGGTTGAACATGTCGCCGAGATTGCGCAGGCGCGTCGAGGTCCGGCAGTTCTGGGCTTCGGCGAAGCGCGCGAGCTGCTCCTGGCCGCCCATCACGCCCAGCACCGTGCCGACCCAGATCATCTGGTCGGCCGGCGGGGCGAGGCGCGACTCGTTGCCGGTCTTCAGGGCCAGGATCAAGGGCGCATCGGGCAGCTGTTCGGCCTCGAGGATGCTCATGCCCACCAGCGGGCTGTCGGCGCCGACGGTCATTTCGATCACGTCGCCGGCGATGCCGTAGGTCTCGGCGAAATAACTTTCGGTGCGGCCCGGCGTGACCTTGCCGCTGTCCTCCGGAGCGTGCTTGAACAGACGGTCGGTGAACAGCGCGAAGAATGCCACGCCGACCACGGCCAGGATGATGCCGATCGGCGTCACCGTGTACATGCCGAACTCGGGGATCGTGTTGGCGCCAGGTGGCAGGTTGCGATTGGCGCTGGCGATCAGGCCGTTGAGGATGATCAGCGGGGTGTTGGCGATCAGCGTGGTATTGGTGCCGGTGAGAATCACGCAGGCCATCGGCAGCAGCAGTTTCGACAGCGGCACGCCGCTGCGCGAGGAGACGCGGCCGGCCACCGGGATCATCAGCGCGGCAAGAGCCTGGCTCGGGATGATCGAACTCAGCGCGGTGGTGACGCCGTTGACCACGATGCCGAGTCGCCACTCGGCGCCGCGCGCGGCACGCATGATCAGGCTGGCGACGGCATTGAGGGCACCGGTGCGGTCGAGGCCGACACCCATGATCATCACCGCGATGATCGCCTGCACGCCGGAGTTGGCGAAGCCGTCGTAGATCTGGTGCGAGCCGATGATGCCGCTGACGCCCAGCACGGCCAGCACCAGCAGCGCGGTGATGTCGGAGCGGATCCACTCCAGCGCCAGCATCACCACGGTGAATACGACCAGCCCGAGCACGAGCACCATGTCGGTGGTGAGCGTCAGGGGTGTGCCGTCCATCGGGGGCGGGGTGCTCCGGTGCGCTCAGCGGCGGTCGTAGAGGAAATCGGCCACGTCGTGACCAAGGCGCACTCCACGCTGCTCGAAGTGGGTGGCGATGCGCCAGGCCGGACGCGGCGAGATGCCGCCGGGCCCCAGCCGATTGCGCCACTCCGGGGCCGCGTCCAGCACCTCCTGCATGTGCCGCGCATAGTCCGCCCAGTCGGTCGCCAGATGCAAGAGTCCGCCGGGCGCGACGCGGCTGGCGAGCAGTGTCGCGAACGCCGGCTGGATCAGACGCCGCTTGTGATGACGCAGCTTGGGCCAGGGATCGGGAAACCAGAGACGCGCCTCGGCCAGGCTGGCCGGCGCGATTTCGTTGCGCAGCACCTCGACGGCATCGTGGCGATAGACGCGCACGTTGCCGCTGCCCTGCGCCGCCAGCGCGTTGATCAGCCGGCCGACACCCGGCCGGTGCACCTCGATGCCGATGAAGTCGCGTTCGGGCTCGTGCGTGGCGGCCCAGGCCAGCGCCTCGCCGTTGCCGAAGCCGATCTCGAGCACGCGCGGCGCATGCCGGCCGAATGTCGCGTCGAAGTCGCGCGGCGCGCCGGCGTAGTCGAGGCCGTAGCGGGGCCAGTGATCGTCGAAGGCGCGCTGCTGGGCGGGGGTGATGCGACCTTCCCGCAACACGAAGCTGCGGACGGGGCGGCGCGGTGGCGGGTTTGCAGTGTCGGTGGCCATCACGTCCCGTCGGGCATGCCAACCGTCCCTGGTGGGTGGTGCCGGCCCGACCTTCCGTGGTCGGGCGCTCGCCGGCGCGCGATGCCTTGGGGCATCGCGCGACAGATCCCGGCTCGCCCTTCCCGCAACACGAAGCTGCGGACGGGGCGGCGCGGTGGCGGGTTAGCAGTGTCGGTGGCCATCACGTCCCGTCGGGCATGCCAACCGTCCCTGGTGGGTGGTGCCGGCCCGACCGTCCATGGTCGGGCGCTCGCCGGCGCGCGATGCCTTGGGGCATCGCGCGGCAGATCCCGGCTCGCCCTTCCCGCAACACGAAGCTGCGGACGGGGCGGCGCGGCGGCGGGTCCGTCGGTGCGGCGGTCACGGTTCTCATCCCACGGTGCCATCGATCGGGCTCGACGCCGAGGCGTAGCGTTTGCGCGGGATGCGTCCGGCCTGGAACGCCGCGCGTCCGGCCTCCACGGCCAGCTTCATCGCCAGCGCCATGCGCACCGGATCGCGCGCGCCGGCGATCGCGGTGTTCATCAGCACGCCGTCGCAGCCCAGCTCCATCGCGATGGCGGCGTCCGAGGCGGTGCCGACGCCGGCATCGACGATGATCGGTACCTTGGCGTTCTCGATGATCTCGAGCAGCGTGTAGCGGTTCTGGATGCCCAGCCCGGAGCCGATCGGCGCCGCCAGCGGCATCACCGCAACGCAGCCGATCTGCTCCAGCTGGCGCGCCAGGATCGGGTCGTCACTGGTGTAGACCATGACCTCGAAACCCTCGCCGACCAGCATCTCGGCGGCTTTCAGCGTCTGCACCACGTCGGGATACAGCGTGCGCGCGTCACCCAGCACCTCCAGCTTGACCAGCGCGTGGCCGTCCAGCAGTTCGCGCGCCAGCCGGCAGGTGCGCACGGCGTCCTCGGCGGTGTAGCAGCCGGCGGTATTGGGCAGGATCGTGTAACGCTCCGGCGGCAGCACATCGAGCAGGTTGGACTGGCCGGGGTCCTGGCCCAGGTTCATGCGGCGGATCGCGACGGTGACGATCTCGGCGCCCGCGGCCTCGGTGGCGCGACGGGTCTCGTCGAAATCCCGGTACTTGCCGGTGCCGGTCAGCAGGCGCGAACGGAAGCTGCGGCCGGCGATCCGCAGCGGATCGTCGAGAATGGAATCGGACATGCGGAGCCTCCGTAACCGCGTCATTGTCGCGCGGCGCGACCGCCGGCGCGATCCCCGGCAGCAGCGTCTTTCAGCTTTCGTTGCCGGCGTACAGCGCTCGTCGCGGCGCGCCGGTGATCGCGGCGGCCAGGCGTGCGGCACGTGCCGGCGGCAACTCGTCGCGCAGCAGGGCGAACACGCGCCGCCCTTCCGGCAGGCGTGCGTCTTCCTCCTCGGCATGGCCGGCGACCAGCAGCACGAACTCGCCGCGGCGCTGGTCGGCGTCGCTGGCGACGCGTGTCGCCAGCTCGCCCAGCGGTAGCGCCAGCACGGTCTCGAAGCGCTTGGTCAGTTCGCGCGCGAGCACCGCTTCGCGCTCGGCGCCGAACACCGTGGCGAGGGCGGCCAGCGACTCCTCGATGCGATGCGAGGACTCGTAGAACACCAGCGTGCGCGACTCGCTGGCCAGCGCCTGCAGGCGCGCGTGTCGCGCGGCCGGTTTGGCAGGCAGGAAGCCTTCGAACACGAAGCGGTCGCTGGCCAGGCCCGCGACCGACAGTGCGGCGATCGCGGCGCAGGCGCCGGGCACCGGCGACACCCGGAAGCCGGCGCTGCGGGCGGCGCGCACCAGCCGGTAGCCGGGATCGCTGATCAGCGGCGTGCCGGCATCGGCGATCAGCGCCACATCATCGCCGGCGGCGAGCCGCGCCAGCAGCGCGGCGACGGCTTCGCGTTCGTTGTGTTCGTGCAGTGCGGTCAGCGCGGTGGCGATGCCGTAATGGGCGAGCAGCGGGCGGCTGTGGCGGGTGTCCTCGGCGGCGATCAGCGCGGCCCGGCGCAGGGTGTCGGTGGCGCGCGGGCTGAGGTCGTCGAGATGGCCGATCGGGGTCGCCACCACCCATAGCGTGCCCGTGAGCGGATGCATGCCTGTCTCCGGCGCCACGGCGAGGCGGCGCGATTCGCTATCATCGCGCAATCGTCCCTGCCGGCATCAAGGAATTCGCATGCATCGCCTGCGCACCCTGTTGCTTCCCGTTCTCGCAGCCCTGCTGCTGGCCGGCTGCGCCAGCCTCGGCGGGCCGACGCCCGCACAGCAGGCGCAGGCGGCCCAGGCGCAGGCGCTGGATGCGCGCGGCGACTACGCCGGCGCGGCGCATGGCTGGCTCGGCCTCGCTGCACAGGGCGGCACTGGCAGTGACGGCTATCGCCTGCGCGCCGCCGAGGCGCTGCAGGCCGCGGGCCAGGGCGGCCGCGCCGACGCCGAGCTGGCACTGGTGCGCAGCGCTCGGCTGGGCGCCGCTGATCGTGCCCGCTACGACCTGCTGGCCGCCGAGCGTGCTCTGGCGCGCAAGGACCCGCAGCGTGCGTTGAGTCTGATCGCGGCTCTGCCGGTCACGCTGCCGCCGGACGAGGCCGTCCGCGCGCAGCGCGTGCAGGCGCGCGCCGCCGCAGCGGTCGGCGATCGCTGGGCCGCGGCCGTGGCGCGGGTGCAGATGGAATCGGGCCTGCGCGGGCCGGCAGCGGTGGCCAACCAGAGGGCCATCGTGCAACTGCTGGCGGGGCTCGGTGCCGGTCCGCTCAAGCAGCGCGCAGCCACGTTGCCGGCCAGCGATCCCATGCTGCCTTGGATCGGGCGCGCCCTGGCCAAGCTGGGCACCGCCCTGCCGCGAACCTTGCCCGAGCTGGCCAGCCCGGTGGGCACCCAGGTGGCGCAGGGCCAGGGCGCGCTGCGCGAGGGCTATCGTGCTTATCAGCGTATCGCCGTGTTGCTGCCGCAGAGTGGCCCGTTGGCGGCGGCCGGCCGCGCCGTGCGTGACGGCTTTCTGGCCGACTATTTCGAGTCGGCACGCGACGGCCAGCCGCGCCCGCAGGTGCGCTTCTACGATAGCCAGGGGACCGCCGCCGGCGCCGTGGCGGCTTACCGGCAGGCCGTCGCGGACGGTGCCCAGCTGGTGGTCGGTCCGCTGGCGCGCGAGGGCGTCGCCGCGCTGTTCGCGCAGTCGTTGCCGGTGCCGCTGCTGGCCCTCAATCATCCGGACAATGGCACGTCGCCGCCGCCCGGCAGTGCCGAGTTTGCGTTGATGCCGGAGAGCGAGGGCGCCCAGGCCGCGGCGCGGATGCTTGCCGACGGCTTGCGCAACGCATTGGTGTTCCATGGCGACGACGATGCCGCGGTACGCGCGGCGCGCGCCTTCGCCGCGCAGTTCGAGGCCGGCGGCGGCACCGTGGTCGGCAATGCGCAGCTGCCGCAGGGCTCGGTGAACTACGCCAGCGCGATCCGCAGCGCGATCGCCGGTGGCGTGCCGGCCAACAGCGGCATCTTCATGGCAGTGCGTCCAGGGCAGGGCCGCCTGCTGCTGCCGCAATTGCGCGTGGCACGGCTGCGGCAACCGGCTTACGCCACCGCGTCGGTGTACGGCCTGCGCGATGACCCCAATGCCGATCGCGATCTCGATGGCATCGAGTTCGGCGACGCGCCGTGGTTGTTCGACGCCCAGCCCGGACTGCCCTCGCGCAGCGAGCTGTCCGGGCAGTTGCCTGATGTCGAGGGCCGTGCCGCCCGCTTGTTCGCGTTTGGCATGGATGCCTGGGCGCTGGTGCCCTATCTCGACTGGCTGCGCACGCATCCAGGCAGCTATGTCGCTGGCGCGACCGGCCAGCTGACTGCGGATGCGCAGGGGCACATCCAGCGCGTGCCGCTGTGGCTGCGTTTCGACAACGGACTGGCGCGGCCGCTGGCAGGTGGCCTGCAGCTCAGCCCGCCGGCCGGCGATGGCACGGAACCCTGAGCGCGTGCGCGCGGTCGGTGACGACTTCGAAACGCGCGCGCTGCAACTGCTGCAGCGCGCGGGGCTGATCCTGCTGGAGCGCAACTACGGCACCCGCTACGGCGAGATCGACCTGGTGATGCGCGACGGCGACTGCGCCGTGTTCGTCGAGGTGCGCTATCGCGGCTCCGCTCTGCAGGGCGGAGCCGCGGCCTCGGTCGGCGCCGGCAAGCGCGCGCGCCTTGCCCGTGCCGCCGCGCTGTACCTGCAGGCGCATCCGGCGCTGGCCGACCGTCCCTGCCGCTTCGATGTCGTCGCCTTCGACGGCGCGGCCGCGTCGGCGCCGGCACAATGGCTGCAGCATGCCTTTGAAGCCGATGCAGCGACATGACCGCGATGCAAGCCAGTTCTCTCCCTGCTGCGCTGCTCGAAACCCTCGCCGCGATCTTCCCGGGCAGCGCGCTGCGCTGCGACGAGCCGACCCGCCTGGCTTACGGCTACGACAATTCGCGGCGTTCGGCAGCTGCCGATGCCGTGGCATTTCCGCTCCGGCACGAGCAGATCGTCGCCCTCGTGCAGGCCTGTCGCGCGCACCACGTGCCGGTGATCGCGCGCGGCCGCGGCACCAACACCACCGGCGCCACGGTGCCGACCGCGGGCGGTGTGGTGGTGTCGTTCGAGCGCATGAACCGCATCCTGCGCATCGTGCCGGAGGACCGCATCGCGGTGGTCGAGCCGGGCCTGCTCAACGGCGACCTGCAGCGCGCGCTGGCCGCGCACGGCTTCTTCTGGCCGCCGGATCCGACCTCGGCGCCGTATTGCACGGTCGGCGGCAATCTTGCCTGCAACGCCGGTGGTCCGCGCACGGTGAAATACGGCGCCACGCGCGAGAACGTGCTGGCATTGCGCGCGGTCGCCGGCAGCGGCGCCGAACTGCGCTGTGGCACGCCGACCACCAAGGGCGCCACCGGTTACGACCTGGTGCGGCTGCTGGTCGGCTCCGAGGGCACGCTGGCGCTGATCACCGAAGCCACACTCAAGCTGGTGCCGAAACCCGATGCCGTGGCGACGCTGCGCGTGACCTACGCCGATGTCGATGCGGCGGCGCACGCGGTGGCGCGGATCATGGCGCAGCCGGTCACGCCTTGCGCGCTGGAGTTTCTCGATGATGCCTCGCTGGCTCTGGCGCGCGCGCATCGCGACGGCGCGGCGGTGCCGGATGCCGGCGCGCTGCTGCTGATCGAGGTCGACGGCGCCCCCGAAACCCTCGCTGCGGCGGTGGCGGCCGTCGCGCACGCGGCGCGCGGCGATGGCCTGCGCGAGCTGCGCACCGCCGCCGACGCCGCCGAGGCCGAGGCGCTGTGGGCCGTGCGCAAAGCGCTGTCGCCGGCGCTGCGCAGCCTGTCGCCGCAGAAGATCAACGAGGACGTGGTGGTGCCGGTCAGCCGCGTGCCCGAACTGGTGGCCGCCGCCAAGGCACTGTCGCTGCAGTACGGACTGCCGATCGTCTGCTTTGGCCACGCCGGCAATGGCAATCTGCACGTCAACCTGCTGCCGCGCGACGATCGCGAACGCGCTGCTGCCGAGCCCTGTCTGGCGGCGCTGTTCGATGCGGTGATCCGACTTGACGGCACGTTGTCGGGCGAGCATGGCATCGGCTTGGCCAAACGCGATTTCATGGCACGTGCGCTCGATCCGGGCGCGCTGGCGCTGATGCACGGCATCAAGGCCGCGTTCGATCCCGATGGCATTCTCAATCCGGGCAAGCTGCTGCCCTGAACAGGCGTCGCAGCGTGACGCCAGGTTGACCACGGTACCTTGCTGCTGCGCGCCGCGATGCTCTACGCTGCGGCGCATTCCGGCGCGGGGATTCGGCCGCCGGTCGCCAGTGTGGTGTCTCGGAAGTACGCGCCAGCGATTCCGGATGGGTTTCGGTGCGAGACAAGGCGCGACGAGGAGGCATAGCCGCGCTATGGCGACGAGGAGCAACGCCGTATCGCGCCGAAAGACGCAGGAATGATGGATGGGTAGTTCCGAGACACCACACTAAGGGGATTCCGCATGCTCGACGCCCTGGGCCGCATCCTGTTCGGCCTGTTCGGCCTGGCCGTGCTGCTTTCGATCGCCGCGGCGTTTTCCAACAACCGCCGCGCGATCGACTGGAAGCTGGTCGCTACCGGTGTCGCGCTGCAGATCGTGTTCGCCAGCTTCGTGCTGAAGGTGCCGCTGGGACGCGATCTCTTCGGCGCGCTGGCGATCGGCTTCGTCAAGCTGATGAGCTACGTCAGTGTCGGCTCCAGCTTCATCTTCGGCAATCTGGTCAACGCCGCCAATCCGAACATCGGTTACGTGTTCGCGTTGCAGGTGCTGCCGACAATCGTGTTCTTCGCCGCGTTGACCGGCGTGCTCTATCACCTCGGCGTGATGCAGCGGATCGTGCGCGGCATGGCGTGGGTGATCACCAAGGTGATGCGGGTGTCGGGTGCCGAGACCACCAGCGTCTGCGCATCCGTGTTCATCGGCCAGACCGAGGCGCCGCTGACCATCAAGCCCTACATCGAGCGCATGACCGAGTCGGAGCTGATGACGGTGATGATCGGCGGCATGGCGCACATCGCCGGATCGGTGATGGCGGCCTACGTCGGTCTGCTGGGTCACAACGATCCGGCGCAGATGGAGTTCTACGCCAAGCACTTTCTGACCGCCTCGATCATGGCCGCGCCGGCCACCCTGATGCTGGCCAAGATCCTGATTCCCGAAACCGGCGAGCCGCTGACCCGCGGCACGGTCAAGATGGAGGTCGAACGCACCACCGCCAATGTGATCGACGCCGCTGCCACCGGCGCCGGCGACGGCCTCAAGCTGGCGCTGAACGTCGGCGCGATGCTGCTGGCCTTCATCGCCCTGATCGCGTTGCTCAACGCGCCGATCCAGTGGCTGGGCGCGCATGCCTGGAGCACTGATCCCGCCGGCACGATCAACCACTGGCTGTCGCAGACTTCAGGCCGTGACGTGCAGCTGAGCATGCAGACGATCTTCGGCTGGGTGCTGGCGCCGGTGGCCTGGCTGATCGGCGTGCCCTGGCACGACGCGCCGCTGGTCGGCAGCTTCATCGGCGAGAAGGTGGTCATCAACGAGTTCGTCGCCTATGTCGACATGTCCAAGCACCTCGGTCAGCTGCTGCCGCAGAGCCGCCTGATCGCCACCTATGCGCTATGCGGTTTTGCCAACTTCTCCTCGATCGCGATCCAGATCGGCGGCATCGGCGGCATCGCGCCGGGGCGGCGCCAGGATCTGGCGCGCTTCGGCTTGCGCGCGGTGCTGGGCGGTTCCCTTGCGACGTTCATGACCGCCACCATCGCCGGCGTGCTGCACGCGCTGTGAGGGCGAGATCATGGCAGCCGTGGTCGTCGTCGGCAGCTACAACCAGGACTATGCCTGGCGCAGCGACCGGCTGCCGCAGCCGGGCGAGACGCGGCGCGCGCTGCGTTTCGCGACCGGGCCGGGCGGCAAGGGCTACAACCAGGCCGTGGCCTGCCATCGCCTGGGCGTGTCGACCTGCCTGATCGCCGCGCTGGGTGACGACGCCGTTGCCGATCTCGCGCGACGCGGCGCCGAACACGAGGGACTCGCCTGCCGCTGGCAGGTCGTCGCCGGCACCGCCACCGGCAGCGCCTGCGTGCTGATCGATGCCGACGGCCAGAACCAGATCCTCGTGCATCCGGCCGCCAACGAGTGTCTCGATCCGGCGTTCGTGCGCGCTCGGCGTGAAGACTTCAGCGGCGCGCGCGTGGTGCTGGTGCAACTGGAGAGCAATCTCGACGCGATCGCCGCTGCGCTCGATCTCGGTCGTGACCACGGAGCGCTGTGCATGCTCAATCCGGCGCCGGTGCATCCCGGGCTGGATGCCGCGCTGCTGTCGGCTTGCGACGTCATCACCCCCAACGAAACCGAGTTCGTCCAATTGCTGGCGCGCTTCGCGGTAGTGACGGTGGATGCGCAGACGCTGACCGCGCGCAACGATGCCGAGCTGCATGCACTGGCACGCCGGCTGCCGGTGCCGACGGTGGTGATCACGCTGGGAGCGCAGGGCTGCTTTGTCTCGCATGCCGAAGACGCCGCGTGGGCGGCGCACGAGCCGGCGTGCTGCCGCCTCGCGGCCGAGCCGGTGGTCGCGGTGGATACGTCCGGTGCCGGGGATGCCTTCTCCGGAGCGTTGGCGGCAGCGCTCGCCCAGGACAGGAACGTGCCCTTCACCACCGCCGTGCGCTGGGCCAGCCGCGCCGCCGCGCTCAGCACCGAGCGCTCGGGCACCGCTTCGGCGATGCCCACGCGCGCCGAGCTGCGGGCGCGCTACGGGCCATGAGATCAGGCCGGCGCCGCCTCGACCACGGTATTGCGGCCGCGCGCCTTGGCCGCATAGAGGGCGCGATCGGCGCGTCGGATCCAGGCGTCGGCATCCTCGCCGAGGGTGCCCAGCACGGCGACGCCGATGCTCAGCGTGATGGTCAGTGCGTGCGCTTCGGCGGTTGGCACCTGCAGTCCGGCGACCGCCGCGCGCAGGCGTTCGCCCAGGGTCAGTGCCGATGACGGGCCGCGTCCGCTGCACAGCACGCCGAACTCCTCGCCGCCGATGCGCGCCAGCTGGCCGGCTCCGGCCAGCGTCTCCTCCAGGCAATGGGCGACGGCGACCAGCACGGTGTCGCCCAATGGATGGCCGCCGCGATCGTTGATCTGCTTGAAGTGGTCGAGGTCGAGCAGCAGCAGCGCATGCGGTGGCTCGCCGACCTGTCCGCTGACCAGTGCCTGCAGCCGACTGAAGAAGGCGCGGCGATTTTCCAGTCCGGTCAGAGGATCGCGCAGTGCCTGCTCGCGGTACTGCGCGCCATGCTGGCGCTGGCCGCGCAGCAGCAGGAACAGGGTCAGCGCGATCAGTCCGGCGCCGACCGCCAGCAGGCTGGCAAAGGCGAACTTGAGCTGCTGGCGCGCCAGCTGAGCCTGGTGCCTGGCCGCATCCGCCTGCGCGGTGACCAGCTCGAGCGCCTTGATGCGATTGGCGCGTTCGAGCTCGCCGATGCGCAGCTCCTTTTCGCGCGTGGCGAAGCGTGCCTCGAGCGCAGCGACATCGGCGCCGGTGTCCATCGTGGCCTGCTGGCTGGCGATCGCATTTGCCTCGGCGCGCGCGGCATGCAGAGCCTGCTTGAGCTGGCCGGCGGCCTCGGCGATGCGGCTCTCGGTGTCGAGCAGATCCGGCAGCATGCCGGCCAGGTGGCGCTGGCGCGCGGCGGCGACGTCGGCGCTGATGTCGGCGAGCGCGGCCGCATGCTGTCCCAGCGCCGACTCGGCGCGGGCGATGTTCGCGCGGGCCAGGATCACATGGTTGACGCGCCCGGCGCGCTCCGCTTCGGCCAGCGAGCGGCGCGACAGGCGGATCGCTGCCGCGGCCTTGCCTTGTTCCAGGTCCAGCCGCGCCAGGTTGTCGTCGATGATCCCGGCTCGCGGTGCGTCGTGCGCGGCGCGGTAGCGTTGCCGCGCGTCTTCCAGCAGGGCGATGCTGGCCTGGATCTGGCCGAGGTTGTAGAGCACCTCGGCCTTGAGATTCTCGGCGCCGGCGATGCGTTCGGAATCGTGCAGTTCGCTGTAGGCGTCGAGCGCGCGGTCGCACTGGGTCTGCGCGCGGTGGTAGTCGCCGGCCTCGGAATAGGCGTTGCAAAGTTGATAGGCGACCAGCCCGCGTGTTGCCGGATCGCTGCGATCCTGCAGCAGCGCGGCGGCGCGCAGCGCATCGCCGAGCCCGGCATCGGTCTTGCCGCGGTCGAGCAGCAGCCACGCGCGCAGAAAGCCGGCATAGGCCCTGGCCAGGTTGTCATGGCGCACTTGCGCAAGACTGCCCAGACGCAGATTGACCTCGGCGAGGGCGGCGTCGTCGGCCTTCAGCAGCGCCGCGCGGCCCATCAACCACAGCAATTCGCGCTCCTGGCCGGGATGTTGTGCCAGCGCATCGCTGTCGAGCAGTGTTCGACCCTGCGCGAGTGCCTGCGTCGGGTTGGCGACCACCTCGCGACGGAACCCGGCACGATCGAACGCTGTCGCGGCGTGGGTCGTGCCCGCGGCAGCCAGACAGACAGCGAAGACCAGCGTGGATCGGAGCACGCGCACAACCCCATGACCGCGCAGCGGAAGCCACACCGCGGCGGACATCCGTCTCCGGATGGCATGCCCGATGGCCGACAACGCCGGCGCGTGCAGTCAGGGGGCGCGTGCCGGTCCGCGTAGTGTGCAGGAAACGGCGGCGGAAACCGATCCGCAGCGCGCGCGGCACCATTGTTTGCAGCCGTCATGGCTTGGCGAAGGTCTGAACGTGTTCAGACCTTCACGTGGTGCCGCCGCAATCACCGGGGTCGCAGCAGGCTCGAATCGCCTGCTCCTTCCGCCGGGGAATTGCCGGCAGGCGACCTGCGCACAGACCGCCCCGGCGTGCTCGCTTACACTGGACCGATGCTGATCGGCTCTTACCGCATCGATCCGCCGGTCGTGCTGGCTCCGATGGCCGGCGTCACCGACAAGCCTTTTCGTCAGCTGTGCAAGCGGCTGGGCGCAGGACTGGCCGTGTCGGAGATGACCAGCGCCGACGCGCGCCTGTGGGGCACGGTCAAGTCGCTCAGGCGCATGGATCACGCCGGCGAACCTGAGCCGGTGAGTGTGCAGATCGCCGGTCACGACCCGGCGTTGCTGGCGGCCGCGGCGCGGCACAACGTCGAGCATGGCGCCGATCTCATCGACATCAATATGGGCTGTCCGGCCAAGAAGGTGTGCAACGTCTGGGCCGGTTCGGCGCTGCTGCAGGACGAGCCGCGGGTGGCACGCATCCTCCACGCCGTGGTGCGCGCCGTCGCGGTGCCGGTGACGCTCAAGATCCGCACCGGCTGGGATCGCGAGCACCGCAATGCGCTGGCCATCGCGCGCATCGCCGAGGACGCGGGCATCGCCGCACTGGCGGTGCACGGCCGCACCCGCGCCGACAAGTACGAAGGCGAGGCCGAATACGCGACGATCGCCGCGGTCAAGGCCGCCGTGCGCATCCCGGTGATCGCCAACGGCGACATCGACTCGCCGGAGAAGGCGCGCGCGGTACTGGCGATCACCGGCGCCGATGCGCTGATGATCGGCCGCGCCGCACAGGGCCGGCCGTGGATCTTCCGTCAGATCGCGCACTTTCTCGCCAGCGGCGAACGGCTGCCCGAACCTTCACCGCACGAGGTGCGCGACATCCTGCTCGGCCATCTCGAGGCGCTGTATGCCTTTCATGGCGAGCACCAGGGCTTGCGCATCGCCCGCAAGCATCTCGGCTGGTACGCCAGGGATCGTCCGGAGAACGCCGCATTCCGCATCGTCGCCAACGCCGCCGCGAGCGGGCAGGAGCAGTGGCGCCTGACCCGCGACTACTTCGACGCGCTGGCGGCCGGGGTGTCGCCCGCGCGGTCCGCCGCCTGAATGGACCCCCGCGCGGCCAGGCTGCAGCCGCAAAAGGCGCGGTGTATCATGCGCGCCTCGAATTCATCCTTTCATCCGCATCGAAGGATATAACCCGCCCATGAGCAGCTATCTCTTCACCTCCGAATCGGTGTCCGAAGGTCATCCGGACAAGGTCGCCGACCAGATCTCCGACGCCGTGCTCGACGCCATCCTGGCGCAGGACAAGCGTGCGCGCGTGGCCTGCGAGACGATGGTCAAGACCGGCGTGGCGATCGTCGCCGGCGAGGTGACCACCAGCGCCTGGGTGGACCTGGAATCGCTGACGCGCAAGGTGATCGTCGATATCGGCTACGACTCCAGCGATGTCGGCTTCGACGGCGCCACCTGCGGCATCCTCAACCTGATCGGCAAGCAGTCGCCCGACATCAACCAAGGCGTCGACCGCAAGAAGCCGGAAGAGCAGGGCGCCGGCGACCAGGGCCTGATGTTCGGCTACGCCTGCAACGAGACGAAAGAGCTGATGCCGGCGGCGATCTACTACGCGCACCGTCTGGTCGAACAGCAGGCCAGGGTGCGCAAGGCGAAGAAGTCGCCGCTGCCGTGGCTGCGCCCGGACGCCAAGAGCCAGGTCACGTTGCGCTACGAGAACGACAAGGCGGTGGGCATCGACGCTGTCGTGCTCTCGACCCAGCATGATCCTTCGGTCAAGCATCGTGATCTGGCCGAGGCCGTGCGCGAGTACATCCTCAAGCCGGTACTGCCCAAGGCCTGGCTGGACGAGGTTCCGGGCAGGCGCATCCACATCAACCCGACCGGCAAGTTCGTGATCGGCGGACCGGTGGGCGACTGCGGCCTGACCGGGCGCAAGATCATCGTCGACAGCTACGGCGGCTGGGCCCGGCATGGCGGCGGCGCGTTTTCCGGCAAGGACCCGTCCAAGGTCGACCGTTCGGCCGCTTACGCTGCGCGCTACGTGGCCAAGAACCTCGTCGCCGCCGGCATCGCCGACCGCTGCGAGATCCAGGTCAGCTATGCCATCGGCGTCGCCCACCCGACCTCGATTTCGGTGACCACCTTCGGCACCGGCAAGATCAGCGACGACAAGATCGAGAAACTGATTCGCAAGCACTTCGACCTGCGCCCCTACGGCATCATCCAGATGCTCGATCTCGTGCATCCGATGTACCAGGCCACCGCGTCCTACGGCCACTTCGGCCGCGCACCTTACGAGGTCAAGCACGCCAACGGCGAGACCTTCACCGCGTTCTCGTGGGAAAAGACCGACCGCGCCGACGCGCTGCGCGCCGACGCCGGGCTCACGCGACGCAAGTAACGCTGTACGCGGCAGCCGCGCTTGCGTCTGCCGCACCGCGCCTGCCGAGGGGCGCTGCGACTCCGTGCAAGCCGGAGCCAGGCTCGGCGGACGCCCGACTGCAACGGCGCCCGGTTGAGGCGAGTTCCTCGCCGCCGCCCGTCCCTTGGGGCCGGGCGTTCCACTTCACCGGAGACCCCGCCATGCATGCCGTCAAGACAACACCCTCCACCGGTCAGGATTTCAAGGTCGCCGACCTTGCCCTGGCCGACTTCGGGCGCAGGGAAATCGACATCGCCGAGCAGGAAATGCCCGGCCTGATGTCGATCCGCGAGAAATACGCCGCCGCGCAACCGCTCAAGGGCGTGCGCGTGACCGGCTCGCTGCACATGACGATCCAGACGGCGGTGCTGATCGAGACGCTGAAGGATCTCGGCGCCGACGTGCGCTGGGCCTCGTGCAACATCTTCAGCACCCAGGATCACGCCGCCGCGGCGATCGCCGCCAGCGGCACGCCGGTGTTCGCCTGGAAGGGCGAGACACTGGAGGAATACTGGGACTGCACGCTCGATGCGCTGAGCTTTGCCCGCGGCACGCAGGGTCCGCAGCTGGTGGTGGATGACGGCGGCGACGTCACCCTGCTGATCCACAAGGGCTACGAGCTGGAAAACGGCAGCGACTGGGTCAACACGGCTTCGGGCAGCCACGAGGAGCAGGTGATCAAGAACCTGCTCAAGCGCGTCGCCACCGAGCGTCCGGGCTACTGGCACACCGTGGTCAAGGACTGGAAGGGCGTGTCCGAGGAGACCACCACCGGCGTGCATCGCCTGTATCAGCTGGCCGAGGCCGGCTCGCTGCTGGTGCCGGCGATCAACGTCAACGACTCGGTGACCAAGAGCAAGTTCGACAACCTGTACGGTTGCCGCGAGTCGCTGGCTGACGGCCTCAAGCGCGCGATGGACGTGATGCTGGCCGGCAAGGTCGCCGTGGTCTGCGGTTACGGCGATGTCGGCAAGGGCTGCGCGCACTCGTTGCGTGCCTACGGCTCGCGCGTGGTGGTGACCGAGATCGATCCGATCAACGCGCTGCAGGCGGCGATGGAGGGCTTCGAGGTCAACACCGTCGAGAGCACGCTGGGTCGTGGCGATATCTACGTCACCACCACCGGCAACAAGGACGTGCTGACGCTGGAGCATCTGCAGGCGATGAAGGACCAGGCGATCGTCTGCAACATCGGCCACTTCGACAACGAGATCCAGGTCGACCGGCTCAACAACTCCGGTGCCGCCCGGCTCAACATCAAGCCGCAGGTCGACAAATACACGTTCGCCAAGGGCAACGCGATCTTCCTGCTGGCCGAGGGCCGCCTGGTCAACCTGGGCTGCGCCACCGGCCACCCCAGCTTCGTGATGTCCAACTCGTTCTCCAACCAGACGCTGGCGCAGATCGAGCTGTGGGCGAACCGCGACAAGTATCAGGCCAAGGTCTACATCCTGCCCAAGAAGCTCGATGAGGAGGTCGCGCGCCTGCATCTGCAGAAGATCGGCGTCAGGCTGACCGCGCTCACGCCCGCGCAGGCGGCCTATCTCGGCGTGCCGGTCGAGGGGCCGTACAAGCCCGAGCATTACCGGTACTGAGCCGGTAGCCGGGAATGGGTAGCCAGAAGACCACGCCGCCGTTGCACTACGGCCTCGATGTGTAGATGGAAGCCATGCGGCTGGCGCGCGAGACCTATCGCGTGCCGGCCGCATTTCCGGGCTGCCTCGGGGAGACCATGAAATTGCATGCACCCATCCAGCGCAGTGCGGCGCTGCTCAGCGCCTTCATCGCTTTGAAGGCATGACAGGAATGACTGGCATGAGCGATCGGTTGCAAGACTCCCCGGTGCCCGGCTCCCGGCTCCCGGCTCCCGTCTCCTTCGAGTTCTACCCTCCCAAGACCGACGAGCAGCGGCAGCAGCTCGAGCGCACGGTGCTGCGCTTGAAGGGGCATGCACCGCGTTTCGTCTCGGTGACCTTCGGTGCCGGCGGTTCAACGCTCAGCTACACGCCGGACACCGTGCGCCTGCTGCGCGAGCAGCACGGGCTCGATGCGGTGCCGCATCTGTCGTGCATGGGCGGGACGCGGCTGGAGATCGCGGAGCTGCTGGCGCGCTATCGCGCGGTCGGCTGCACCCGGGTCGTCGCGCTGCGCGGAGATCTGCCTTCGGGCATGGCCACGACCGGCGATTTCCGCTACGCCGCCGACCTGGTGCGTTTCATCCGCGCCGAGCATGGCCACCATTTCCGCATCGAGGTCGCGGCGTATCCCGAAACCCACCCCCAGGCCGACGATGCGCACATCGACCTGCGCCACTTCAAGGCCAAGATCGATGCCGGCGCCGACGGCGCGATCACGCAGTATTTTTTCAATGCCGACGCCTATTTCCGTTTCGTCGACGAGGCGCGGCAACTGGGCGTCGGGGTTCCGATCGTGCCCGGCATCATGCCGATCGCGAACTTCACCCAGCTGCGCCGCTTTTCCGAGCTGTGCGGCGCCGAGATCCCGCGCTGGATCGTGCGTCGCATGCAGGCTTGGGGCGATGACGGCGCATCGATCCGCGCGTTTGCCGCCGATGTGGTGGCCGCCATGTGCCGGCGCCTGCTCGACGGCGGCGCGCCCGAACTGCACTTCTACACCCTGAATCTCGCCAGGCCGACCGAGGCGGTGCTCGAGCGCCTGCGCTGAACGCCGGGTGGCGGCAGGCCGGCTAAGCTTGCGGCATGCGCACGCTGCTCGCCGCTCTGTTCGTCATCAGCCTGTCGGCAATCCTGTCCCGGGCGCCGATGGCGATGGCGATGGCCGCGGCGGCGCAGCCGCAGCCGCAATCGATCCATCGCTGCATCGGCCGCGATGGCGAGCCGGTGTTCACCGCCAAGTCCTGCGCCGACGAATCATTGGTGATGGCGCCGGCGCTGGCCGGATCGGCGGCGCCCGCGGGCCCCTCCATGCACGTGTGCCCACTGTCGCCGCAGGAGCTGCGTGACCGTGTCGCTGCGGCCTTGCAGGAGCGTGATGTCAACAAGCTCGCCGGCCTGATGCTGTGGAACGGGGATACCCAGCGCGGTGCGGTTGAAGTCCTGCGTCGCCTGGCGATCCTGGTGCGGCAGCCGGTCAACAGTCTTGCACTGGCCCCCGCCTTCGTCGATGTCCCGACGTCGGCAAGCGTGCCCGCGCCCGCGAGCACGGCCAGCGCCTCCGATGGCCCGCTGCAATTGAACATCATCGCCGAGGACGGCAGCAGCACGGTCTTCGCGCTCAGCGACAGCAGCGGCTGCTGGTGGCTGCAGTCATGATTGCCGAGAGTCGGTAACCGGGACTCGGGACAAAGCCGGTGCCTTGACCGAACAGGTTTACGCTCTTCCCGGCTCCCGGCTCCCGGCTCCCGGCTCCCGGCTCCCGGCTCCCGGCTCCAACCCGACGAGCCGCTATCATGACGCGTTTTCCGCGGAGCACGGACCATGGCCCAGCACTATCCCGAGCACATCTGGCACAACGGCACGATCAAGCCCTGGGCCGAGGCCACCACCCATGTGATGGCGCACGCGCTGCACTATGGATCGTCGGTGTTCGAAGGGATCCGCAGTTACGCGACGCCGCGCGGACCGATGATCTTCCGCCTGACCGAACACGTGAAGCGCCTGTTCAACTCGGCGCGCATCTACGATATTCCGATGCCGTACGCGCGCGAGGAGATCGCCGCCGCCTGCCGCGCGGTGATCCGGGCCAACGGTCTCGGCGCCGCCTACATCCGTCCGGTCGCCTTCCGTGGTCTGGGCGGCTTCGGATTGTCCGCCGAATGCCCGACCGATGTCGCGGTCGCTGCCTGGCCGATGGGCGCCTATCTCGGTGACGGCGTGCTGGAGCAGGGCATCGATGCCTGCGTGTCGAGCTGGCAGCGATTCGCGCCCAACACCATACCGGCCGGCGCCAAAGCCGGCGGCAATTATCTTTCCGGTCAGCTGATCGCTCGCGAAGCGCGGCGACTGGGATTCGGAGAGGGCATCGCGCTGGCTTCGACCGGGCTGCTCAGCGAGGGTGCCGGCGAGAATCTGTTTCTGGTGATCGACGGCGCGTTGCACACCTCGCCGGTCAGCGCGGCGATCCTCAACGGCATCACCCGCCACACGCTGATGACACTGGCCGAACAGGTCGGGGTCAAGGTCGTCGAGCGCGATCTGCCGCGGGAATATCTCTACCTCGCCGACGAGGTGTTCATGTGCGGCACCGCCGCCGAGATCACGCCGATCCGCTCGGTGGACGGCAAGACGGTCGGTGCGGGCAAGGCCGGTCCGCTGACGCGGCAGTTGCAAACGCTGTTCTTCGGCCTGTTCGATGGCCGCACCGAGGACCGCTGGGGCTGGCTGGAGCCGGTAGTCCTCTGACGCGCTACGCGCCGCGTGCGGCTGACGCGGGCGTCGGCACGAAATCGAGGATCGCCACCGCGCCGCCTTCCGGCCGCGGCGCCAGCCGCACGCCCCAGCCATAGAGATCGCAGAGCCGGCGCACGATGGCGAGACCGAGGCCCGCACCCTTGCCGGCGGCGCCTTCGCCGCGCACGCCGCGCTCGAACAGGTGTTCGGCATCCTCGGCCTTGATGCCGGGGCCGGAGTCCTCGACCAGCACGCGCTCGGCCTGCACGCGCACGCGAACGTCGCCGGCCTGGGTGTACTTGAAGGCGTTGCCGATCAGGTTGGCCAGCGCCACCGAGACCACCGAGGAGGGCGCGTTGACCGCCAGCGGTGCCTCGATCTCGAAACGCACGTGCACGGCCTTGCTGCCCAGCTGCGGGCGCTGCAACTCGATCACGTCGGCGGCTACGCGGGCGACGTCGGTGGTCTCGCCGTTCACCGGACCCTGGCGCTCGGCGCGCGACAGCAGCAGCAGCGCCTCGATCATCTCGGCCGCCTGCCGCGATGCACGCTCGATGCGCTTGAGGCGCTCGCGCAGCTTGTCGCTGAGGTCGGGCGAAGACAGCATCAGCTCGACCGTGCTGGCGATCACCGCCAGCGGTGTGCGCAGCTCGTGGCTGACGTCGGCGTTGAATTCGCGGTCGCGCTGGACCAGTCCGGTGAGGCGCGCGGCATAGTCGTCCAGAGCGCGCGCCAGCTCGCCGACCTCGTCGTCGGCGAAATGCGGCGCCAGCGGTTGCAGCGCGCCGCTGCGGCGCGAGGCGCGCAGGCGCTTGGCCAGATCGGCCACGGGGCGCATGACTCGCGACGACAGCCACCCACCGATCAGCAGCGATGCCAGCGAGAACGCCGCCACCACCGCGATCAGTGCGTACTTGAGGCGCTCCTGGCTTTTCAGAAGCTGCGAACTGTCATATTTCAGGAAGAACCAGTAGTGGGGGTCTTTGCGGACCGCCAGCTTGTATTCCTCGGTGCGCCCGTCGGGAAGCGTATCGGTGATGTCGTGAACGCCGTTGCCGAGGTCACGCCAGGCGAACGGCACGTTTGAGAAGTGTCGTTGGCTGTACATATGGCCGACGACTTTCTCCAGTGGCTCGCGGAATGGCGTGTAGGGATCCGCGTAGAAGGATTTGGCGTAACCGTTGAGATTGCGCTCCAGCGAATTGCCCAGCAGCTGGTTCTCGAGACGATCGCGCAGGTACATCGCGCTGGCGGCGAACAGCGACGTCAGCACGAGACCAAACACCGCAAACGAGATGAAGATGCGGCTGCGCAGCTTACGCCGTGAGGTCTGCATCCAGATCGCCCATGCGGTAGCCGATGCCGTGCCGCGTGTGGATCAGCGGCTTCTCGAACGGCTTGTCGATGACGGCGCGCAGGCCGTGGATGTGCACGCGCAGCGAGTCGCTGTCGGGAAGCTCCTCGCCCCAGACGCGCTGCTCGAGATCGTGGCGGGTGACCACCGAGGGGCTGGCCTCCATCAGCGCCTGCAGCAGCTTCAGCCCGATCGGATTGAGCTGGATGGACTTGCCGGCGCGGCTGACCGTGAGGGTGTCGAGGTTGTAGGTGAGATCGACGACCTTGAGCACGCGGCTCTGCGGCCCCTTGCCGCGGCGTGCCAGCACCTCGAGACGGGCGCTGAGTTCCTGCAGCGCGAACGGTTTGGTCATGTAGTCGTCGGCGCCGGACTCGAAGCCGGTCAGCTTCTGCTCCAGCGCGTCGCGCGCGGTCAGCATCAGCACCGGCGTCTGCTTGTGCGCCTCCTGGCGCAGCTTGCGGCAGACCTCGAGCCCGTCCATGCCGGGCAGGGTCAGATCGAGCACGATCACGTCGAAGTCGTGGACGACGGCCAGATGCAGGCCGGTGACGCCGTCGCCGGCGAAGTCCACCACGTGGCCGCGATCCTCGAGGTAGTCGCCGATGTTGGTGGCGATGTCGTTGTGGTCCTCGATCACGAGTACACGCATGAGATCTCTCCGCGCGGCAGTCAGGCCGCGCCAGCGCAAGAGTAGCGATTATCGACGGTGCCGTGGCGGCGGTGTGCGCGGCGCGCATCGCGGACAAGAAAAAGCCCGGCGGGACCGTGGGGGACGACCGCGCCGGGCTCAAGCTACTGCCCCGATTACCGTAATCAGCCAGACACCAGACCTGAGCAGGACTCGAGCTGCACGACTACAGTGCCGACGTTGTAACCCGGCGGCCTTTAAATGGACGTTAAGTGGGCTTCAGGACCGTGTTAAGCGCTTCCGTTCGACATCGCCAGTCGAGCCTCACCGGATCTGCGAGATCGGCGCATGGCCGGCATCGGCATCGGCATCGGTTTCGGGCGACCGGCAGATGTGCGAACCGGTCACGATGCGGCAGTTCGCGACGGCCGGCAGCGTGCGCTGTGCGCCCGCGCGGGGGGTCAGGGCGAATTCGAGCGCCTGACGGTAGCGCACATGCAACATCGCGGCTGTCGGAGGTGCGAAACGCCAGCCGCGCAGCGCGGTCAGCGCCGCTTCGTCGAACACGCCGGCGGGCTCTGCGCTGACAATGCGCGCGTCGTGGATACGGCCATCGGTCCTGAGCGCGAATTCCAGCACCACCACGCCCTGGATGCCGCGTCGCGCGGCGAGGTCCGGATAGACCGGCTGCTGAACGTGCAGCACGCGGGGAGCGGCTGCCGGTGTGGTGTTTGCGGGTGGCGTGTCGGCCTGCGCGATCGGCGACGACGCGATGTCTCCCGGCTTCGCTGCGGGCAACAACCACGGAGATGACGATGCTGATGCGGTTTCGGCAGCGGGCCTGGCCGGCACCGCGGACAGCGTCGGCGCAGGCACCGCGGCAACGGGCGCTGCCACGGTCGCGAGCATGGCCGCTTGCAGGTGCAATCGCGGCAGCGGTGTCTGCGTCATGTTGATGCGTGGCCAGGTCCAGATCGGCCGTGGAGGCGTGGCCAGTGTGGCCGGGATGGCGATGCCGGCTTGCGCGATCTGCCGATCATGCGGCCATTGCAGGACCGCGGCTGCGGCGAGCAGGAGCAGCAGCGGCAGCGTCATGCGCAGCGCAGCATTGGATGTGCGCCCGGACTCGCTGAACCCGGCGATCAGTTGCGCGCGCTCGAGCAGCATGCCGCCGTTGGCGGCGAGCGCCAATGGCGTGCTTTGCGATTGCTCCAGCCGCAACAAGGCGGCGAGATAGTCGCGGCGCGCGGCGCCGCTGGCAGCCAGAGCCAGCGCATCGCAGCAGACTTCGCGCTCGCGGCGCACGTCGCGCGAGATCCAGCGCACCGCGGGGTGATAGAACTGCAGCGTTTCCAGGGCAACCTGCAGCAGATTGACCAGCGGATCGAGGCGACGGATATGCGCCAGCTCGTGGGCCAGGATCAACTCGACCTCGGCCGGCGGGAACCCGCTCGCCACGGCCAGCGGCAGCAGTACCACCGGGCGCAGCCAGCCGACCACGAGCGGCGCGATGGAGGCTCCGGATCCGAGCAGGAGAGCCTCGCCGCGCAGGCCGAGTCGTCGATGCAGCGACGCGAATCGTGCCTGCCAGGCGGGCAGCGGCACCGCGCGCCGCAGCAGGATCCGCAGACGCCGCCACTCGCGCAGTGCACGCCAGGCCTGCAAGCTGACGCCGAGCCACCACGCCAGTACCAGCCATGGCAATGCGGCATTCGTCACTGCCGCGAGCGACAGGCGACCGCCGGAAGGGGTCGCTGACACCGCAGCCCTGCCCATGACGGCCAGCAGGCCGGAGGCGCCCTTCGGCAGTGCCGACGTCGCCAGTTGCCACGCCGTCCACGAAGGGATCAACGCAAGCGCGAGCAGCGCGGCCAGGCCCAGTGCGTAACGCGCGTTGCCCCGGGGCACGCTGCCGCGCAATGCGGCGTAGGCGGCCGCGATCAGCGCTCCTTGCCACAGCGAGTGCAGCAAGGTCCAGCCGCAGACCTGGATCGCGGTGGCGAGCGCTGCCGACCAGGTGTTCATGGCGGCGACTCCTCGTCGAGGCGGTCAAGCAGGGTTCGTATGGCTTCGATTTCGTCGCGGCTTGCCCGTTGCCCGCCCAGCGCCTGCAGCACGAGATCGGCGCGCGAGCCATCGAACACGCGAGCGACCAGGTCGTTGAGGAACCGGCGCTGCGTCCGCCCCTTGCTGTGGGCCGCACGATAGATGTGCGCGCGCTGCGCGTCGTCGCGCACGACCAAACCCTTGGCGTGCATCACCTGCAGCAGCTTGAGCGCGTTGGTGTAACCGCCGCCTTGCTTGCGATAGAGCGCGTCGTGCACGTCGCGCACCGTGCTGGGGCCGCGCGCCCACAGCACATGCAGGATTTCCAGCTCGGCTTCGGTGGGGCGGAAGGTCTCGCTGCTGCGTCGGCTCATGGCGGGATCGCTCGGCATGGATGCGCATGGGAGCCGTCGCGACGGCCGGCTCCCATCGCCAGCCTCAGCCGCCGCCCTTGGTCTGGCCGCGGTTGATCTGGTTGAGGTTGTTCATCATGTCGCGTGCATTGGTGCGGTCCTGCATCATCTGACCAAAGGACCGGCATACGGTTTTTGGCAGATGCGAGCCCGTGGGCATTTCGCGCTGGCAGATGACGCGCCGGCTGTCGTTGTGGGTCAGGATCGAATTGATCTGCTCCTGATCATTGTAAAGCTGCGTCTTCGACGCGACGTCCATCTGCGCGACGGTGCCGAATTTGTCGAAGATCGACTGCATGTCGGCCAGCTTGCCCTGCACGGTGGTGCGTTCGTCGGGGCGCACATACTGATAGTGGCCGCCCTTGTCCATCTGCTGCTGGATGGCCGCCACGACGGCCGCGAACTGGTCCTTGGTCTGCGGCTGGGTGATCGGCGGTTCGGGTGTGTCCGCCTGTGCTGTCAGCGCGAACGCGCCGAGCAGGATCGTCAATGCCAGCGCCCAGCCTTTGCCATGATGCAATCGAGTCATGATGCGTGTCCCCTTCAGGATTGGCGCCAGCGCCGATCTGGCGCCCTTGCCGTGTGCGCGCCGATCCTAGAAGGCCCCGGCAGCAATTGTCAACGAAATCCTTCGTACTATGATTTTCGTGCTTTCGCGGGCGGTCCGCGGCGATCACGCACCAGGCGTTCGACGTGACGGATGATCGTTGTCGCCACATCGACGCCGCTGGCGGCCTCGATGCCTTCCAGTCCCGGCGAAGCATTGACTTCGAGCAGCAGCGGGCCGCGCGCCGAGCGCAGCAGATCGACCCCGGCGACACCCAGTCCGAGCACGGCGGCGGCATGCAGGGCGAGCCGGCGTTCGGCCGCGCTCAGCCGCACGGCGCTCGCACTGCCGCCGCGATGCAGGTTGGCGCGGAAATCGCCGCTGACGGCACGGCGCTCCATCGCCGCGACCACCCGCTCGCCGACCACAAAGCAGCGCAGATCGCGGCCTTCCGCTTCGGCGATGAACTCCTGCACCAGGAAGTTGGCGTAGAGACCGCGGAAGGCCTCGATCACGCTTTGGGCCGCGCTGCGTTTTTCAGCCAGCACCACGCCCTGGCCCTGCGCGCCCTCGTTGAGCTTGATCACGTGCGGCGCGTCGCCCAGCATGGCCAGCAGATCGGCGGTGTCGTCGGGATTGTCTCCGAACACCGTCTGCGGCATTGGCACTCCGGCGCCGGCCAGCAGCTGCAGGCAGCGCAGCTTGTCGCGCGCGCGCAGCACGGCGTCGGAAGGCGATGCCGTGACCACGCCCATCAGCTCGAATTGGCGCAGCACCGCGGTGCCGTAGAAGCTGATCGATGCGCCGATGCGCGGGATCACCGCGTCGAAGCCGCTGAGCGCGCGGCCGCGGTAATGCAGGGCGAAACCGGCGGGCGCGATGCGCATGTAGCAACGCAACGGATCCAGTACGCGTACCGTGTGGCCGCGCGCGCGCGCGGCTTCGACCAGGCGGCGCGTCGAATAGAGTCGGAGATTGCGCGACAGGATCGCGAGTTTCATGCGCCGGGACCGCGCGGGGGCGCCTGCCGGCCGGACCCTCGGCGCGCAACGGATGCGGGGTGGAGCGGGTGATGGGAATCGAACCCACATTCACAGCTTGGGAAGCTGTTGTCTTGCCACTAGACGACACCCGCGACGGCGTCGACATCCTAGCCAGCGATCGGTTGACAGGCAACGCCGCGTGCGTCCAGTGAGGGTTCAGGGGTAGGGTAGGCAGAATGAAAGCGTGCGGCGGCGGGCCTGTGGCCGTCGCGCGTCCGGCGCCGCCATTGCGGTGGCGCCGACAGGGGCCCGGGAGCCGATCCATGCGCAGCGCACCTCATTCCCTGCTTGGCGCCGTCCTGCTCGGTGCCTTCTCGTTGTGGATCGCGGGCGCGCCAGTCGTCGCGCGCGCTGAAAATGACCCGCCCGATCGTGTCGCACGGATGAGCGTGGTCGATGGCGACGTCGGCCTGCAGCCGGCCGGCACGCAAGGCTGGACGCAGGCCCAGCTGAATCGACCGCTGACCACCGGCGATCGCCTGTGGGTTCCCGCCGACGCCCGCGCCGAACTGGAGTTGGGGGGCGCCGAGATTCGTCTCGACGGAGACAGCGGTTTCAGCTTTCTCGACCTCGGCAACGATCATGCCCAGGCGCAACTGACCCAGGGCACGCTCAACCTGCGCGTGCGCCGTCTGTATCAGGGGCAGAGCTACGAAATCGACACGCCAACGCTTGCGTTCGTCACCGACCATACCGGCGAGTTCCGCATCGACATCGGCCCCGGTGGCCACGGCACGCAGGTGACGGTCTATCGCGGCGAAGCGCGCGTGTACGGGCGCGACCAGGCCCGGCAGACGCTCTACGCCGGACAGAGCTATCGCTTCGCGGACAGCTCGCTGGCCAGCGTGGAAACCTTCGGCATGCCGCAGGAGGACAGCTTCGATCGCTGGTGCTTCACCCGCGACCGCCGGCTCGACCGTGCGCTTGCCGACAACTACATCCCCGAGGGGGTGATCGGCGCTGCCGATCTCGACGAGTACGGCAACTGGCAGAGTGTCAGTGACTACGGCAACGTGTGGTACCCCCGCGACGTACCGGTGGGTTGGGCTCCCTATCGCGACGGTCACTGGGTCTACGTAGCGCCGTGGGGCTGGACCTGGGTGGACGATGCGCCGTGGGGCTTCGCGCCGTTCCATTACGGCCGCTGGGTCTGGGCCGATGACGCCTGGGGCTGGCTGCCGGGGCCGCGTTTCGTGCGGCCGTGCTATGCGCCGGCGCTGGTGGCATTCGTCGGCGGCGGCGGCTGGAGCGTCGGCGTCAGTGTCGGCGGTCCGCCGATCGGCTGGTATCCGCTGGGGCCCGACGATATCTACCGCCCCTGGTATTACGGCGGCCCGCGCTACTTCCAGCAGGTCAACATCACCAATATCCGCATCGTCAATCAGACGGTCATCCAGCGGGTCGATCGTGACTACCAGGATTATCAACACGGCCGCCCGCCGCACGCCGGTCCGGGCTTCGGGCACGGCGATCGGCCCATCCCCACGCGCGGATTGACGGCGGTCCCGCGCGACGTGTTCGTCGGTGCGCGACCGGTGGCCGGCCATCTTCTGCGTGGCGATCGGCTGCGGAATGGCGCGGGTCACGGATCACTGCACGGGATGGCACCGCCCCGGCCTTTGCCGGTAAGCCTGGTTGGCGGCGCAGGCCGGCCTGCGCCGCGGGTGCCGCAGGGATTGTTCGAACGCCAGGTGCTGGCGCATCGAACGCCGCCTGCATTCCATGCCGGCCTGCCCGTGGGCGGTGCCTTCGCCGCGGGTCACGGCGGCACGCGCCCCGGTGAACCGGTCGCATTGCGGGCGCAGGATCAAGTCACGGGCAATGTGCGTGTGCTGGGTGGCGTCGACATGGCGCGCACGCCGCGTTCGCAGCCGCAGCCGTTGTTCCGGCATGAACCGCGGACGCTGCCGCAGCCGCAGCGTCTGCAGCCGGCCGAACCGGTCACGGGCCGCGCGGGTGGAGCGTCGTCGCACGATGCCGGACTGCCGGCCGGTGCGGTGCCGTCGGCGCGCTGGGCGCCGCATGCCTGGCAGTCCGGACATGGACGTTCGGCGCCCGGCGAGATCATCGGCCGGCCGTCTGCGGATCATGGACAAACGCCGATGAGACCGGATCGTCCGGCGGCGTCACCGTGGCGCGGCAATCCGTCGTCGAATGGCCGGCCCGAAACGGGTTATGCACCATCGCAGTCGCGTCCCGTGCCGTCGTATCCGCATGTCCCGACATACCGGCCGGCATACGGGAATACGGACAGCGGGCGCGCGCCTTCGCAACAGGCACCGACCTACCGACCCGAGCCGGCTTACGCTCCGCCGCCGGCCTATCGCTCCGAGCCCGCCAACGTGCCGCGTCGAGCCTATCGCCCCGAGCCTGCCTATGCGCCGCAACCGGCTTACCGTCCGGAGCCTGCCCAGCCGGCCTATCGCTCCGAACCGGCGTATGCGCCGCAGCCGGCCAGCCGTCCGGCAGCGGCGCAGCATGTCGCGCCCTCGCGGTCAGCGCCCCGGCCCGATGGGCATCACGGTGGTGGCGGCGTGCGCGACAACTGACGCGCGCAGATCACCCGTTGCGACGCGGGCAGCTGCGTCGGTGATCAGCGCGTGTTGATCCAGCGCGCTGCGAGTCGTCGCCAGAAGCCGGCACGCGGAGGCGATGCTGCCTGGTGAGTCGGCTGGTCGGCAGCTGCGGACGGGATGCCGTCCGCAGGGTCAGGCTCTGCGACGGGCAGAGCGGCGGTCTCCCGCATGACGGGATCCGGCGCACTCGTTGCAGGCGCGTCATCGAGGTCGAACCGCATCCCGCTCGCCGCCAGCCAGACGTCGGCGCGCTGCCATTCCGTTGCATCGTCGCCGCGCACCTCGGCGCCCGGCTGGATGCTTCCGGTTTCCAGCGCATGCTGCAGCCAGGCCCTGCTGACCGGGCCGCGCAGAGCCTCGCCGTCGCGCAGCAGGGCGCATGGTCCGTCCGCGGGCAGCGCGACGGCCTCGATGCCGATCCGGCGCAGCGCCTGCTCCTGGCGTTGCGCGGATTCCGCCGTGGTCGCCCTCAGCGTCAGCGGCAGCCGCGGCTGCACGCGCGCGGCGAAATCCTCGGTGTTCATGCGCAACAGCGCGGCGACATGTGGCCAGGCCGTCTCCGCAGTGGCCCCCTCCAGCATGCGCCCGCTCAACGTGACCGATTGACTCGCATCCACGGCCCCCCCCTTTGGCGCGCCCCGCGCGTGCCTCGTCGCTAGAATAGTCCGATGCAGATCATCCTCAATGGCCAGCCCCGTGATTGCGCCGCCGGCGCCACGCTGACCGCGCTGCTGGCCGCGACCGGCCACGCGCAGCGCCGGGTAGCGGTCGAGGTCAACCGCGAGATCGTGCCGCGCAGCCAGCAGGCCGAACGCGTGCTGGCGGAAGGTGATCGCGTCGAGATCATCCATGCCGTCGGCGGCGGCTGATGCCGGTCAGCGGCAGGGCGCGCACTCGCGTAGAATCGTCGGTGGAGTCGGCCGGACAGTCGCGGCGCGCAAGCGGCGAGGAAAGTCCGGGCTCCGCAGGGCAAGGTGCCAGGTAACGCCTGGGCGGCGCGAGCCGACGGACAGTGCAACAGAAAACAAACCGCCGATGGCCCCGCAAGGGGATCAGGCAAGGGTGAAACGGTGCGGTAAGAGCGCACCGCGCGTGGGGACAACGCCACGCGGCACGGCAAACCCCACCTGGAGCAAGGCCAAATAGGGGAGCCATGACGTGGCCCGCGTCGCTCCCGGGTTGGCTGCTGGAGCCCGTCGGTGACGGCGGGCCTAGAGGAATGACTGTCTAGAACAGAACCCGGCTTACGGGCCGACTCCTCCTCTATCCGCCCCTGCCGTCGCGGTCGCGCCGGCAGGGGTTGCGGAGACATCGCGCGGACGATGACCATCGTGTGCGTGATGTCCACGACGGATGGCTGCTGATCATCCGCGTCGAATCACCGGCTGTGAGTTCCGTGCGCATGCTCATCGGGTTTCCATTGCCGGCGCCGCACGCCGATCGTGCGACGGTACCGCCATGACGCCGTCGTTCGCCATGGACGTGGCGGCTGTCACGCTGCCGCTTCCGGGGGCGTCATTGCGCTACCGGCCGGATTGGCTGCCCGAGGCCGAAGCCGATGCACTGCTCGCCGCGCTGGCGGCGGCGATCCCCTGGGAGCGGCATCGCCTGCGTCTGTTCGGGCGCGAGATCGACGCACCGCGACTTTCGTGCTGGATCGGCGATCCCGGCGCGGCCTATACCTATTCACGCGTGCGCTTCGAGCCGCGACCGTGGTTACCGGCACTGGCGGTGCTGCGCGCGCGGCTGGAGACGACCTGCGGCGCGTGCTTCAACAGCGTGCTGGCCAATCTCTATCGCGACGGTCGCGATTCGATGGGCTGGCACAGCGACGACGAGTCCGAACTGGGGTCCGGGCCGCTGATCGCAAGCATCAGTCTGGGCGGCGTGCGCCGCTTCCGTCTGCGCGCGCGCGACGGCAGTGGCGCGGGTCTGTCGCTCGATCTCGCGCATGGCAGTCTGTTGCTGATGGCCGGCGCGACCCAGCAGCTTTATCGTCACGACCTGCCGAAGACGCGCGCGGCGGTCGCGCCGCGGATCAACCTGACGTTCCGGTACGTCCACGGCGCGCGCATGGAGTTGTCGGACCCCGCTTGCGCATGATTGCGCCTGGCCAAGGATCGGACCATGCCCGGTCCCGAGTGATCGACCGGCGCGGATGCGGCGTGCTCGGGCCGTCCGCCCTGGGGATTTGGTCATGTCCGTCACCGCTCGACGCCACCGTCTTCCTTCGCTGGCGATTGCCGCGATCGCCCTGCTGCCCGCTGCGGCACAGGCGGCCCCGGTTGCGCTCGATCGTGGCGACACCGCGTGGATGCTGACCTCGACCGCGCGCTGATGAGCGCGGCCCTGCTCTGGCCGGTCGACCGCATCGTGCCGCTGCGCGTCGGCGCCGAGACCGAGACCGAGACCGAAGGCCTCGATCTCGCCCTGCAAGACGAGCGCGGCTACAAACCCTGGCCCGGAGTGCGCGTTGCGGCGGCGATCTCACACCTGCACAGCCGGGCCCCGGCAGCGAGTCAGCGTGCGGCGACTGGAGGTGATGCCGCGCTGGCGATCGTCCAGTCCACCACCCGCGGCACCAGGCGGTCGCAGGCGGCGCCGAAGGCCGCGACCACCTGCGTCGCGTTGCGGCCGGCAGCGGGCTCCTCGATGGTGAAGGACCGCTGCGCCAGCAGCTGACGACTGTGATTGTCGAGCAGACGGACCGTCAGCGCGACGCGCACCCGCGCCCGCCCGTCGCTGATGATCACCCGGAAATCGTCGAGGTCGCTGCTCAGCGTATAGCGGGTCAAAGCGCCGACGCTGTCGGGAGCCACGCGCGGCAGGCGTCCGTCGGCGGCAAATGCGGCGAGCAGGCGTTGCCGCAACAGCGTCGGCGGCGGCTCGGCCCAGCGCGCGCCTGCATACACCTGCACCAGATCCGGCTGCGGGCTGACCAGCAGCGCGCGACTGCCGAGCGGCCCGGACGCGGTCGGCGTTACCAGCGTCAGCGACCATGGCAAGCGTGCGTGAGTCGCCGCATGCATAGGTGCGGGCGCCGCCGGCAGGATGAATACGTCATTAGTTCCGCGCGGCGCGATCAGGGAGGCGCAACCCGTCAGCAGCGCCACGAGCAACAGGGGCAGGCGTTTCATCGCGGCTGGTACTCCTTGGGGGCGTCACGACCGAGCAGATAGGCCGCGGGGGCGTGTTGCAGGCGCTCGCTGAGCGCGTTGATGCTGCGCAGCGTCTCCTGCAACTGGCGCAGGGTCGGGCCGAGTTCGGCCGCGCCCTGGCTGCCGGCGGCCAGCGCGCCGCGATTCTCCGCGATCAGCGACTGCAACTGGGCGCTCATCTGCTGGAACGAGGCCAGGCTGGCGCGCGCGCTGTCGAGGGTGGCGCGGCCCTGGTCGTTGACCAGCGCGTCGGTACTGCCGGCGAGGTGATTGATCTTGGTCAGCGCGTCGTCGAGCTTGGCACTGGAGGCGGCGAGCTGCACGATCGCCTGCTGCATCGGCGCGCGCTCGGCTGCGATCGCCGATGTGGTCTCGTCGAGGTGCCTGAGGGTGGCGCTGATGTGCGCCACGTTGCGCTCGGACAGCAGTGTCTCGATGCGCTGCAGAATGTCATTGGCGCTGGTGGCGATGTCCTCGCTGGAGTTGAGCAGCTTGGACAGTTCGGAATTGTCGGCAACGATGACCGGCACGTGTTCGTCGTCGACGGCGCGCAGCGGCGGGCTGCCGGGCGAGCCGCCGCTGAGCTGGATGAAGGCGATGCCGGTCAGGCCCAGCAGGCCGAGCTTGGCGTGTGTATCCTGCTTGACCGGCGTGTCCCCTTCGACCTGGATGCGCGCGATCACCTTGCGCGGATCGCGCGGGTCGAGCTTGAGTTCCGCCACCTGGCCGACCTTGATGCCGTTGTATTGCACCATGCCGCCCTTGGACAGGCCGGTGACCGATTCGTTGAAGACCACGTCGTAATAAGCGTAGGCGTGATCGACGCTGCTCTTGCCCAGCCACAGCACGAAAAAGAGCGCGGCCAGCACGACCATCAGGGTGAAGGCGCCGATCAGCACGTGATGCGCGCGGGTTTCCATCTCAAGCCTCCTGGGCGGCGTCGGCGTAGGCCGCGCCGGCGGTGCGGCCGCGCGGGCCGCGGAAATAATCCTGCACCCACGGATGATCGTAACGCTCGACCGTGGCCAGATCGGCGGCGACCAGCACGCGCCGGTCGGCCAGCACGGCGACGCGATCACAGACGGTGTGGATCGAATCGAGATCGTGGGTATTCATGTAGACCGTCAGCCCCAGCGCGTCGCGCAGCGTGCGCAGCAGACGGTCGAAACCGGCGGCGGTGATCGGATCCAGGCCGGAGGTCGGTTCGTCGAGGAACAGGATTTCCGGATCCAGCGCCAGCGCGCGCGCCAGCGCGGCGCGCTTGCGCATGCCGCCGGAGAGTTCGGAGGGATATTTGTCGCGTGCGTCCTGCGGCAGCCCGGCCAGGGCAATCTTCAGGGTCGCCAGACGACGGGCATCGCGCGCACCGAGCGCGGTGTGCTCCAGCAATGGCACGCAGATGTTCTCGGCCACGGTCATCGAGGAAAACAGCGCGCCGTCCTGGAACAGCACGCCGATGCGGCGCTCGACGGCGATGCGCTGCATCGTCGATGTCGCATAGACGTCTTCGCCCAGCAGATGGACATGGCCGGCATCGGGCCGGCGCAGGCCGATGATCGTGCGCAGCAGCACCGACTTGCCGGTGCCGGAGCCGCCGACCACGCCGAGGATCGCGCCGCGCGGCACATCAAGATCGAGATGTTCGTGGACCAGCTGCGTGCCGAAACGCGTGGTCAAATCCTGCACCGCGATCACCGGGGAGGCGCCGGGCGCGGACACAGTCGCAGCGGGCGTCGCGCTCACCAGCCCATCTCCATGAAGAACAGCGCGGCCAGGGCGTCGACCAGAATCACCACGAAGATCGCCTGCACCACGCTGGACGTGGTGCGCTCGCCCACCGACTCGGCGCTGCCGGTGACCTTGAAACCCTCGAGGCAACCGATGATCGCGATCAGGAAGGCCAGCACCGGCGCCTTGCTCATGCCGACCCAGAAATAGCGCAGCGGAGTATCGGCGTGGAACAGCGACAGGAACATCGCCGGCGGGATGCCGATCGCCAGCACGCACACCAGCGCGCCGCCGAGCATGCCCGCCAGCATCGCCACGAAGGTCAGCATCGGCAGACCCAGCACCAACGCCAGCACGCGCGGCAGCACCAGCACCTCGATCGGGTCCAGGCCCAGCGTGCGAATGGCGTCGATTTCCTCGTGTGCCTGCATCGCGCCAATCTGGGCGGTAAACGCGCTGGCGGTGCGTCCGGCCAGCAGGATCGCCGCCAGCAGCACACCGAACTCGCGCAGGAATGCGAACGACACCAGATCCACGGTGAACACGCTGGCGCCGTAGTCCTTGAGCACGGTCGCGCCGAGGAAGGCGATCACCGCGCCGACCATCAGCGACAGCAATGCCACGATCGGCAGCGCGTCGAGCGTGGTCTGCTCGATCTGCGTCACCAGCGCGGCCATGCGCCAGCGCTGCGGGCGCAGCAGGTTGCGCGCGAGGGTTTCCAGGGTCAGGCCGACGAAGCCGAACAACAGGCGTGTCTGTTGCCAGATGGCCTCGACCGCGGTGCCGATGCGCGCCAGCAGGCCGATGAATCCAAGCGCGTAAGGCTGCGGCGGCGGGTGCGCGAAAATGTCGTGCACCGCGCAGCCGACGGTTTCGAGCAGGGCGCGACGTTCCGGGGCGAGACCGGGCAAGGCATCCAGCATCGACCGCAGGCGCTCCGGTCCCAACAGCACGCTGAGCAGACCGGCGCCGGCGGTGTCCAGCGCGCTCAGCCCGTCGAGGTCGAGCCGCGCCCGCGCGGGCAGCGCAGTCTTGACCGGTTGCATCGAACGTTCGATCGCGGCGAAGTGCGGCAGCGTCCATGCGCCCGAGACGCGCACCATGGCGGTGCCGTCTGGCGCGACAGACAGTTCGACGCGACCCGGGGCGCCTGTCTGATTCATGCACACAAGGCTACCAGCTGCCTGTTGCCGTGACGTGCAGACGCGGTCGGACTGCCGCCAGTCCGATGCGCGACCGGACCGGCTTGGTGCATCCGCGGCGGCGGCGGATAATCGCCGCTTCGCCCACCCGAGCCCGCCCATGAGCAAGACCACGATTTTCAACGCCACTCACCGCGCGCTGGGCGCGAAGATGGTGGACTTCGGCGGCTGGGACATGCCGCTCAACTACGGCTCGCAGATCGAGGAGCATCACGCCGTGCGCCGCAACGCCGGCATGTTCGATGTCTCGCACATGACTGTCGTCGATCTGCGCGGAGTCGGGGTGCGGCCGTTCCTGCGCCGGCTGGTCGCCAACAGCGTCGACAAGCTGAAGGTGTCGGGCAAGGCGCTGTACACCTGCATGCTCAACGCCGAGGGCGGGGTGATCGACGACCTGATCGTCTATTACCTCAGCGAGGACTTCTTCCGCATCGTGGTCAACGCCGCGACCCGCGACAAGGATCTTGCCTGGATCGCCGCGCAGGCGGCGGCGTTCGGAGTGAGCATCAGCGAGCGCCGCGATCTGGTGATGATCGCGGTGCAGGGTCCGCAGGCGCGAGCCAGGGTGCTGGCTTTGCTGTCGCCTGCCGCGGCCGCCGCCGCCGAGGCGCTGGGCAAGTTCGCCGCCTGCGAGGGCGACGGCCTGTTCATTGCCCGCACCGGCTACACCGGCGAGGACGGCTTCGAGATCATGGTGCCCGAGACCGCCGCGCTGACCTTCTGGAATCGGCTGCGCGAGGCCGGAGTCGCCCCCGCCGGGCTGGGTGCGCGCGATACCCTGCGGCTTGAGGCCGGAATGAACCTCTACGGCCAGGACATGGACGAGACGGTCACGCCGTACGAGGCCGGCCTGGCCTGGACGGTGGCACTGGACGCCGGCCGCGACTTCACCGGCCGCGCCGCGCTGGAGGCGCAGCGGACCGCCGGCGCGCCACGACAGATGGTCGGGCTGGTGCTGGACGACAAGGGCGTGCTGCGCCATGGCCAGAAGGTGCTGACGGCGACGGGCGAGGGCGAAATCCTCTCCGGCACGTTCTCGCCGACGCTGGGCAAGGCGATCGCCTTTGCCCGCATTCCCGTCGGGGATCCGGGCGCGGTGCGCGTCGACATCCGCGGCCGCGAATTGCCGGTACGCGTGGTCAAATATCCGTTCGTGCGCGACGGGCGGGCCTGCCCCGGCATTTGATCCGCAATGCCGCACACGCCGCATTCACCCACCGCCTTGGTTAGAATGACCGGGCGACCTGCACAGGATTGAAGTCATGAGCGAGATTCCCGGCGACCTCAAATTCATGAAGTCTCACGAGTGGGCCCGCGTCGAGGACGACGGCCTGATCCGCGTCGGCATTTCCGACCATGCCCAGGGCCTGCTCGGCGATCTCGTCTACGTCGAACTGCCCGCCGTCGGCGACAGCGTGCAGGCCGGCAATGCCTGTGCGGTGGTCGAGTCGGTCAAGGCGGCGTCGGACGTCTACGCGCCGGTGTCCGGCGAGGTGGTCGAAGTCAACGCGGCGCTCGGCGACAAGCCCGAGACGATCAACGAGGATGCCTACGGCGAGGGCTGGATCTTCGCCGTGCGGCCGTCCAACAAGGACGAGCTCGAGGACCTGCTCGATCCCGACGCCTACGCCGAACTGCTCGACAGCGAAGAGCACTGAATGCGGAAGAAGGGATTGAGAGCAGGCTGGCATCCGTAGCGCAGCGAAAGGGTGAGGGCACTGCCCGCCCACGAACGCCACGCCGGGGACGATGTGGCCGGGGCGCGGCGCAGGGAGGTTTGACGTCGATGGCCCCCGTCCTGCGCTGTGGCTGGTCGGATCCTTCGGGCTGTGCCCTCGGGATGACCAACGGAAATCCCCAAGGGATGACAGCTCGCTTTTCTGCTCCTTGCCGCTAGCTCCCGCCTCCAACTCCCACTTCCTACTCTCAACTTCCGACTTCCGCGCCCATGCCCTTCATTCCGCACTCCGAAGCCGACGTCCGCGCGATGCTCAGGACCATCGGTGTCGCCGACATCGAGGATCTGTTCGACGAGATTCCCGCGACTCTGCGCATCGATGCGCTCAAGCAGGTGCCACCGGGCCTGTCGGAGATGGAGACCACGCGGCTGCTGAAGGAGCGCGCGGCGCAGGACGGCACGCCGCTCAACTTCGCCGGCGCCGGTGCCTACGAGCACCACATCCCGGCAGCGGTGTGGCCGATCGTCACCCGCGGCGAGTTCTACTCGGCCTATACGCCCTATCAGGCCGAGGCCAGTCAGGGCACGCTGCAGCTGATTTACGAATACCAGACGATGATGACGCGGCTGACCGGGCTCGACGTCAGCAACGCCTCCCTGTACGACGGCGCGACCGCGGTCGCCGAGGCTGTGCTGATGGCCGAGCGCTGCGCCAAGAAGGGGCCGCGCCGCGTGCTGGTGCCCGACAGCGTGCACCCGGCCTACCGCAAGACGCTCAAGACCATCGTCGGCCTGCAGGGCATCGAGGTGATCGAGATCGAGGTCGCCGCGCGCGGCGGGGCGCTCGATCCGGCGTGGCTGAAGACGCAGGATTTCGGCGCCTTCACTGCGCTGGTGATTCCGCAGCCCAACTTCTTCGGCGTCCTCGAGGATGTCGATGCGCTGACCGACTGGGCGCATGCGCAGGGCGCGCTGGCGATCGCGGTCATCAACCCGCTCGCGCTGGCGGTGCTGAAGGCCCCCGGCCAGTGGGGAACGACGGGTGCGGACATCGCCTGCGGCGATGGCCAGCCGCTCGGTGTGCCGCTCAGTTCCGGCGGGCCGTACTTCGGCATCCTCGCCTGCAAGCAGGAGTTCGTGCGACAGATGCCCGGGCGCATCGTCGGGCGCACCACCGATATCGACGGGCGCGAAGGTTTCGCGCTCACCCTGCAGGCACGCGAGCAGCACATCCGGCGTGCCAAGGCCACCTCCAACATCTGCACCAATCAGGGCCTGCTGGTCACCGCCGCGACCATCCACATGGCGTTGCTGGGGCCGCAGGGGCTGCAGCGCGTCGCCGCGCATTCGATGCGCAACACCCGCGCGCTGCGCGACCGTCTGGTCGCGATCCCCGGTGTGCGCGTGCTGTTCGCGCGGCCATTCTTTCACGAGCTGGTGGTGATGCTTCCGCGGCCCGCAAGCGCGATCATCGAGCACCTCGCGCGCGACAACATCATCGCCGGCGTCGCCCTCGGCGAGGACTATCCGCGACTTGGCGATGCGCTGCTGGTTTGCGCGACCGAGACCAAAACGGCTGCCGATCTCGACCGTTTCGCCGCCGCCCTGGCTGCCGCGACAAACTGATCCCGGATGTCTCCGGGCGGCCCGGAACGGGGTCCTCGCGCGTTCCGCGATCAAACCGATGCCAATTCGCGGTGCGCGCGTGCGGCCATTCCGTGCGCGTGCGCGAATGCTTTGGATCGCTTGTGCCGCAAGGCTTTCGACGGCTCGATGTCGGCAAAAGCAAATGGACATAAAGACGTATAGACGTCTTTTATATTCAATCGACCGACGATCCGCGACACCCGTCCGACTGTCGCGCCGTCGTGGCCGTCGACGATTGCCCGGTGAATCGCCGCACAAAATCCATTGACACGTGTGAAAGACCGGAATAGCTTTTGCGCCCGAAAGCGCGCGATATAAAAAATCATGGCGGCCAATCGATTCATCGATCCCTACATCGAGCACGGCAGCAAGGCGGGTGCGGTCCGCAAGGTCACCGTTTCCGTCCCGTTGCACGTGCTGCGTCTGCTCGCTGACGAGCGCACGCGTCGCCAAGTCAACAATCTTCGGCACGCCACGAACAGCGACTTGCTGTGCGAGGCGTTCCTGCACGCTTTTACTGGGCAACCACTGCCAACTGACGAGGAGCTGAGACGAACTATGGCTATGACCAAGAAAGCTGCAAAGAAACCCGCCGCCAAGAAACCGGCCGCGAAGAAGTC
>JAJYTG010000079.1 GCA_021793195.1 Pseudomonadota bacterium
CCACCTGCTTGATGTCGTCCAGCGGAAAGCCGCCCGGCAGCACCGGCTTGATCCCGCGCAGCGCCAGCGAGCGCTCGACGAAGCGGTGATGCTGCTCGGGCGCCTCCAGCTCGGTGATGTCGCTGTGGCGCATGGCGTACAGACCGTCGTAGCCGATGCTGTCGCCGACGACCCACAGCAGGACGAACTCGCGCCCGACCGCCGCCACGTAGCCGCAGAAACTGCCGTGTTCGAGCTTGCCGCGCCAGAGCCGGATCAGCTCACCCTTCAGCTGCGCCTCGCGCAGGCGCGCCCGGTGTCCGCGGTTGTTGAATGGAATGATCTCGCCCATAGACTGTTCAGAATACCAGCCATGGCTGGTGTTGACGTTCAAAGGATGTAACGGCTGAGGTCCTGATCGGCGACCAGGGCGCCCAGATGGGCATCCACATAATCGGCGTCGATCAGGTATTTTTCGCCGGATTTGTCTGCAGCTTCGTAGGAGATCGTCTCCAGAAGCCGCTCCATCACCGTATGCAGCCGGCGTGCGCCGATGTTCTCGGTGCGCTCGTTGACGCGGGTGGCGACCTCGGCCAGGCGGGCGATGCCGTCGGCGCCGAACTCCACCGTCACGCCCTCGGTCGCCAGCAGGGCGCTGTACTGGCGGGTCAGCGCGTGGCGCGGCTCGGTGAGGATGCGGCGGAAGTCCTCGGCGCTCAGCGCCGCCAGCTCGACGCGGATCGGCAGCCGGCCCTGCAGCTCCGGAATCAGGTCGGAGGGTTTCGACAGCGAAAACGCGCCCGAGGCGATGAACAGGATGTGGTCGGTCCGGACCGGGCCGTACTTGGTCGACACCGTGGTGCCCTCGATCAGCGGCAGCAGGTCGCGCTGCACGCCCTCGCGGCTGACCCCCGGCCCGCTCATCTCGCGGCGCTGGCAGATCTTGTCGATCTCGTCGAGGAAGACGATGCCGTTCTGCTCGCAGGCGGTGATCGCCAGCGCGCGCAGTTCCTCGTCGTTGAGCAGCTTGCCGGCCTCTTCCTCGAGCAGCAGCGGCCGTGCCTCGCGCACCGTCAGCGTGCGCTTGTGGCTCTTGCCGCCGCCGATCGACTGGAACATCTGCCGCAGCTGCTGGCCCATCTCCTCCATGCCCGGTGGCGCCATGATGTCGACGCCGACGCTGACCGCGAGCTCGAGTTCGATCGTGCGGTCCTCGAGCGCGCCCTCGCGATACTGCTTGCGCAGCTTCTGGCGGGTATCGCCGGCGGCGGACGGTTCGCCGCTGTTCCAGCCGGCGCCGGCCGGACGCGGCAGCAGGGCGTCGAGGATGCGCTCCTCAGCACGGTCCTCGGCCTGGCTCTGCACGCGCGCCTTGGCCTGCTCGCGCACCAGCTTGTAGGCGCCGTCGGCGAGGTCGCGGATGATCGACTCGACGTCCTTGCCGACGTAGCCGACCTCGGTGAACTTGGTCGCCTCGACCTTGAGGAAGGGCGCGTTGGCCAACGCCGCCAGTCGACGCGCGATCTCGGTCTTGCCGACGCCGGTCGGGCCGATCATCAGGATGTTCTTGGGCGTGACCTCGTCGCGCAGCGCCGGTTCCAGCTGCATGCGCCGCCAGCGATTGCGCAGCGCGATCGCGACCGCGCGCTTGGCCTCGTGCTGGCCGACGATGTGGCGGTCGAGTTCGCCGACGATTTCGCGGGGAGTGAGTTCGGACATGGCGGTTGGCGTCAGCGGTGGGCGGGGGAATCGGGAGCCGGGAGCCGGGAGCCGGGACAAGCCTAAAGGGTGTCATCCTGAGGGCAAAGCCCGAAGGATCTTCGCGACGGAGGCGTCCGTTCTGCACCGAGGTCCGTGATCGCATGGGGCGCGAAAGATCCTTCGCTTCGCTCAGGATGACAGCAGAAAACAGGTTCCGACGCGGCTTCCCCCGAGTCCCGAGTCCCGGCTCACAACTCCTCGATCGTGATGTTGTGGTTGGTGTAGATGCAGATGTCGGCGGCGATCGCCAGCGCGCGCTCGACCACCGCGCGTGCGTCCAGCGTCGTGTGCGCCAGCAGAGCGCGCGCCGCGGCCTGGGCGTAGGGTCCGCCGGAGCCGATCGCGATCAGGCCATCCTCGGGTTCGAGCACGTCGCCGTTGCCGGAGATCAGCAGCGAGGACTCCTTGTCGGCCACCGCCAGCAGCGCCTCCAGCCGGCCCAGCCGGCGATCGGTGCGCCAGTCCTTGGCCAGCTCGACCGCGGCGCGGGTCAGCTGGCCGCCGTGCTTGACCAGCTTTTCCTCGAACAGCTCGAACAGGGTGAAGGCATCGGCGGTGGCGCCGGCGAAGCCGGCCAGCACGTCGCCCTTGCCCAGCCGGCGCAGCTTGCGCGCGTTGGCCTTCATCACCGTGTTGCCCAGCGTGACCTGGCCGTCGCCGCCGATCACGACGCGGCCGTCGCGGCGCACGCAAAGGATGGTGGTGGCGTGGAAGGACTCCATGACGGCCTCGCGCGTCGGGCAGGAATGGGCGACGTGGGGCCGCGTCGCGGCGAATGCAAGCGACGGGTTACGGAGCCTTGCGCCGCGCGCGCGGATGCGCGGCGTCGTACACGCGTGCCAGATGCTGAAAATCGAGGTGGGTGTAGATCTCGGTGGTGGCGATGTCGGCGTGGCCGAGCAGCTCCTGCACCGCGCGCAGCTCGCCCGAGGATTCCAGCAGGTGGCTGGCGCAGGTGTGACGCAGCAGATGCGGATGCAGGCGCTGCGGCAAACCGTGGCGCCGTGCCAGCGTCGCCAGCCGCGCCTGCACCGCGCGCGGACTCAGCGGGCCGCCGCCGCGGCCGGGAAACACCGGCGCCTGCGGTGCGGCGCCGGTCGCGGCGGCGAGCACGCGCAGGGCGGCGACGGCGTGGCGGCCGATCGGCACCACGCGCGTCTTCTGGCCCTTGCCGGTAACGCGCACCTGGCCGCCGTCGAGGTCGAGCGCCGCCCAGATCAGCCCGGTCAGTTCGGCCAGCCGCAGTCCGCTCGAGTAGAGCAGCTCCAGCAGGGCGCGATCGCGCACGCCGAGACGGTCATCGCCGGGGGACTCCATCAGCTGCGCGGCGGCGTCGACGTCGAGCACCGCCGGCAGGCGCCGGCGCGCCTTCGGCGCGCGCACGCCGGCGGCGGGATCGCTGGCCAGCAGGCCCTCGCGCGCCAGCGAACGGAACAGCGCGCGGCACGCCGCCAGCAGGCGCTGCAGGCTGGTCGGCGCCAGGCCCTCGCGGTGCGCGCTGGCGATGAAGCCGCGCAGCAAGTCGGGACCGAGCGCGGCGATCGCATCGAGGCCGCGCGCGTGCATCCAGACAGTCAGCTTGGTCAGATCGCGGCGATAGGCGATGACCGTATGCGGCGAGGCGCGGCGCTCCACCGCCAGGCGTTCGAGAAAGCGCGTCACCGCCTGCTCGGCCGCGGATGCCGGCGCCGTCGCGTTCACGCCGGCAGGAACCGCCCCAGCGCGGTGGCAACGGCTTCGGCGATCAGCTTCAGGAACAGCGTGCCGACGCCGGGATGGAAGCGGTTGGCGTCGGCGCTGCCGATCGCCAGCAGGCCGAAGCCGTCCAGTCGCAGCAGTGCCGCCGAGCGCACATCCGCCGCGGCAGCGCCGAACAGCGCATCGAGCTTGTCCTGCGCGATGCGTCCGCACAGCGGCTCGCCGCGCGCGAAGAAGTCGGCGAATGCCGGCAGCGCCGGGATGCCGGCCGGCTCGACCAGCAGCCAGTCGGCGACCGGCAGGTCCGGCGCCGTGCGCGTCAGCAGCAGCCGCACCTGATCGGTGTGGAAATCCTCGCGCAGACCCGCGACCACGATGCGCGCGGCCTCGCCCAGCGTCGTCGCGCGCATCAGCGCCAGGGTGTAGGAATGCACGCGCACCACCAGCTGTTCGTTGTCGGTGGCGATCTCCACCAGCTCGGCGAGACGGCGCTCGAAGTCGCGGTTCTGCTGCCGCAGCAGCTCCAGCTGATAGCTGGCCAGCGACGCCGCCGGACCGTGTTCGCGCGGCACCACCAGGGTCTGCGCCAGATCGGGGAAATCCTTGAGAAAGCTCGGGTATCGGCGCAGCCAGGCGGCGACGTCCATCGCCTCGAGGCCGTCCTTCAGGGTCAGCTCGGCCATGCGCGGTTCTCCGTGGGCTGCGCGCAGTGTGGCCGCGCGCGCGGGCTCGCGCAACGGCGCGCGGCGCGCGGATCAGGTCGGCCAGGTGCCCTCGTAGGCGAAAGCGGCCGGACCGGTCATCCACAGCGTCGCGCCGGGGCCGGACCAGGCGATGGCGAGCGTGCCGCCGGGCAGTTCGACCGCGACCTCGGCGTCGATCCGGCCGCGCCGGCGCAGCACCGCCACCGCGGCACAGGCGCCGGTGCCGCAGGCGAGCGTCCAGCCGGCGCCGCGCTCGTGCACGCGCAGGCGCACGCGATCGCGCGTCGACACCGCGACGAAACCGGCGTTGCAACCCTGCGCGAAGCGCGGGTGCTCCGAGAGCAGCGGCCCCAGCGTGACGTGCGCGGGATCGTCCGCATCAGCGACCTCGACCACCGCGTGCGGATTGCCCAGCGACACCGCGCCGATGGTCAGCGTCTGCGTACCGACTTGCAGCACATAGGCGCCGGCCTCGGCGTCGGCGGCGAACGGGATGCGCGCCGGCGCGAACACCGGCTCGCCCATGTCCACCGCGATGCGGCCGTCGTCGAGCAGGCGCACGGTCACCGCGCCGGCCGGACTCTGCAGGCGCACGTGGTCCGCGGTCAGCGCGCCGGCTCGCCGCAGCCACGCCGCCACGCAGCGCACGCCGTTGCCGCACTGGCGCGCACTGCTGCCGTCGGTGTTCCAGATGCCGTAGGCGAACGCGCAGGACGGGTCGCGCGCCGGCTCGATCGTCAGCAGCTGGTCGAAGCCGATGCCGCGATGGCGGTCGGCCATGGCGCGGATGCGCGCCGGATCGGCGTCGAAGGGTCGCGTGCGTGCATCGACCACGGCGAAGTCGTTGCCGAGCCCGTGCATCTTGCTGAAGGCCAGCGCCATCGCGCTCAGCCGGTCGAGCGCGCCGCGGCGGGAGCGGAACTCGCGGGTGCCGGCGCCGGCGCCGTCACGCGATGCCGCGCGGGCACGGCGTTCGGCATGACCAGCGCGCCCTTGTTGCCGCAGCCGGCGAGCGTCAGCGCGATCAGGGCGGGCAGCAGCAGTCGGCGCATCGAGGGCATCCCCGCGGAACGAGGCTTCAGTATAGCCATCGCGCTGTGCCCTCTTGCGAGGAGCTCACTTCGGTGGTGGTGCGCTTCCGGCCGGAGCGGGCGTCCCGTGCAGGGTCTTCAACGGGCCGACGGTGACGTTGCCCTTCCACTGCGCGTCGCGGGCGGCGAAATAGGTCCTGGGATCCCAGTACCAGCGCGAGCGCAGGCTGTTGGGGTCGGGCGTCAGCGTCGGGCCGTTGTTGGGCATGTAGGTGTAGGCGCCGGCATCGAAACCGGTGCGCGAACCGGTGCGCTCGCTGGCCGCCCGGCTCAGCACGGCCAGCATGCGCGGCTGCGCGACCTTGTCGCCGTAGGTGGCCGCCAGCGTTTTCGCCTCGGCTGCGGCTTGCGTGCGCTGGCTGGCATCGAGCTGGCCCCAGACGCGGTCGCGGGTAGCGACGAATTCCGGATAGCCGCGCTCGGCGGCCAGGCTCAGCCAGGCCCAGGCCTTGACCGGGTCCTTGGGCACGCCATTGCCGTTGAGGTAGATCAGGCCAAGGCAGAGCTGCGAAACCTTGTCGGCGTAGTACGCACCCATGGTGAAGTACTTGATCGCGCCGGCGTAGTCGTGATCGGCGTACAGGCGCCAGCCGGTGTACTGGCCGAACAGGTCGGGGTGGCCGTTGGTCGAGGAGTTGCCCATCGCGACCAGCTCGCGCTGGATGAAGGCGCTGTCCTGCGGCGGCAGCGATGACGCGGTCGTGGCCGGCAGCGCGGCGGCCGCGTTGCCGGCGCCGACGAGACCGAGCACGCACAGGGCGGCCCGCAGGACGCGCCGGCGCGGATGGCGCGACAGGCAGGGAATCGGCAGTTCCATCGGTGTGACCTCCCGGGTGACGTCGTGCCAGCTTGGTGCGCGCGCCGTGCCCCGACCAGTGACGACAGTCATGTCGTAAGGGAGACGTAAGCGCGGCGCCCGGTTCAGCGCAGCGGCTTCTCGTAGCGATGGGCGTCGCTGCCGTCCTCGTAATAGCCGGGACGATGGACGAGATGCCGGTAGCCGCGCGTCTCGTACAGGCGCAGCGCCGCGCGATTGTCGGTGCGCACCTCCAGCCGCAGCGTGCGGCAGCGGCGCACCCGTGCCGCGCGCTCGGCGGCCTCGAGCAGGGCGGTACCGACGCCGCGGCCGCGCGCCTCCGGCGCGGTCACCAGCGAGTACAGTCGCGCCACCTGCGCCCTGCGGCGGAAGAACACCACCGCCGCGCCCAGCAGCCGACCGTCCTCCTTGGCGATCAGCACCAGCGCGCTGTCGCTGTCGAGGTGGCGGCGAAACTGCGCGCGGCTGAGGCGGTCGTGGCGGAACACGCGCTCCTCGAGCGCGACCAGGGCATCGAGGTCGACGGCGTCGGCGCGGCGGATGCGCGGCGACGGCAGGGCGTCGGGATGTTGAGGGGCAGGGGGTGGCGGCACGCGCGGCACTGTAGTGATCGTTGGCGTCGCGCGCAACGCGCGCCTTGCGTGCGCGCACCAGCGTGCCAAACTTCGCGCCGGGGACCAGGCGTCCCCATGGCGCTGCATCACTTCACCGTCCGCGAGGCCGCATGACCCGGCTTGTGATCGTTGTCGAAAAGGCCTCGGACTGGGGCTCCTACTACCCCTCGGACAACGTCGTCACCGCGCTGAACTATCTGCGCGAGCCGGTCGGCGGGGACGAGCGCACGCACGTCATCAACCTGTGCCGCAGCTACAAGTACCTCGGCACCGGCTACTACGTGTCGCTGCTGGGCGAGGCGCGCGGGCATCGCGCGATTCCCTCGGTGCGCACCATCAACGACCTGCGCAAGCGCGCGCTGTACGGTCTCGATGTCGAGGATCTCAACCAGAAGCTGGCCAACTTCCTGCCCGCCGGCGGCCGCGACACCACCGATTTCGGCATCGTGGTGTATTTCGGCGAGACCAGCTATCCGGCGCTGAAGGATCTGGCGCGGCAGGTGTTCGAGTTGTTTCCGGCGCCGCTGCTGCGCATCGAGTTCGAGCGCGAGCGCATGTGGCGGATCAGCGCGATCAAGCCGGTCGGCCTGCACACGCTCGACGACCCGCAGGAGGACGCCTTCGCGCAGTCGCTGGACGCGT
>JAJYTG010000080.1 GCA_021793195.1 Pseudomonadota bacterium
TGACAACAGAATCAAGGCGCCGCAGGCGAGCGAAGACGGTGGTTTGAACGGGTGCGCAGCGAATCCCCGTCGCAGCCGAGCGGAACCAGGCGGTGTGCCGATGGCGCAACCGCAGCCCGATGCTTCGCTGCACAGACCCTTCGCTGCGCTCAGGGTGACAACCATATTCAGGGTGACAACAAAATCCAGATGCCGCGGGCGAATGGATGCGTTCAAAAGCAAGACGCCTCGCTGCGCAGATCGCCCGCGTCGCTCAGGACGACAGCAAGAACTGGCGAGCCCGGCGCACGCCATGAGGGGAGCGCCACACGATGAATGAACTCCGCGATCCGCGCCAGGCGGAGGTGTTCCGCTTCCTGCGCTGCGGCTACGCCGACGGCGTGGCCGAGCTGGTGTACGCCTTCGATGACGGCGCCGAGCTGGTCGAGCGCATCCGTTTTCCGGACGCGCCGGCGCTGACGGCGGAACGACGCGTTGCGTTCGAGGCTGCGCTGCGTCTGCTGCACCTGATCGCCGGCGTCAGTTACTACAAGGCCGGTGTGCCGGCCGCGGTCGCGGTCGCGGGCTGGACGCCCGATGCCGCCACCGCCGGGCTGCTGGACACGCTGTACCTGCACGGGCTGGCCGAGTTCGCCTATCGCAACGGTCTGGATCTGCGCGGCCGCATCCGCTTTCCGCGCGCCGCGACGATGACCGCGTCCGCGCCCGCGCCCGGTCTGCCGCGACGCGTGCTGGTGCCGATCGGCGGCGGCAAGGATTCGCTGGTCGCGATCGAGGCGCTGAAGGCGATCGGTGCCGATGCGACCGCGGTCTGGATCGGCACCTCGCCGCTGATCGCGGCCTGCGCCGCGCGCAGCGGGCTGCCGACGCTGAACATCGCGCGCGAGATCGCGCCGGGACTGTTCGAGTTGAACCGGCGCGGCGCGTACAACGGTCATATCCCGGTGACCGCGATCAATTCGGCGATCCTGGTCTGCGCTGCCATCCTCCACGGCTTCGATGCGATCGCCTTCGCCAACGAGCGCTCGGCCTCCAGCGCCACGCTCGAATACGCCGGCCAGCAGGTCAACCACCAGTGGAGCAAGGGCTGGGATTTCGAGCGCGCGCTGGCGGCATACGTGCGCAGCCACATCGCCGCCGACCTCGACTACTGCTCGCTGTTGCGTCCGTACTCCGAGCTGGCGGTGACGCGCGCCTTCGCGCGCTGCGGCGCGGTGTACTTCGATGCCTTCTCCAGCTGCAACCGCAACTTCCGCATCCTCGGCCCCAAGCCCGCCGACCGCTGGTGCGGGCAGTGTCCGAAATGCCACTTCGTGTTTCTGGCGCTGGCGCCGTTTCTGCCCAAGCCGCGGCTGCTGGCGATCTTCGGTCGCAACCTGCTCGACGACGACACCCAGGCAGCCGGCTTCGATGCACTGCTGGAATACCGCAATCACAAGCCGTTCGAATGCGTGGGCGAGGGTGCCGAGGCGCGCGCGGCGATGGCGACGCTGGCGGCGCGTCCGGAGTGGCGCGAGGACGAGCTGATCGCGCGCTTCCGTCGCGAAATCCTGCCGCAGCTCGACGCCGCGCAGCTCGCGCTCGCGCCCTGGCTGGCGCCCGCGGGCGAACACGGCGTGCCGCCGCGACTGGCCGCGGCGCTGACCTGGATCGGCGGAGCCTGAGGTGAACGCCCCGGCGCTGCGGATCCGCGATCTTGCCGACCGCCGCGTCGCGGTCTGGGGTTACGGCCGCGAGGGGCACGCTGCGCTGGCGGCGCTGCGCACGCGCTTGCCGCAACTGACACCGACCCTGCTGTGCACCGAGACGGAAGCGGACGCGGCGCACGCGGCGGAACCCGCATTGACGGTGCTCACCGGCGCGCCGGATGCCGACACGCTGGCGGCGTTCGAAATCGTGATCAAGTCGCCCGGGATCAGTGCCTGGCGTCCAGAAATCGCCGCCGCCGCCGCACGCGGAACCCGCTTCACCTCCGGCACCGCGCTGTGGTTTGCCGAGCGCGCGGAGGCGCGCGTGGTCGCCGTCACCGGCACCAAGGGCAAGAGCACGACCAGCGCGCTGCTGGCGCATCTGGCGCGCAGCCTCGGCGTGCGCACCGCGCTGGCCGGCAACATCGGCATGCCGCTGCTGGAACTGCTCGACGCCGACGCCGCGCTGTGGGTGATCGAGCTGTCGAGCTTCCAGACCGGCGACGCCGCGGCGCCGGAACTGGGCGTGATCACCTGCCTGTACGAGGAGCATCTCGACTGGCACGGCTCGCGCGAGCGCTATGTTTCCGACAAGCTGCGCCTCGCCGCTACCGCGCGCAGCCTGCTGGTCAACGCCGGGCAGCCCGAGTTGCTGCGACTCACCGCGACGCACCCGCGGCGGCACCTGTTCGCCGATGCCGGCGGCTGGCACGCCGATGACGCGGCGATCCGGCGCGGCGCCGAGCCGGTGTGGCCGCTGCGGGATCTGCCGCTGCCCGGCCGCCACAACGCGCTCAACGCCTGCGCCGCGCTGGCCGCGCTGGACCTGCTCGGTTTCGACGCGCGCGCGGCGACGGCGGCGCTGGCGCATTTCCGCGCCCTGCCGCATCGGCTGCAGCGACTCGGCGAGCGCGACGGCCTGCACTGGATCAACGACTCGATCGCGACCACGCCGCAGGCGACCCTGGCGGCGCTGGACAGTCTGGCGGACCGCGCGGTGACGGTGATCGTCGGCGGCCATGAACGCGGCCTCGACTGGAGCGCCTTCGTCGAACGTTGCCGCACCGCACCGCCGCAGGCGGTGATCTGCCAGGGCGCCAACGGGCCGCGCATCGCCGCGGCGCTGGATGCGGCCGGTATCGGTGCGCGCAGCGAGCGGGTCGCCGATCTCGCCGCCGCGGTCGCCGCCGCGCGCACGTTGACGCCGCAGGGTGGTGTGGTCTTGCTGTCGCCGGGCGCACCCAGCTTCGACCAGTTCCGCGACTACGCCGAGCGCGGCCGCGCGTTCGCGGCGCTGGCCGGTTTCGCTGCCGGCGCGATCACGGGTATCGCCGGTCTCGGCATCGCCTGAGGCCTGCATGCAAACCCTGCTGATCGCGCTGTCCACCGTCGCGCTCGCCGAGATCGGCGACAAGACGCAACTGCTGTCGTTGGTGCTGGCCGCCAAGTTCCGCCGGCCGTGGCCGATCGTGCTCGGCATCCTCGCCGCCACCCTGGTCAATCACACGCTGGCCGGTGCGCTGGGCGAGCTGCTCGGCAATCTGCTGACACCGTCGCTGCAACGCTGGCTGGTCGGCCTGTCGTTCCTCGGCATGGCCTTGTGGACACTGAAGCCCGATCGCCTGGATGCCGACACCGATGCCCTGCCCGGCAGCGGACGCGGCGTGTTCGTCGCCACGGCGATCGCGTTCTTTCTGGCCGAGATGGGCGACAAGACGCAGATCGCGACGATGGTGCTGGCGGCGGATTTCCGCCCGCTGTGGCAGGTGGTGCTGGGCACCACGCTGGGCATGCTGGCGGCCAATGCGCCGGTGGTGTGGCTGGGCGCGCGCTTTGCCGGGCGCCTGCCGCTGCGCGCCGCGCGGCTGACCGCGGCGACGCTGTTCGCCGCGCTGGGGCTGTGGCTCCTGCTGATCCCGCGCTGATCCGGCCGCGCCGCTATCCTCTGTCCATGGACGCCCTCGACACCGCCGCCGCGTTGCCGCTCGCACAGGCCGCGCCGCAGGCGCCGCTGATCGCGCTGATCGCCGGCGAAGCCTCCGGCGATCTGCTCGGCGCGGATCTGCTCGCTGCGCTGCGCCGCCGCCATCCGCACGCGCGCTTCGCCGGCATCGGCGGTCCGCGCATGCGCGCGCAGGGCTTCGAGGCCTGGCACGACATCGCCGAATTGTCGGTGATGGGCCTGGCCGAGGTGCTGCATCACCTGCCGCGTCTGCTGCGCCTGCGCCGCAACCTCGCGCGGCGCCTGCTGGCCGCGCACCCGGTATTGACCATCGGCATCGACGCTCCCGACTTCAATCTCGGCCTGGAACGCCGCCTGAAAGCCGCCGGCCTGCGCACCGCGCATTACGTCAGCCCGTCGGTCTGGGCCTGGCGCGAGGGTCGCGCCGCCACGCTCGGCGCCAGCGCCGATCGCGTGCTGTGCCTGTTTCCGATGGAGCCGCCGATCTACGCCCGCCACGGCATCGACGCACGCTTCGTCGGCCATCCGCTGGCCGATCGTTTTGCCGACGTGCCGGATCGCACGGCGGCGCGCGCGGCGCTGGGCCTGCCTGCGACAGCGCGCGTGCTGGCGCTGCTGCCCGGCAGCCGCCGCGGCGAGGTGACGCGACTGCTGCCGCATTTTCTCGCGGCCGCGGCGATTCTGCGCGCACGCGTCCCGGACCTGTCGATCGTCATCCCCGCGGCCGACGCCGCGCTGCGCGCACGCATCGACGCCGCGCTCGCCGCGAACGCGCTGCCGGAGCACGCGGTGCGCGTGGTCGACGGCCAGGCGCATGCCCTGCTGACCGCCGCCGATGTCGCGCTGCTGGCCTCGGGCACCGCCGCGCTGGAGGCCGCGCTGGCGCAGTGCCCGATGGTGGTCGGCTATCGCATCGCGCCGCTGACGCATGTGCTGGTCCAGGGCCTCGGCTTGCTGAAGAGCAAGCGCTACAGCCTGCCCAATATCCTCGCCGGCCGGGACCTGGTGCCCGAACGGATGCAGCGCGACTGCACCGGCCCGCGGCTGGCCGAGGCGGTGGCGCGGCTGCTCGAAGATCCCGCGGCGGCGGCGGCGCAGCGTGCCGCCTTCCCCGCCCTGCACGCCGCGCTGCGCGCCCCCGGCGGCGACAGCGCGGCGGATGCCGCTGCACGCGCGGCGCTGGACCTGATCGGTGGCGCGCCATGAGGCATGGCCGCGATGGCGCCGCCGTGACCGATCGGTTCGCCGCAGCGATCGTGCTGCCCGAACACATCGCCGGCGTCGACGAGGCCGGCCGCGGCCCGCTGGCGGGGCCGGTGGTGGTGGCCGCGGTGATCCTCGATCCGGCGCGGCCGATCGCGGGCCTGGCCGATTCGAAGGTGCTGAGCGCGACGCGGCGAGCGGCGCTGTACGACGTCATCCGCGAACACGCGCGGGCCTGCAGCATCGTCAGCGTCGAAGCCGGCGAAATCGATCGCCTCAACATCCTGCAGGCGACACTGGCCGGCATGGCACGCGCATTGCACCTGCTCGATCCCGCGCCGCAGCTGGCGCTGATCGACGGCAACCGCCTGCCGCACGACCTGCCCTGCGCCGCGAGAGCGATCGTGCGCGGCGACGCGCTGGAGCCGGCGATCAGCGCCGCCTCGATCCTGGCCAAGGTCACCCGCGACCGCCGCATGCTCGAACTCGACGCCGAATTTCCCGGCTACGGCTTCGCCCGCCACAAGGGCTACCCGGCGCCCGCGCATCTGGCCGCGCTGACGCGACTCGGACCCTGCCGCGAGCATCGCCGGAGCTTCGCGCCGGTGCGGCGCTGCCGGCTCGCGTAGCGGCTACCGCGACCGATGCGAGCCCGCGTGCGCGGCGCCCCTGTCAAGCTTGTCGCTGCCCCGCACCAAGGCTAGGCTGCGGTGATTCGCCGTCCTGGATCGCCATGCCCGCGGGCTTCGTCCATCTGCAGGTCCACAGCGAGTATTCGCTGACCGACTCGATCATCCGGCTGCCGGAAAAGCCCGAATACGGCGACCCGGCCAAGGCGCCGCGACCCAACCTGATCAGCCGCGCAGTCGAACTCGGCATGCCGGCGCTGGCGCTGACCGACGCCTGCAACCTGTTCGCGCTGGTCAAGTTCTACCGGGCCTGCGAGGCCGTCGGCATCAAGCCCATCGTCGGCTGCGACCTGTGGCTGTGCGAGCCCGCCGACAACGCGCCGCACCGGCTGACCCTGCTCTGCCAGGACCGCCGCGGCTATCTCAACCTGTCGCGGCTGGTGTCGCGCGCCTGGCTCGAGGGTCAGCGCGGCGGTCGCGCGCTGATCGATCCGGCCTGGCTGGCCGAAGCTCCACAGGGACTGATCGCGCTGGCCGGACGCGACAGCGGCGCGGGCCGGCTGGCGTTGGCCGGCGCCGAGCATGAGGCCGGCGAGCGACTGGCAGCCCTGCGTGTCCTGTTTCCCGATCGCCTGTACCTGCAGCTGGCACGCACCGGCCGCGAACACGAGGAGGCGTGGAACGGCGCCGCGCAGGTTTTCGCCGATCGCCTCGACTTGCCGCTGCTGGCCGGCAACGACGTGCGCTTCCTGGATCGCGAGGACTTCGAGGCGCACGAGGCGCGCGTGTGCATCCAGCAAGGCCGCGTGCTGGCCGATCCCAAGCGGCCGCGCGACTATGCGCCCGAGCAATATCTGAAATCGCCGCAGGCGATGGCGCAGGTGTTCGTCGATCTGCCCGAGGCGCTGGAAAATACCGTCGAGCTGGCCAAGCGCTGCAACCTCGAGCTGAGCTTCGGTACCTACCACCTGCCGGCCTTTCCGGTACCGGACGGGCAGACGCTGGAATCGCACATCCGCGGCGAGTCGCAGGCCGGCCTCGAACGCCGCCTTGCGGCGCATCCGGAGGCGCCGGGCTACACCCGCGCCGACTACGCCGCGCGCCTGGTCCGCGAACTCGACGTGATCGTGTCGATGGGCTTCCCCGGCTACTTCCTGATCGTCGCCGACTTCATCAGCTGGGCCAAGCGCAACGGCATTCCGGTCGGCCCCGGACGCGGCTCCGGCGCCGGCTCCCTGGTCGCATGGGCGCTGGGCATCACCGACCTCGATCCGCTGCGCTACGACCTGCTGTTCGAGCGCTTTCTCAATCCCGAACGCGTGTCGATGCCCGACTTCGACGTCGACTTCTGCATGGACCGCCGCGACGAGGTGATCGACTACGTCGCGCAGCGCTATGGCCGCGACCGCGTCAGCCAGATCATCACCTACGGCACCATGGCGGCGAAGGCGGTGGTGCGCGACACCGGCCGCGTGCTCGGGCATCCCTACGGCTTCGTCGACGCCATCGCCAAGCTGATTCCGGCCACGCTCGGCATCACCCTGGCCGACGCGCTGGGCGAGAGCGAGGCCGCGCGCAAGGACACCAGCCTCGCCGCGGCCGAGCTGATCCAGAAGGTGCGCGAGGACGACGAGGTGCGCGAGCTGATCGAGCTCGCGCGCAAGCTCGAGGACCTGGTGCGCAACGCCGGCAAGCACGCCGGCGGCGTGGTGATCGCGCCCTCGCCGCTGAC
>JAJYTG010000010.1 GCA_021793195.1 Pseudomonadota bacterium
AGGCGGTCTCCAGCTCCTCCCAGCCGGGGCGCCCGTAGCGCTCCAGCAGCAGGTCGGTCACGTCGCCGACGCTGACGGTACCGTCGAAATCACAGGCGATGGTCCAGCCGGGCACGGCGCACCTCGACACAGGGGAAAAACGGCTGCAGCGTAGCAAGTCGAGCTTGCGGCAGGCTTTGGGCAACCACGGAAGGAGTGCGCCGCAGGCCACTGGGACCCGCCGGCGCGTCCGAAGTTGCGATGTTACTGAACGCCGCGTTCAGTGTCCTTTCGTTCTGTGATGAACTTCACCAGTACCCGCTGTCCGACATGCAGGCCGGCGGCATCCAGCGCCAGCACGCAATCGACGTCATGGGCGTCGGCGGGCTGGTCGTGCTGCGGGCCGAGCCGGGTCGGCCCGTAGACCAGGCCCAGCCGCAGCACATGGGCCGGCCAGGTGCGACCGCCGCCGCCGGCATCCAGCACCACCTCGGCGCGCATGCCGGGCTGCACCCGGTCGATGTAGGACTCGTTGAGTTCGGCGCGCACGATCAGCGGCCGCTGCGGCTGCAGCTCGAACAGCGGCTGCGCCGCCTGCGCGCTGACCGTCTCGCCCGGCTGCACGTAGCGGCGCACGATGGTGCCGGCCACCGGCGCGCGCAGGCTGCGCAGGTCGAGCTCGTGCCGTGCCTGGGCCAGCCGTGCCTGCGCCAGCGCGACGCTGGCGCGGGCGGCACCGATCTCGGCGCGCAGGCCGGCCAGCGTCGAGGCCGCATCCGCGCTGTCCTGTTGCGACGCCGCGTCGGCCTGGGCCGCCGCCGCCACGCGCTCGGCACGCGTCCGCACGGCCGGCAGCCGCGCGGCCAGTTCATCCGCGCGCGCGCGCGCCTGGTCGAGTTCGGCCCGCGCCATCGTCACCCCCAGCTCGGCAGCGCGCGAATCCAGGGTCAGCAGCAGCTGGCCGCGCCGGACCACGGCGCCTTCGACCACCGGAACCGTCGCCACCACGCCGTCGCGGCGCGGCAGCAGGCGCAGCAGACCGCCCTCGACATCGACCACGCCGCGCGCCATCGCGGCATACGACGGCGCAGCCACGGCCGGCGCCGCCGGCCGGCCCGAGCAGGCGGCGAGCGCGAAGGGCAACAGCAGCAGACAGGCAAGGCGCCGCATGGTCATGACGAAGACTCCTCGACGGGTGACGAACCGGGCGCGGCGTTGCGCTGGTCGGACAGGATGCGCCCGTCTTCCATGCGCAGCACGCGGTCGGCGTGGGTGACCAGGCGCGGATCGTGGCTGACACAGAGCACGGTGGCGCCATGGCCGCGGGCGATGCGATGCAGGATGTCGATCACGGTCTGGCCGCTCTTGGCGTCCAGCGCGCTGGTCGGCTCGTCGGCAAAGAACAGCTGCGGTTGCTTGGCCAGCGCGCGGGCGATGGCGACGCGCTGCTTCTCACCGCCGGACAGCTCAGCCGGGCGCAGGTGGCGCCGGTGCGCCAGATCGACCTCGTCGAGCGCGTCCTCGGCGCGGCGGCGCGCGGCGGCGTGGCCCAGCCCCAGGTAACCCAGCGGCAGCATCACCTGCTCCAGCGCGGTCAGCGCCGGAAACAGGTTGAAGCCCTGGAACACGAATCCCAGATGCTGCAGGCGGAAGCGCTGCAGGCCGGCGCGGTCGAGTTCCCAGACGCGCTCGCCCAGCGCCTCGACGCTGCCGGCATCGGGGCGCTCCAGCCCGCTGAGGATCGCCAGCAGGGTGCTCTTGCCGCAGCCGGAAGGCCCCGAGATCAAGGTCAGCTCGGCGCTCGTCAGCTCGATCGACAGCCCTTCCAGCACCTGCGTGCGCACCTTGCCCGACAGGAAGGACTTGGCCACGTGGTCGGCGCGGATCGCGGTCGTCATCGCGTTCACCGCAGCAGCCGCGCGGGATCGGCGCGGCGCAGCGTGCGTACCGCCATCAGCCCCGACACCAGCGCGATCGCCATGACCAGTCCGGCGCAGACCAGTACTCCCAGCGGACTGAGCGCCACCGGCACGTCCTGGCCGATCGCCACCGCCAGCACCAGCGCGCTCAGCACGCCGCCCAGCAGCAGACCCAGCGTGCCGATCCAGGTCGCCTGTTCCATCACCACCCGGCTGAGCGCCGCGTAGCTGGCGCCCAGCGCGTTGAGCGTGGCGTACTCGGTGACCGAGCCGGCGACCGCGCCCATCAGGGTCTGGCTGGTGATCACCGCGCCGACCAGGAACACCACCGCCGACATGAACACCACGCCCAGCCCGGCGCCGGTCTCGAACAGCCAGTAGCGCACGGTGCGCGCGGAAAAATCCTGCGCCGTCCACACCGCGTAGCGGCGGTGCGTGCCCTGCGGATCGAGCCGCGCCGCCACCGCGGCAGCCTGCTCCGGGTGCCTGAGCTTGATCAGGTAATAGGCGACCTGGCCAGGATCGTCGACGCCCTGGTTGAGGCGCCGCGCGGTCGCCAGCGAGGTGACGATGTTGACGCCGCCCAGCGCGCGCAGGCCGGTGGCGGTGCCGACCAGGCGCACGCGCACGCCGTTGAGGACGGCGCGGTCGCCGACGTCGATGCCGAGCTTGGGCAGGTCGGCGCGATCGACGATCACCGCGCCCGGCTGCTCCAGCAGCAGGCGCAATGCCGGCGGGATGACGTCGGCGAAGGCCAGCCCGCGCGGCGACGGATCGATGCCGGAGATGAACACCGACACGCTGCCGAGATCGACCGGGCCGTGCCAGTCGCCGTCCACCCACTGGAACGGCTCCACCCGCGCCACCGCCGGGTCCATCAGCAGGCGCATTTCGACGTCGCGGCCGATCGGGCGGCCGAGATCGATGCTCTGGGTGCCGGGATAGCCCGCCCAGAGATCGGCGCTGGAGCGGGTGATGTAGGTGCTGGCGCTTTCGAAGATGCCCAGCACCAGCGCCAGCTGCACCAGCAGCAGCATGCCGGAGAACGCCACCGCCAGCGTCGCCGGCAGGAAGCGGCGCCATTCGTAGATCAGCGTCTTGCGCGCCAGCGCGATCATCGCGCGACTCCGGCCGCCGCGGCGGCCGGCGGCGGTGCGGTCACCGGAGCCGCGCCGCCCTGAGCCTTGTAGAGCGCCACCCAGGCCACGCCTTCGGCCTCGCGTGCCTGGACGGCGACCAGCGCGGCGCGCAGGGTCGCGGTGTTGGCGCTGTCGCCTTCGAGGCCATCGGCGAGACCTAGGCGCGTACGCGTGGCCGCGGCCTGCGCGGCGCGCGCCAGTGCCGTAGCCGCCGCCGCGCTCTGCGTCGCGCGCTCGCGCGCCGCGGCCAGCTGTGCCAGCGCCTGCTCGGTCTCGCCGACTGCGGTCAGCACCGTCTGCCGGTAGCTCAGCACCGCCGCGCGCAGCGCATGGTCGTTCGCGCGCACCTGGGCCTGACGCAGGCCCCAGTCGAACAGCGGCATGTTGATGATCGGGCCGAAACTGGGAATGCCGCGCAGGCGACCGATCTCGCCGCCGGCGGTGCGTGCCGAGGCGGTCATGGTCCAGCCCAGCGCCAGCCGCGGGTAGAGATCGGCGCGGGCGATGCCGAGTTCGCCCGCGGCGCGCAGCACCGCGGCTTCGGCGCGCTGGATGTCGGGACGCGTGCGCAGCAGATCGGCCGGCGGCAGCACCGCCGTGGCGGCCGGCGGTGCCGGCAACGGCGCCACCGCGTACAGCATCGGGTCGGGCTCGACCTCCCCGAGCAGCACGGCCAGTTGCTGCCGCGCCACCGCGATCGCCGCCGGGGCAGCGCTGGCTTCGGCGCGCGCCGTATCGAGCGCGGCCTGCGCGGCGGCACCGGTTTCGGGCGCGGCCAGATGCTGCGTGATTCGCACCCGGGTCAGCGCCACCCGGCGCTGCGCCGCCGCCACCAGTTCGGCTTCCAGCGCGGCCTGCGCCTGCGCGGCGCGCAGGGCCAGGTAGTTGCGCACCACCTCGGCCACCACCGCCACGCGCGCCGCGGCCAGATCGGCGGCGGCGAGGCCGGCATTGCCGGCGATCACCCGGCGCTCGCTCTCGGCGCGGCCGAACACCCCCAGCTGCCAGACCGCGTCGAAACCGACCTGGAAATAGCTGGCGGTACTGCCGGGCGTGGGCTGCTGGTTGGTGTACAGGCTGAGCTGCGGCAGATACCTGGCGGTCACCGTCGGCGCCAGCGCACGCGCCGCCGCCAGGCGCTCGCCGGCCGCCTGCAGATCGAGGTTTTCGTGCAATGCGCGCGTGACCAGCGCATCCAGTGCGGGGTCGTGGAAGCCGCGCCACCAGTGCGCCAGGTCGGGCCGGGGCCCCAACGCCGGCGCCTGGGCAAAATGATCCGGCAGCGCGATCCGCGGCCGCGGCACGGTCGGTGCCACCGAACATCCCGCCAGCAGACTCAGCGCCAGCCCCGCGACGACACCCAGCGCACGGCCGTGACCGGCACGGATCGCCCGCGAGCGGCTGGAGCGGAACGGGGAACGCGCGACAACGGCTTGCTGCACGATCGATCCTGGCGTGACGAGAGCGGGCGCGACGCGACGGCGACCGCGGACGGAAAGTGAATCATAGCCGGCGCGAGGGCGACGCCCGCCTTGCCGCCGGCGCAAACAGCGAATGCCGCGGCGGCAAGGCAGCGCGGCGCGCCAGTAAAACAGACTAACCTTTACGATCAGCACTGGCGTGCGCAAACGGCGTGAAGCGCGGTCGCAGCCGCTGCGATGCGGTTCCGGCAGGCTGAACGATGTCGATGTCGATGGCTGTGGCGAGGACACGCTACTGATCGAGCAAGGATTCCAACTGCATCGCGCCAGCCGGGTCGAGGTACTGGCCGAAGCGCTGTCGGCGCTGCTGACGGCGACGCGGCCGGCGGACGCGCTGGCGCCGCGCGAGGTAGTGGTCGCGCATCCGGGCCTGGGCCGCTGGCTGTGCCAGTCGCTGGCCGAACGCCGCGGCATCGTCGCCCATCTCGATCTGCTGCAACCGTGGCAGTTCGTCGGTCGCCTGCAGGACCGGCTGCTGGGCGCGGCAGCGGCCGATCCGCGCTACGAACGCGAGGCGCTGCGCTGGCTGCTGTTCGCCCTGCTGGGCGACGCGGCGCCGGCGGAACTGCGCGACTACCTCGACGGTCCGGCGCCGCAGCGGCGCCGCTTCCAGCTCGCCGATCGCCTGGCCGCGGTGTACACGCAATATCTGGTCTATCGCCGCGACTGGCTGGCGGCGTGGGAAGCCGGCGCCTCGCCGCACTGGCAGGCGGTGCTCTGGCAGCGCGTGCAGGCGCGCGCCGGCGGTCCGCATCGTGCCGCGCGCATGCAGGCGCTGCTGACGGCGCTGGTGTCGCCGGCGGCGACGCCGACCGCAGACTCGCCGCTGGCGGTGTTCGGCGTCAATCAGCTGGCGCCGGACACGCTGGCGGTGCTGCAGGCGCTTTCGGCGCAACGCGCGGTGCATCTGTTCCTCGCCGACCCCTGCTTCGAGCCCTGGGACGACATCGTCACCGAGCGTCGCCTCGTCGCCGCCGGCGCCGACGCCGCGGCGCTGCATCTGGAGACCGGACATCCGCTGCTGGCCGCCTGGGGCGGTCAGGGTCAGGCGTTTGCGCGGCAGCTGCAGACCGCAGCCGCGGCCGACTGGCCGCAGGCGCTGGACGCCGAACAGACACCGGCGCCGACCCTGCTCAGCCGGCTGCAGCAGAGCATCCGCCAGCGCGACCCGGACCTGCTGGCCGCCGCCGATCCCGCCGACGGCAGCCTGCGCGTGCATGCCTGCCACACCCGTCTGCGCGAGCTGGAGGTGCTGCGCGACGCGCTGCTGGGCGCGCTGGCCGATGCCGACCGCGCCGCGGGCGAGGGCGGCGCGCGGCTGAGTCCGCGCGACATCGTGGTGATGGCGCCGGACCTGGACGCCTATGCGCCGCTGATCCCGGCCGTGTTCGGCGGCGCCGGCCATGCCGCGGCGCTGCCGTATCACATCGCCGACCAGCCGCTGCGCGCCGTGCATCCGCTGTTCGCGGCCTTTCAGGCGGTGCTCGACCTGGCCGACACGCGGCTGGGCGTCGTCGCCGTGCTGGATCTGCTCGCCGTGCCGGCGCTGGCTCGCCGCTTCGGGCTCGACGCCGCGCAGCGCGCCACGCTGGCGCGCTGGATCGCGCGCAGCCACATCGCCTGGGGCCTGGACGAGAACGACCGCGCCGCCGCCGGAGCACCCGCCGATCACGCGCACACCTTCGCCTTCGGCCTCGACCGCATGACGCTGGGCTATCTCAGCGGCGGCGCCGGCGCGGTCTGCGCCGGCATCCTGCCGCTGCCCGGGGTCGAGGGCCTGGCCGCCGAATGCGTGGGCGCCTTCGCCGCGCTGCTCGGCACACTCGAACGCCTGCGCGGCGAGCGCGCCACGGCGCGCCCGCCGGCGGCCTGGGTCGCGCTGCTTGCGCGCCTGCTCGACAGCCTGTTCGCACCCGATCCCGAGGACCCCGGCGAAGCCGCCGCACTGGATGCGCTGCAGTCCTCCCTGGCGGCACTGGCCGAGCAGGCCGACAGCGCCGGCTGCGACGAGGCGATCGGCTGGGATGCGCTGCGCGAGGCGCTGGACGGCGAGCTGGCGGCGCGGCCGCCACGACAGCGCTTTCTCGCCGGCGGCATCACCTTCTGCGGCATGGTCCCGTTCCGCAGCATCCCGTTCGGCATCGTCGCGGTGCTCGGTCTCGACGACGGCGCATTTCCGCGCCGCGCCGACGACGCCGGCCTCAATCTGATGGCCGCGCACTGGCGCGCCGGCGATCGCGACACCCGCGAGGAGGATCGCTATCTGTTCCTGGAAGCGCTGATGAGCGCGCGCCAGCGGTTGCATCTGAGCTACATCGGCGAGGGCGTGCGCGATGGCGGTGCGCGCAATCCCGCGGCGCCGCTGGCCGAGCTGCTGCGCCTGCTGCAGGCGCGGTGGCCGCAGACACCATGGCTGCTGCGGCATCCGCTGCAGCCGTTCGACCGCCGCTATTTCGACGGCAGCGACGCGCGCTTCTTCAGCTACGCCGCGCCGCCCGAAGCCGCGGCGAGCGTGCCGCCCATGACCCGCCCGCCCGCGGAGATCGCGCGGCCGGCAGCCTGCGAACCGGTCCGCCTCGACGACCTGGAGGCGTTCCTGCGCCACCCGGCGCGCTGGTTTTTCCGCCAGCGCCTGCAGCTGCGCCTGCCCGACGACCGCAGCGAGCGCCCGTCCGATGTCGAACCGCTGGCGCTGGCGTTGCCGCCACAGGCCGGCGTGGAGGCGGCGCTGTTCGCCGCCGCGCTCGCCGCCGGCGATGATCCGCCGGCGACGCCGCCGCCGTGGCTGGCGCTGTCCGGACTGCTGCCGTCCGGCGCGCGCGGCGCGGACGCCTATGCGCAGGTGCGCGACAGCGTGATCGGCGTGCTGATCGCATTGCGTCAGGTCGCGCCCGATCTGCGCGGCGCGGCGCAATCGGTCGCGATCGATCTCGATCTCGGCGACGGCCTGCGCCTCACCGGCGCCGTCGCCGACGTCTGGCCGGATCAGCGCCTGCTGCTGCTCGCCGACGGGCGCAAGCTGCCGGCGCCGCGCGCCCTGATCCTGCTGCTGCGCGGTTGCGCGCTGGCCGCCGCCGGCGACGCGCCGTGGCGTGCGCTGGCGCTGCCGAAGCCGGACGGCCTGCGCGGCGAACTGGCGCTGCCGCCGGCGGACGCCGCACGCGCGCTGCTGCGGCAATGGCTGACGCTGTATCGCGATGCCGCAGCCACACCGCCGCTGCTGTTCCCGGCCACCGCCTGGGCCTACCTCGGCGCGCGCGCGGACGGCGTCGCCGCCGCCTGTGCCGCGGCGCGACAGGTCTGGCTGCCGGGCTACCGCGGCTATGCCGAAAGCCTCGATCCGTATCACGCGCTGGCCGCGCGCGACCGCGATTTCCTCGACCCTGACGGCGCCGACCATGGCGTCTTCACGGCGCAGGCCGAGGCCGCGTTCGGGCCGCTGCGGGCCGCCGGCACGACGCTGCCCAAACCCGCGCGAGCGCCGGCATGAACGCGCTCGACTGGACCACGCTGGCGCTGGACGCTCCCGCGCTGATCGAAGCCAGCGCCGGCACCGGCAAGACGCACACGCTCACCCTGCTCTATCTGCGCCTGCTGCTGGAGCGCGGACTGAGCGTGCGCCAGATCCTGGTCTGCACCTTCACCGAGGCGGCAACCGAGGAGCTGCGCGCGCGCATCCGCCAGCGCATCGAGGAAGCCGAGGCGCTGCTCGCCGGCGGCATCGTCGGCGCCGCCGCTGACACCGCCGAAACGGACCCGCTCGTGCGCTGGCTGGCGCGGCGCGCGGCGGCCGACGGCGATCACGGTGCGACGCTGCGCACGCGGCTGGCGCTGGCGCGGCTGGAACTGGACCAGGCGGCAGTGTTCACGCTGCATGGTTTCTGCGCGCGCGCGCTGGCGGATTTTCCGTTCGCGGGCGGCGCGCTGTTCGCCCGCGGCGAGCTGCTGGACGCGCGCGCGCTGCGCGCTGCCGTCGCGCAGGATCTGCTGCGGCGCACGCTCGCCGTCGCCGATCCCGACCTGCCCGACGAGTTGCGCACGCTCGACGAGGCCGAGCTGGCCCAGGCGATGGACCTGGCTCTGCAACATCCGGATGCGGTCATCGCCGAACCCGATCTTGCCGCGATCGCCGACTACCGCACGCGCTGGCAGGCGCTGCGCAAGGTCGCAACCGCGCGCGACGTCGCCGCGGTACTGGCCGGCGAGCCGGCCGACTACCACCTCAACAAGCCGTTCCGGCTGGCGCTGGAACAGGCGCTGACGGCGCTGCGCGACGGCGACTGGCGGCGTGCGCTGGCGGCGGCGCTGGCGCCGGGATCGGGCTCGGCGCAAAACCAGACCAAGCTCAGGAGCGGCAAGGTGCCGCTGCTTGAAGACGTACCGGCGCTGACCGAGCTGCGCGCGCTGGCCGCGCTGCGCCCCGCCATGGTGCGCGCCTGTCGCGCCCGGCTGCTGACGACGGCAATGACCGCGGCGCGGCACGAACTGCCGTTGCGCGCGCTGGCGCTGCGCGGCCACACCTACGCCGACCTGATCGGCGGGCTGGCGCAGGCGCTGGCCGGCGCGCGCGGGCACGCGCTGGCCCGCATGCTGTGCACGGTCTGGCCGGTGGCGCTGGTCGACGAGTTCCAGGACACCGACGGCCGCCAGTACGCGATCCTGCAGGCGATCTACGCCGGCCGCGGCACGCTGCTGACGATCGGCGATCCCAAACAGGCGATCTACGGTTTTCGCGGCGGCGACGTTTATGCCTACCTGCGCGCGGCGCGGGCGCCGGGACTCGCGCATCACGCGCTGGATACCAACTGGCGTTCCTCCACCCCGCTGGTCACGGCGCTGAACGCGTTCTATGAAGCCGCCGGGCCGCAGGCGCTGCGCGTGGACGGCATCGCCTACGCGCCGGTGAAGGCCGCCGGCAAGGCCGACGCCACACCGCTGCGCCGCGACGGCCGGCCGCTGACGAGCGCATTGCACCTGTGCACGGTCACGCCGCCCGAGCGCAGCAAGGAATCCGCGCTCGCGGCCTGCCTCGACGCCTGCGCCGAGACCGTGGTCGCCCTGCTCAACGATCGCGCGCTGACGCTGGGCGACGCGCCGCTGACGCCGGGCGCGCTGGCGGTGCTGGTGTCGCGCAACCAGGACGTCGCCGCGCTGCGCCGGCGGCTGACCGCGCGCGGCGTACCCTGCGTCGGCCCCGGCCGCGCCAGCGTGATGCAGGGCACCTGCGCGGCGGAGATCGAAACCGTGCTGGCGGCGGCGCTCGATCCCGGCGACGCGCGCCTCCTGCGCGCCGCGCTGGCCACGCGCCTGTGTGGCTGGAGCCTGGACGCGGTCGCCGCGCTCGACGCCGATGCCGGCGTGTGGCAACGCGAGACCGAGGCGTTCGCCGCGCGCCGGCGCGACTGGATCGCGCATGGCGTGCTGACACTGCTGCAGCCGCTGATCGCCGCCGCCGCGCCGCGCCTGCTCGCCGCAAGCGATGGCGAACGCATGCTCACCGATCTGCGCCACCTCGCCGAGCTGCTGCAGGCGCAGCAGCCAAGCTGCCACGGCCCGTCCGCCCTGCTCGCCTGGCTGCACGCCGAACGCAGCGCCGCCGTCGAGGACCGCGGCGGCGATGGCGATGACGAGCGCCAGCTGCGTATCGAAAGCGACGCCGCGCGCGTGCAGATCCTGACCGTGCACGCCAGCAAGGGGCTGGAGTTCGACATCGTGCTGCTGCCGACGCTCTGGCACGCGCCGCAGCGCATGGGCGTGCATGCGCCCGCGGTCGTGCACGTGCATGCCGATGACGGCAGCGCCCTGCTCGATCCGGGCAGCGCCGGCTTCGACGGCCATCGCGCGCGCTGGCGCGTCGAACAGCTGGGCGAGCGTCTGCGCCAGCAGTACGTCGCCCTGACCCGCGCCCGCCACGCCTGTCACGTGTTCTTTCCAGCGGCGCTCGCGGAAGCGACGACATCCGGCGACAGCGACGCGCTCAGCGACCATCTGCTGCAGATCCGCGCCCGCTGCGGCACCGACGACACGCTGCAGGCGCTGCGCGCATTGAGCCAGCAACATCCGGCGATCACGCTCGACGCGGCGGCGGCAATCACCCGCACGCGCCATGTCACCGTGGCGGAGCCGGCGCGCACCCTCGTCGCGCGCGGGGACTGGCCGCTGCCGCGGCCGCCGTGGTGGCTGCACAGCTATTCCGGACTGACGCACGCCGCCGCGCACGCGCCACTGATCGAACCCGGCCCCGACGATGCCGGCACGAACGAGCCCGCGCCGCCGCCCGACAGCGACGCGACGCCGCATCCCGAACTGCTGGTGCTGGCGCACCTGCGCGGCCCGCGCTTCGGCGACGCGATGCATGCCGTATTCGAGCATGCCGGCCCGCAACCGCTGTGGCCGCAGCAGCGCGCACTGGTGCTGCAGGCATTGCGCCGGCAGGGGCTGACCGAAGCCGCCGGCGAGGCTGGCGCGCAGGCTCTGGCCGCGCTGGTCGAGCGCGCGCGGCAGGCCGACCTCGGCGACGGCCTGCGTCTGGGTGCGGTGGCCGCGGCCGATCGCGTCGCCGAACTCGAGTTCCTGCTGCCACTGCACGGCGTGCCGGTGGCGGCGATCGAGGCCGCCGCGCAGCGGCACGGCTATCCGCTGCTGTTGCCGGCGGGCGGCGTGCGCACGCTCAACGGCCTGCTCAAGGGCTACATGGACCTGGTGCTGCGCCACGACGGCCGCTATTACGTGCTCGACTACAAGAGCAACTGGCTGGGTGAGCACGTCGCCGATTACGCGCCTGCGCGCCTGGCCACAGTGATGCGCGAGCAGCACTATCTGCTGCAGATGCTGCTGTACACGGTGGCGCTGCACCGCTACCTGCGCGAGCGGCTGCCCGGCTACGACGCCACGCGCGACGTCGGCGGCGCGATCTACCTGTTTGCGCGCGCGGCGGGACTGGCGCCCGCAGCCGGCGTCTATCGCGAGTGTCCGCCCGTGGCGCTGATCGCGGAGCTCGATGCGCTGTTCGCCAGCGCCGCGGAGCGCGCGGCATGAGCGCCGTGCTGCTGGAAGCGATCCTGCGCGCGCCGGGCGCACCGTGGCGCGCGCTCGATCGCCACGTCGCGCGCTGGCTGGCGATGCACAGCGGCGAGCCGCTGGTCGCGCTCGCCGGTCTCGCCGCGGCGGCGGCAGAAGCGGCCGGCAGCGCCTGCGTCCAGCTGCCGGCACTGGCCACGTTGCCGGTCGCCGGCGCCGGCACGCCCGCGTGGCCGGACTGGCCGCGCTGGCAGGCCGCGCTGATCGCCAGCGACTGGGTCGATGCCGGTTCCGGCGACAGCGCACGCCCGCTGGTGCTGTGCGCGGGCGACTGCTATTTGCGCCGCAACTACGATCACGAGACGCGCCTGATCGCGGCGATCCGCGCCCGTTTGCGCCCGTCGCCGGGCCGCGTTGCCGAGGATCGGCGCAGCGATCTGGACGCGTTGTTCGGCGTATCGCCCGCCGCCCCGGACGAGCAGCGCCTGGCGGCTGCGGCTGCCCTGGACAGTGGCCTGTTCGTGCTCACCGGCGGCCCAGGCACCGGCAAGACCAGCACCGTGCTGCGCCTGCTGCTGCTGTGGCTGCGCCAGCGCGGCGCGGATGGACGCATCGCGCTGGCGGCACCCACCGGCAAGGCGGCGCAACACCTCGGCGAAACGTTGGCGCAAGGGCTGCCGCCGCTGCGCGCACGCCTGCCCGCGCTGCCGTGGGCGCCGCTGCTCGACGCGATCGCGGCGTTGCGGCCGCAGACCCTGCACGCCCTGCTCGGCGCGCGACCCGACCGGGATGCCTTCAGCGCCGGCCCCGATGCGCCGCTGGCGGCGGACCTGCTGGTGGTGGACGAGGCCTCGATGGTCGATCTGGCACTGATGCGGCGCACCCTGGAAGCGCTGCGACCGGACGCCGATCTGGTGCTGCTGGGCGATGCCGGCCAGCTGGCTTCGGTCGAGGCCGGCTCGGTACTGGCCGATCTGGTCGCCGCCGCGGACGCGGATGGCGTGCCGACCGTCGCCGCGGCGGATCACTCGTCCGCATCCGGCATCGCTGCGGCGACGCTGACGACCGGCGCAGCGCCGCTGGCCGGTCACGTGCTGCGTCTGCGCACCGTCTGGCGCGCGTCCGGCGTCCTGCTCGATCTCGCCGCCGCGATTCGCGCCGGCGATGCGGCGCGGGTGCGCGAGCTGGCTGCCGATCCGGCGCACGCGCGGGTACTGCATGCCGCCACCCTTGCCGACACCGCGGCGCTGGCGCGCGCCCTGCGCGCCGCGATCGATCCGCCGCACGGCACCGGCCTGTTCGATGATCTGCTGCAGGCGGCCAGCCCGATGTCCGCACTGGCCGCGCTGCGCGGCACTCGCGTGTTGACCGCGCTGCGCTCGGGCGCGTTCGGGCAGCGCGCGATCAATCACCTGATCGATGGCCTGCTGCGGCGACGCTTCGGGCTGGACGCCGAGGACCCCTGGTACACCGGCCGCCCGTTGCTGATCACCACCGGCGAGCGCGGTCTGGGCCTGGTCAATGGCGATTTCGGCGTGGTTCATGCCGGCGCCGACGGCCTGCCGCGCGTGTGGTTCGAGAGCAGCGGGAACCCGGAGCCGCGCGCCCTGGCGCCGCTGGCGTTGCCGGCACACGAAACCGCCTATGCGATGACCGTGCACAAGAGCCAGGGCTCGGAATTCGAGCGCGTGGTCCTGATCCTGCCCGCACTGCCGGGACGCGGGCTCAGCCGCGAGCTGCTCTACACCGGCGCCACGCGCGCGCGCCGCCAGCTCGAGCTGTGGGCCGGCGGCGGCGTGCTCGAGGCCGCGCTCGACACGCCCATGCAGCGCGCCAGTCGCCTCGCCGAGCGCCTGCGCGCGGAGGTTGGCGGCAACGCCGGGCGCTGAACGGATCACGGCATTTCAACCGACGCGCTGCCAACGGCCACCGGCCAGCCGGGCGACGCGGCCGTCGAGTTCGAGCAGGGCCAGCTCCGCGGCCAATGCCGCGCTGCCGGCCCCGGTGCGGGCGCACAATTCGTCCAGCGCCGCGGGCAGGTGGCCCAGCGCCTCCAGCAGTGCCGTGACCGACGCGCCATCGGCGACCACCGGCGCACCGGACACGGGTTCGGCAGCGAGCCGACTGCGCAACTCGGCGCCCAGCGCGCGCGCCGCCGGCGTGAGCGCGGCGATCACCTCGACGGGGTCTTCGACCAGCATCGCGCCCTCGCGGATCAGCGCATGGCAGCCGCGCGCCAGCGGGTTGCCGATCGCGCCCGGCAGCGCGAATACCTCGCGATCCAACTCGACCGCGGCGCGCGCGGTGATGCGCGCCCCGGAGCGGACGCCGGCCTCGATCACCAGCACTCCGAGCGCCAGCCCCGCCAGCACTCGATTGCGTTGCGGAAAGTGCGCCGCCAGTGGCGGACTCGCGGGGACGAAGGGACTGACCATTGCGCCGCGTGCGGCGATCGCCGCGGCCAGTTCGCGATGATGGAACGGATAGACGCGATCGGCGCCGGTACCGACCACCGCCAGCGTCCCGCCGTCATGCTCCAGCGCGGCGCGGTGCGCGGCCGCGTCCACGCCCTCGGCGAGGCCGCTGGCGACGGTGAGGCCCGCCGCGGCCAGAGCCGCGGCAAAGCGGCTGGCCAGCGCCAGCCCGGCCGGCGTCGCCGCGCGTGCGCCGACCACCGCCACCTGCGGCCGTAACAGCAATGCCGCATCGCCGACGACGAACAGCGCGATCGGGGCGCCGGCGCCGGACTGCAGTTGCGGCGGAAAGTCGGCCTCGTCGCAGCACAGCAGGCGATGCCCCGGCTGCTGCAGCCAGAGCCGATCCGCCGCAAGGCGCGCGCGATCGGGTGCCTCGACCCAGGCCCGCGCCGGCGCGGTCAGAATGCAGCCGGGCCGCTGCAGCGCCGCGCAGACAGCAGCAGCCGAACCGTGCCGCGCCAGCAGTGCCCGCAGTGTCACGGCGCCGAGGGTCGGCGTGCGCAGCAGGGAAAGCCAGTCATCGAGATCGGGGCGCAGGTCCACGCGCGCCAGTCTGAAACGCAAACGGCGCGGCAGCAGCCGCGCCGTGGCGTCGGAATCGGACTACGCCGGGATCAGTCGGGCATGCGCAATTCGGCACCCAGATGGACCGGCTTGATGCCATCCATCACCAGTCCGTAGCTGACGTGGTCGAAGGTGCGAAAGATCATCACATGGCCGATGAACTCGGCCGGCAGGGTCACTTCCTGGCCGAAGCTGCGCGCCTGGCTGGACGAGGCCACATCGTCGTGGATGCGATCGCCCGGCTGATACATCGAATAGGTCTGGCCGTTGTCGACGCCCTCGTCCTTGCCCGCCGACAGCGCCACCACCTGATGCGGGCCGACCGCGTCCATGGCATCGCTGAAGGCGATCACGCGCATGTTCGGCGGCAATGCCTTGGGTGCGTGCGGGTAGTAGTCGGAATCGTAGGGATGCGTGTCCAGCGGCAGGATGCGGTCACCCTTGCGCAGCTCCATCGTCGAGGACACCGCCAGCAGGGTCGAAGGATCGCCCGTGCGCAGCACCTCGACGGTCCCGATCACGGTGCCCTCGTAGCCCAGTGCATGCCCGCTCGACAGCCGATCCCGGTCCGCAAAGCCCATCTCGTCGCGATGCCAGGGGCCGGAGTACATCTCGACGTTGCTGTCCAGCGATTGGCCGATCTGGTCGCGGAAACCCGCGTCCGGATGGAAGGTCAGGAACACGTGACTGGGCCGCACCACCGCGAAGCGTTCGCCGGGCTTGGCGTCCAGCCCGCGCACATACACGAATTGTCCGGACACGCCACGCAACTGGTTTTCCTCGAAGCCGACCACGTAAGGGGCCTTGGCCAGCGCATCGCGATTGGGAAATACCCGGGTGTCGACCAGGAACGGCTTCAATCCGGCCAGCGGCAGCGGCTCGATCGCTTCGCCGAGCTCTGTGCCGCGCACGCGCGGCTCGAGTCTTACCACGCCTTGACCATTGCCGAGGTAGGCGAGATCGAGCACATCGCCCGGGTAGATGCGGTGCGGATTTTTCACCTGCGGATTGGCCTGCCAGATTTCCGGCCACAGCCACGGCTTGCGGAGGAAATGCGCGGAGATGCTCCACAGCGTGTCGCCTTTGCGCACGGTGTAGGAAGCCGGCGCATTGGCGCGCAGGTCCGAGGTGGCGGCGAAAACGGCCAGCGAGCACAGCATGCCGGCGAGAAGCGCAAGGGATTTCTTAAGCATGGCTGGCAATTCCCCGTTCCCCCTAGGGTTTCTGGAGTGTAGCCCAGCCGCATAGCGCGAACAATCGCCATCGGAACCTGCCTCGCGCTGGCTCCGGGACAGGCTTACAATGCGAAATACTAGGGGTGGAATCGCTTGCATTCCGCCGATTCGTCCGCAGTTCCGCCCCGGAAACGACCATGACCCAGCTCGCGATTCTCGAATATCCGGACCCCCGCCTGCGCACCGTCGCGCAGCCGGTAACCGTGTTCGACCTTGCGCTCAAACGGCTCGTGGCGGACCTCTTCGAGACCATGTACGCCGCGCCCGGCATCGGGCTGGCCGCCAGCCAGGTGGATGTGCATCGGCGCCTGCTGGTCGCCGACGTCAGCGAGGACAAGGACGACCCGCGCGTGCTGGTCAATCCGCGCATCCTCGAGCGCGAGGGCGTGCAGGTCTACCAGGAAGGCTGCCTGTCGGTGCCCGGCATCTTCGCCGACGTCGAGCGCGCCAACCGCATCGTGGTGCAGGCGCAGGACACCGACGGCGTGTCCTTCACGCTTGAGACCGACGGTCTGCTGGCGGTGTGCATCCAGCACGAGATGGACCATCTGGAAGGCAAGCTGTTCGTCGACTATCTCTCGCCGCTCAAGCGCGCGATGGTCCGCAAGAAGCTCGCGAAGCAGCGCCGGCAGGCTGCGCCCGCGGCAGCCTCGGCCTGAGGCTTCCCATGCCCAAGCGCCTGCGCGTGGTGTTCGCCGGAACACCGGAATTCGCCGTGCCCTGCCTCGAAGCCTGCCGTGCCGCCGCCGGCGTCGAGGTGATCGCCGCCTACACGCAACCCGACCGCCCCGCCGGCCGCGGCCGCCGGCTGGCGGCCAGCGCGGTCAAGCAGGCGGCGCTGGCCGCCGGACTGGCGATCGAGCAGCCCGAATCGCTGAAGACCGCGCCGGTGCAGCAGCGCCTGCGCGAGCTGGCTCCGGACCTGCTGGTGGTGGTCGCCTACGGCTTGATCCTGCCGCGCGCGGTGCTGGCGATTCCGCGTCTGGGCTGCTGGAACGTGCACGCCTCGCTGCTGCCGCGCTGGCGCGGTGCGGCACCGATCCAGCGGGCGTTGCTCGCCGGCGACATCGAGACCGGCGTCTGCCTGATGTGGATGGAGCCCGGCCTCGACACCGGCCCGGTGCTGCTGACGCGGCGCACGCCGATCGCTGACGACGACACCGGCGGCGGCCTGCACGATCGCCTGGCCGCACTCGGTGCCGCCGTGCTCGGCGAAGGTCTGGCGCGGACTGTGCGTGGCGAAACGCTGGCGGCCCATCCGCAGCCCGAGGCCGGCGTCACCTATGCGCACAAGCTGGACAAGGCCGAGGCCGCGCTCGATTTCCGTGACTCCGCCGCGGCGCTGGCGCGCAAGGTGCGCGCCTTCGATCCGTGGCCGGTGGCCGAGGCCGTGCTCGCCGGTGAACGCCTGCGCGTGTGGGCCGCGGTGGCGCTCCCGGGCCGCGCGGACGCGGCGCCCGGCACCCTGCTTGGCGCCGGCCGCGACGGTCTCGACCTCGCCACCGGCGACGGCATCCTGCGCATCACGCAGGTGCAGCGCGCCGGCGGCCGGCCACTGCCGGTGGCGGATTTCCTCAACGCGCGTCCCGACCTGCGCTCGCGCGCATGAACGACCCGCGCGCCCTCGCGGCACGGGCACTGGCCGAGGTGGCACTGCGCGGCGCCTCCCTGCGCGAGGTGCAGGCGCGCACGGCGCCGGCGCTGGCCGATCCGCGCGATCGCGCCCTGCTGGCGGCGCTGTTGCACGAGGGCGCGCGCTACTGGCTGCGCTACGACGCACTGCTGGCGCGCCTGCTCGAGCGCCCGCTGCGCACGCGTCTGCCGGCGCTGCACGCGCTGCTGATCCTGGGCCTGGTGCAGATCGAGCGCATGCGCCTGCCGGAGTACGCCGCGGTGGCGGCGACCGTGGAGGCCGCGCGCGTGCTCGGCCACGGGCACCAGTCGGGACTGATCAATGCGGTGCTGCGACGCTTCCTGCGCGAGCGCGCCGCGCTCACAGCCGCGCTCGACGCCGATGCGGTCACCCGCCACGCCCTGCCGCGCTGGCTGCTGGACGCGCTCGCGCACGACTGGCCCGAATCGGCCGGGTCCGTGCTGGCGACGATCAATGTCGAGGCGCCGCCGACGCTGCGCGTCAACCGTCGCCGCGCCGATCGCGACGCGATCATCGCCGCCCTCGCCGGCGCCGGTCATGCCGCGCATGCGCACCCCTGGCTGCGCGATGCCGTGCAGCTCGACGCCAGCACCGACGTCACCCGCCTGCCCGGCTGGGCCGAAGGCACGATCGCGGTCCAGGACGGCGCCGCGCAGATCGCCGCCGACCTGCTCGACGTGACGCCGGGCCTGCGCGTACTCGACGCCTGCGCGGCGCCCGGCGGCAAGGCCTGTCATCTGCTCGAGCGCGCCGATCTCGATCTGCTGGCGCTCGACCGCGAACCGGAACGCCTGGCCCGCGTGGCCGCCAATCTCGAGCGCCTCGGCCTGACCGCGACGCTGCGTGCCGGCGACGCCAGCCAACCCGGAACGTGGTGGGACGGCCGTGCGTTCGATCGCATCCTGCTCGATGCGCCGTGCTCTGCGACCGGCGTCCTGCGTCGGCAACCGGACGTGCGCCTGCACCGACGCGCGACCGACATTCCGACGCTGGCGCAGACCCAGCGCGCATTGCTGGACGCGCTGTGGCCGCTGCTGGCCCCGGGCGGACGCCTGCTGTATGCGACCTGCTCGCTGCTGCGCGCCGAAAACGGCAGCGTCGCCGCCGCGTTCGCCGCCGCCCATGCCGACGCCGAGGGCGTGCCGATCGTGCTGCCCGCGGGCCGCGCCGACGGCCCCGGCTGGCAGATCCTGCCCGGCGAGGATGGCCTCGACGGCATGTACTATGCCGCGTTCGTCAAGCGCGCCGGCAACGGTCGGGTGCGCTGATCCACGAGGCACGAGCGAGCCGATGCGCGTCAACGTGATCGTCTGGGACAACGGCTTCGGCCTGACCCGCCACCTGCGCCTGCTGGGCGGCGCGCTGACCGCCGCCGGTCATCAGGTGCATGTCAGCGCCCTGCGCCGCGGCAAGCTGCGCAAGATCCTGCGGCCGTGGCAGCTGCGCGCACGCATCGTCTGGCAACGGCTGCGCGGCGACGATCCGCACCGGCGCTACGACCTCAACATCATGATCGAGCACGTGCGCCCCGAATACGCGCCGATCGCGCGGCGCAACGTGCTGCTGCCGCATCCGGAGTGGTTCCTCGACAGCGACCGCGCCGCGCTGCCGATCATCGATCACGTGTTCGCGCAGACCCGACACGCGCTGACGCTGTTCGGACAACTCGGCTGCCGCGTCACCTACACCGGCTTCACCAGCGAGGATCGCCTCGATCGCGCGGTGACGCGCGAACGCGCATTCTTCCATCTCGCCGGGCGCAGCCAGAACAAGGGCACCGAGCGCCTGCTGGCGCTGTGGCGGCGGCATCCGGAATGGCCGCGGCTGACCGTGGTGCAGAACCCGCGCACCGCATTGCCGGGCGCCGCGGCGGCCAACATCGACCATCGCGTGGACTATCTCGAGGATGCCGAACTGCAGCGCCTGCAGAACGCGCACGTGTTTCATCTGTGTCCGTCGGAGACCGAGGGCTTCGGCCACTACATCGTCGAGGCGATGGGCCTGGGCGCGCTGGTGATCACCCTCGACGCGCCGCCGATGCACGAACTGGTGACGCCCGAACGCGGCCTGCTGGTAGCCGCCGGCCGCACCGGCACGCAGAATCTGGCGACGACCTATTTTTTCGACGAGGCCTCGATGGAAGCCGCCGTGGCGCACGCCCTGGCACTGGACGCGGCCGCGATCGCGCGCTTCGGCGCGGCCGCGCGCGCCTGGTTCGAGGGCAACGACGCGGCGTTCCGCACCCGTCTCGACAGCGCGGTGCGCGCGGTGGCCGCGGACTGAGGTCTCAGACTGGCTGCGCGTGCATCCAGCGCAGCGTCTCGGCGAAGGCGATCGGCGGCAGCGCACCGATGCAAGCGCGCAGGCGCGAGTCCGATCCGACCAGGCGCCGTACTTCGTGGCTGCGCACGAAGGCGGGATTGACCCGCACCTCGATGGCATAGCCGGCGATCTCCGCCATCAGCGCCAGCACCTCGGCCAGCGTGCAGGCGCGCCCGCTGCACAGATTCAGCACCCTGCCCGCCGGCGCCGCTTCGAGCAGCCGCGCATACGCCACCGCCACCGCGCGCACGTCGAGAAAATCGCGGGCGATGCCGGTGTTTCCGAGCTCGATCACGCGCGCGCCGCGGCGAAAATGATCGACGATCTTCGGAATCAGGAACTGCGCGCCCTGACCGACGCCGGTGTAATTGAACGGCCGCACCAGGGTGATCGGCAGGCGGTCCAGCCACAGCCGCGCCATGTATTCCATGGCGAGCTTGCTGACCGCGTAGTCGTTGCTCGGCGCCGGCGGCGTATCCTCGTCGATCGGCTCGACGCCGGCATTGCCGTAGACATTGGCGCTGCTGGCGAGGATCACCGCGTGCAGCGGCTGCGGCAGCGACGCCAGCGCGGCCAGCAGGTTGCGGGTGCCGGCGACATTGACCCGATACAGCGACTCGACGTCGTCATGCGCCACGAAGGCGATCGCGGCGAGATGGATCACGGCGTCGGGCGCGGCCGCGTGCACCGCCGCGTTGAGTGCGTTGCGATCGAGCAGGTCCACCGGCTGCTCGGCACCGGAATGCGTCTGCGCCAGACCGATCACCTCGTGACCGGCAGCCTCCAGTTCGCGGCGCACGTAGTGCCCGGTGAAGCCGCTGTGCCCCGTCAGCAGGACCCGGCGGCGCGGCGGCTCAGTGCGAGAAGCCATGCGCAACCCGCCGCAGGTCGGCCTCGATCATCATCGCGCACAATTGCTCGAGCGTAGTCTGCGGTGCCCAACCAAGTTCGGCGCGCGCCCGGGCGCCGTTGCCGATCAGCAGATCGACCTCGGCCGGGCGGTGGAAGCGGGGATGGACGCGCACCAGCACGCGGCCGCTGCGGGCGTCGACGCCGGTCTCGTCGAGGCCGGCGCCACGCCAGGCCAGCTCGAAACCGACGGCGTGAAAGGCCATGGTCACGAAATCGCGCACGCTCTCGGTGCGGCCGGTGGCCAGCACGTAGGTTTCCGGTACGGCCGCCTGCAGCATGCGCCACATGCCCTCGACGTACTCGCGGGCGTAGCCCCAGTCGCGCTTGGCGTCGAGGTTGCCCAGTTCGAGCACGTCGAGCTTGCCGAGCTTGATGCGTGCGGCGGCGTCGGTGATCTTGCGGGTGACGAATTCGCGTCCGCGCAGCGGCGACTCGTGATTGAACAGGATGCCGCTGGCGCCGAAGATGCCGTAGGACTCCCGGTAGTTGACCGTGGCCCAGTGCGCGAACAGCTTGGCGACGCCGTACGGACTGCGCGGATAGAACGGCGTGCGTTCGTCCTGCGGCACGCTCTGCACCTTGCCGAACATCTCCGACGTCGAGGCCTGGTAATAGCGGATGCCCGGATCGACCGCGCGGATCGCCTCGAGCAGGTTCAGCGCGCCGATGCCGGTGATGTGCGCGGTGGTCACCGGCTGGTCGAAGGACACGCCGACGAAACTCTGCGCGGCCAGGTTGTAGACCTCCTGCGGTCGCCATTGCTGCAGCAGGCGCATGCTGCATCCCGGATCGGTGAGGTCGTATTCGACCAGCGTCAGCTGCGGATGCTCGGCAACACCGAGTTCCTCGATGCGCCAGAAGTTGACCGAGCTGGTGCGGCGGTAGGTGCCGACCACGCGATAGCCCCGGGCCAGCAGCAGTTCGGCGAGATAGGCCCCGTCCTGGCCGGTGATGCCGGTGATCATGGCGGTTTTCATCGATTGCGCTCCCAAGGGACGGCAGCTCCGGCTGCACCGATGCCGCCAGTTTCGCATGCCCGGATGGGATCGCCGACAGACGGCGCGCAGGGGTATCGGTGCGGCGACTCGTGGCGACCGCCGTCAACCGTGACCCGCGACACGCGTTGATTCAGTCTCGAGACAGGGTTTTCACATGCCCGCCGGGCATACTCGAATCCGTGTCAGGGGGAGGGAGCCTGCCCGCAGACTTTGCGGACAGAGCGCGTTGCGCGATCGTGAAGGAGTCGGCGCATGGCATCCGTCAACCTGATCTTCCGCGACAACGGCTTCGGCCTGTCGCGCGATTTCCGTCTGCTGGGCGCGGCCTTGCGCCAGCACGGCTGCGATGTGGCAATCACCGCGCTGGGCCCCGAGGATGAACGCCGAAGACGCAGCGGGCACATGCGCACCTTTGTGCGCGCGCAACGCTTCGTCGATCGCCTCGGAGCGCGCATCCGGCCACCGCGGCGATTCGATCTCAATGTGATGTTCGAGCATGTCTGGCCCGATCGCCTGCTGCATGCCCGACGCAATGCCGCTCTGCCGAACCCCGAGTGGTTCGATCGCCGCGACCTCAGCTACCTCGAGCGGATCGACGCCGTCTGGGCCAAGTCCAGTCACGCGCTGGGCATCTTCGAGCAACTCGGCTGCCATGCCCTGCGTCTGGGTTTCGACAGCGAGGACCGCTTCGATCCAACGGTGCGCCGCGAGCGTCGCTTCTTCCACCTCGCCGGCGCCAGCCGCACCAAGGGCGCGCGCCGCCTGATCGAGCTGTGGAGCCGGCATCCGGAGTGGCCGACGCTGACCGTGCTGCAGGATCCGCGCGAGGCATGGTCTGCGGCGAGCGCGCCCAATATCCGGCATCGCATCGAATACCTCGACCCGGCGCAGACGGCGCAGTTCCGTGAACTCAAGCGCCTGCAGAACCAGCATGCCTTCCACCTATGCACCTCCGAGACCGATGCCTGGGGCCACTACCTGGTCGAGGCGCTGGGCGTGGGCGCGGTGACGATGACGGTGGACGCGCCGCCGATGAACGAGCTGGTCACGCCGGAGCGGGGTCTGCTGGTGCCCTACTGCAAGACCGAACCGATGGCGCTGGCGACGCGCTACTTCTTCGACGAGGCGGCCATGGCCGACACCGTGTGCCGCGCCATGGCGCTCAGCGACGCCGAGATCGCGACCCTGCGCGAGCGCGCCCGCACCTGGTATGACGACAACCGCCGTGCGTTCGTGCGCCGTGTCGGTGCCGCGCTGGAGTCCACCCTGCAGTGAATCGTGCAATCGCGACGCCGGCGGCGCGCGCGCATCGTGCCTCGCCGCTGGCGGCGATCGGACTGGCGGTTTGTGCGCTGTTCGCGGCCACGCAGTTCCCGAAACCGCTCAGCGCCAGCTACGGCGCCGACCTGATGCTGCTGGCGCTGCTGCTCGCCGGTCGCACGCCGTGGCGCGAACTGGCCGCGCATCCGTTCGCGCGACTGCTGCTGCTGTTCGCGGCCTATGGCATCGCGCAATCCGTGCTGGCGGCGCAGCGCACTCCCGCCATCGGTTTCGTGCTGCAGCTTTCGACGGTCGCCGAGCCGGTGAAGCTCGGCGCCTTCGCCTGCGTGATCGGCTGGTGGCTGGCCGAGCGCCCGCGCTGGACCTGGCCGGCGCTGATGCTGATGCTGGCGGGGATGGCCGCATGGACCCTGTCGGAGATGCCCTGGCGCGATCTCGGCGCGCTGCTCGACGGCAGCCTGCGCCTGCGCCTGGGTTATGCCGAGAACCTGGTCGGCATGCTGGCCGCGATCGCTGTGCTGGGGCTGGTACTGCAGATGCAGCGCCGGCAGTGGCCTGCCTCTGCGATCGCGCGCGTCGGCGCTGCCACAGCGCTGACGTCGGGATTGACCCTGTTTGCGGCGGCACTGCTGTTCGCGCAATCGCGCGGCGCCTGGCTGGCCCTGGCTCTGGTGCTGCCGCTGGCGTCGATCGGCTTGCGGCGCGCCAGCGCAGAATCGGTGCGCGACAGCGATCGCCGCCTGCGTGCAGCGGTCGGATTGCTGGCGCTGGTTCCGGTGGCGTGGTTTCTCGGCCAGCCGCTGATCAGCGCGCGCCTGCACGGCGGCTGGACGCTGATGCAGGCGCTGCTGCATGGCGATCACGCCGTGCTGGCGACATCCTCGGTGGGGCTGCGCCTGGACCTGTACGCGCTGGGCATCAAGGCCTGGCTGCAGGCGCCGCTGTTCGGCTGGGGCCTGCGCAGCGTCGGTCCGCTGATCGCGGCCTCCGGGCTGCGCTGGGGCAGCTATGTGCCGCCGCATCTGCACGACGCCTACCTGCAGATCGCGGTCGGCCTCGGCGCGGTCGGACTGGCGCTGCTGGCGGCGATGTGTGGCGTGCTGCTGCGCGACCTGTGGCGCGCGCGGCGTCTGTCGCAGCTCGACCCATGCCTGTGCTGGACCCTGCTCGGCAGCCTCGCGATCGTGCTGATCGTCAACGCCTTCGATTTCCTGCTGTGGAGCAATGGCTACATGCGCACGCCGCTGATGATCCTGTTCGGTGCCGCGCTGGGCGTGTCGTTGCGGATGCGCCGGCGGGCCGCTAGCGGCCCGACTGCCGTTGCAGCAACCACAGGCGGATGAACTTCTGGCGCACGTAGTTGGCTTCGACGCTGGCGTAGACCAGGCCGCGCCAGCCGTCGCGGAAGCCTCCGCGCAGCAGGTAGCCGCGCAGGAAACGCCAGGCGGGGTTGATCAGGATGTTGGCGATGCGCGCGCGCCGCCCCGCGACGTGCAGGTGCGCGGCCATCATCCGCGCGTAGCGGTCCAGGCGCTGCAGCTGATCGTCGAGCGAGCGGTAGGCGTGATGCTCGAGATCGCCGGCCAGCGTCGCCACCGCGCCATCGACCTCGACGTGTTCGTGGATCTCGCGGTCGCCGCGAAAACCGCCGCGGCGGCGGTCGAACAGCCGCAGCACGCGGTCGGGATAGGCGTTGCCGTGGCGCAGGAAGGCGCCGAAATACTCGGTGGCACGCGCGCAGCGGTAGCCGGCGGCGGCAAAACCGGCATCACGCGCGGCCTCGATGCTGGCGCGCAGCGCCGGCGTCACCCGCTCGTCGGCGTCGAGGAACAGGATCCAGTCATGCGCGGCATTGCGCACGGCATGATCCTTCTGCGTGCGGTAGCCGTCGAACGCCCGCAGCAGCACGCGCGCACCGCGGGCGGCGGCCAGCTCGCGGGTGGCATCGGTCGAGCCCGAGTCCACCACCACGATCTCGTCGCAGAATGCCAGCGAGTCGAGGCAGGCCTCGATGCGGTCGGCCTCGTTGAGGGTGATCACGCAGGCGGAGATCGGAGGACGGGAAGACATCGGCGCGACGGTCGGTGCGATGCAGTCAGTGTAGCCGCGGCCGGAGCGCGCGCAGCGCTCGGGTAAACTGCCGCGGCCCCTCCGCAACGAGTGCACGATGCGCTCCCATCCCTACCGTTACGACGCCCTGCGCGCTCTGTGGCCGTGGCTGCCACTGTGGCTGACGGTCGCGCTGGTCGCGATCTTCCAGCACGGCCCGATGCCGATCTTTTCCACCCGCACGCTGTCGGTGGCATGGGAGATGTGGCACGGCCATCACTTCCTGGTGCCCTACCTCAATGGCGCGCCCTACAGCGACAAGGCGCCGCTGCTGTTCTGGTTGATCCATCTCGGCTGGGCGGTGGGCGGCGTCGGCGACGTCTGGCCGCGCCTGCTCGAGGTGCTGATCGGCGCGGCCGAGCTGGTGCTGGCCACGGTGCTGGCGCGCCGACTGTTCCCCGATCGCCCCTGGGTCGGCCGCGCGACACCGTGGCTGCTGATGGCATTCGGCTACGGTTTCCTGTTCGGCCTGCAGATCATGTACGAGGTGCTGCTGGCCGCCTGCGTGCTGGGGGCTCTGCTGGCGCTGACGCCGGGGCCGCGTCGCGAAGCGCCGCGCTTCGGCTGGTTCGCGCTGGCGGTCGGCCTCGGCCTGCTGACCAAGGGCCCGGTGATGCTGCTGCACGTGATCTTCCCCTGGCTGCTGGGCCCTCTGTGGAACGGCTGGGCGCAGCGCGAGCGGAAGCGCTGGTATCTCGGCGGCGCGGTGGCGCTGTTGGCCGGCATGGCGATGCTGCTGGCGTGGGCGCTGCCGGCGGCCTGGGCCGGTGGTCCGGTCTATCGAAACCAGCTGCTGTTCCACCAGACCGCCGGGCGCGTGGTGGATGCGTTCGCGCACGCCAAGCCGTTCTGGTGGTACCTGCCGCTGCTGCCGGTGCTGATCTTTCCGTTCGCGCTGTGGCCGCGGGCATGGGCGGCACTGGGTCTGCTGCGGCGGCCGTTCGAGCCGGGGCTGCGCTTTCTCTTTGTCTGGCTGGGTCCGCTGCTGCTGGCGTTTTCGCTGGTCAGCGGCAAGCAGCCGTATTACCTGCTGCCGGACTACGCCGGCTTCGCCCTGCTGCTGGCGGCGGCGATGGCGCATCTGCGCGAGCGCCACATCGGCCTGGCGCGCAGCACCTGGCTGACGCCGTGGCCGCTGGCGCTGGCCAGCTTCGCGCTGGCGCTGGCGCTGATCGCGCTGCCGCAGCTGGTCGCCCGCGGGCGGGTGGCCAATCCCTGGTTCGCGGCGCTGGCGCCGGTCAGTCCCGGCTTCGGCGTGATCTACCTGCTGCTCGGCCTGCTGTTGCTGTTGCGCGGGCGCGGCGAGTTGCGCCGCATCGCCTTCGCCGGCCTGGTCGGGGCCGCGGCCGCCAACGGCCTGTTCAGCCTGACCCTGTGGCCGGCATTCAATCTGCAGCCGGCGGCCACGCTGCTGGCGCGCGCCGAGGCGCAGGACCGGCCGATCGCCAATCTCGGCCTCTATGACGGCCAGTACCACTATCTGGGCCGGCTGACGCAGCCGATCACCCGGCTCGACGATGGCCGGGCGCTCGCGAACTGGGCCGCTGCGCACCCCAATGGTCTGGTCATCGATTACCCGGCGCGACTGCAGCCGGCGGATCTGCGCGATGCGCTGTACGTGCAGCCGTTTCGCGCGGTCTGGCTGGTGATCTGGCCGGCACCCAGCCTGGCTGCGCTGCGTGCGGGCCGCACGCCGCCCGAACCGCGCTCGCCGACGGTGCTGTATCCGCCGGACGACGCGCGCTATCGCGCGCTGCGTTGAGTACCCAGTCGCCGTGAACGCCGACGCCATCGCCCGTCTGCGCGCCCGGTGCGGCGGTCCGCGTGACGGCGCCCTGCTGCGCTTCGCGCTGGGCCAGGCGCTGCTGGCGGCCGGTGATGCCGCGGCAGCGGCGACCGAGCTGCGCGCCGCGGTGGGCTTCGATCCGCATTACTCGGCCGCGTGGAAGCTGCTGGGCAAGGCGCTGCAGGCGACCGGCGCTGCCGTGGCGGCAGCGGACGCGTGGCGCAGCGGCATCGCCGTCGCCGAGGCGCGCGGCGACGTGCAGGCGGCGAAGGAGATGCGGGTATTCCTGCGCCGCAACGAGTCGGCGCCGCGCTGATCAGACTCCGTGCGACGGCACGGCGACAGGCGCATCGGATGGCCGGTCCGACCAGCGCCGATAGGTCCACTGATACTGGGTAAAGGCGCGCTCGACGCAGGCTTCGACCCCGCGATTGAGTGCGGTCGCCGCAATGACCGGATCGGCATCGGTCAGGCCATCGGGCGCCGGCAGAAAATGCAGGCGGAACCCGGCCCCGCGCGGCAGTCGCTGCATGAAGGCGAACAGCACCGTGGCGCCGGTGCGCGCCGCCAGCCGCGGCAGCAGCACCATGGTGTGGGCGGGCGTGCCGAAGAACGGCGCGAAGGTGCCCTCGCCACGCCCGGGCTGCTGGTCGGGCAGGATGCCCACGACCCCGCCGGCGGCGAGGCGCTTGTAGAGCTTGCGCACGCCGGCGCCGTCGGTGCGCACCTGTTCCGGCGCGAACTCGCCGCGCGCGCGCTTGAGCAACGGTTCCCACTGCGCGCGCGGTGGCGGACGATAGAGGATGGCCAGCGCGGTGCGCGCGCCAAGCCAGTGATTGAGCAGCTCCCAGCAACCGAGATGCGGCGCGGCCACGATCAGCCCGCGCCCGTCGCGGCGCGCGGCCTCGTACAGATCCAGGCCCTCGACCTCGCGCACCAGCGCCAGCGCGCGCCGCGCGCCGCCGCCCCAGACCTTGCCCAGTTCCAGCAGGCCCTTGCCGGTCTCGCGCAGACACGCGCGCGCCAGCGCGGCGCGGGCCTCGGCATCGAGCCCGGGGCGCGCGATCGCCAGATTCTCCTCGACGTGCCGGCGCTCGCGCCGCTGCAGGCGCCAGACCAGCCCGCCCAGCGCCGCGCCCGTCGCATGCAGGGCGCGCAGCGGCAGCCTGCCGGCCAGGCGCAGCAATCCGTAGACGAGGGCCACCGTGGGGCGCATGCGATCTCCGGCGAAAGCCGCGAGTGTAGCCGCGCTTGTGCCGGCGGCGGCGCGGTGCTATCACGCCACGTCCCGCTGCCTTGCCGGTTCCATCGATGCCATCCGGCCCGCTCGTCCTCGCTCCACGTCCCGGCCGTACGCCGGGATGATCGCCCTGATCCAGCGCGTCAGCGAAGCCCGCGTCGAGGTGGACGCCGCGACCGTGGGCGCGATCGGCGCCGGACTGCTGGCGCTGGTCGCGATCGAGCCCGCCGACGGCGAGGCGCAGGTGACGCGCCTGCTCGAACGCCTGCTCGGCTATCGCGTGTTCGCCGACGACGCGGGACGCATGAACCGCTCGCTCGCGGATACCGGCGGCGGTCTGCTGCTGGTCAGCCAGTTCACCCTCGCCGCCGATACCCGCAAGGGCATGCGCCCCGGCTTCGATACCGCCGCGCCGCCGGCGCAGGCACAGGCCCGGTTCGAGCGTCTGGTCGAACGCGCGCGCGCGGCGCATCCCCTGGTCGCGAGCGGGCGCTTCGGCGCCGCCATGCGCGTGCACCTGGTCAACGACGGACCGGTCACCTTCTGGCTGCAGGCGCGGTGAACCGCGGCCGCTGCGGCCGGGAACATCCGGCTTGATCTCTGGTCAGAAAATCACCATCTCGCTATACTGTGCGGTTCAACTCCCAGGCGGTGCCGGCATGGCCAACAACCCCCACGAGCAGCAGTCCGAAATCAAGCAGCTCATCACCAAGGGCCGTGAGCAGGGTTACCTGACCTACGCCGAGGTCAACGATCACCTGCCGGACGACATCGTCGATCCGGAGCAGATCGAAGACATCATCGGCATGATCAACGGCATGGGCATCGAGGTGCACGAGGTCGCACCCGATACCGAACTGCTGCTGCCGGAAGCGCCGACCAGCGGCGTGGACGACGAAACCGCCACCGAGGAAGCCGTCGCGCTGCTCTCGGCGGTGGATGCCGAGGTCGGCCGCACCACCGATCCGGTGCGCATGTACATGCGCGAAATGGGCACCGTCGAGCTGCTGACCCGCGAGGGCGAGATCGCCATCGCCAAGCGCATCGAGGAAGGCCTGAACCAGGTGCAGACCGCACTGGCCAGTTTCCCGTGGTCGATCCAGTTGCTGCTCGAGGAATACGACCAGCACCTCGACGGCAAGAAGCGCCTGTCCGAGATTCTCGCCGGCTTCAATGATGTCGAGGTCCCCGGGCCGTTGCCGCCGCCGGCGCTGATCGAGGCGGTCGAGGCCGACGACGAGGATCTTGCCGACGACACCAAGGTCAAGGTCGAGGGCGAGGAAGAAGAAGCCGTCGCCACCGGACCCGATCCGGTCGAGGTGCGCCGGCGCATGGACGAGCTGCGCGCGTTCTACGCCCGGTTCGAGAAGGCCGCGGCCCGGACCGAGCCGGGCGAGCGCAAGCAGCAGAAGGTGCGCGAGCAGATGGCCGAGGCCTTCCTCAAGCTCAAGCTGCCGTCGGCGCTGATCGACGGCATGGTCAAGAAGCTGCGCGAGATCGTCAACGACGTGCGCCGCCACGAGCGCGAAGTCATGGACCTGTGCGTGCGCTCCTCGCGCATGCCGCGCGACGAGTTCCTGGCCAATTTCCCCAGCAACGAGACCAACCTGGCCTGGGCCGACCATCTCGGCCGCAAGAAGCAGCGCTGGGCACCGGCGATCAAGAACCGCCGCGACGCGATCGTCGCCGCGCAGGAAAAGCTGGCGTCGATCGAGCGCATGCTGTTCCTGCCGCTGACCGACATCAAGGAGATCAACCGCTCGCTGTCGATCGGCGAAGCCAAGGCCCGCCGCGCCAAGAAGGAGATGGTCGAGGCCAACCTGCGCCTGGTGATCTCGATCGCCAAGAAGTACACCAACCGCGGCCTGCAGTTCCTCGACCTGATCCAGGAAGGCAACATCGGCCTGATGAAGGCGGTGGACAAGTTCGAATACCGCCGCGGCTACAAGTTCTCCACCTACGCGACGTGGTGGATCCGCCAGGCGATCACCCGCTCGATCGCCGACCAGGCACGTACCATCCGCATCCCGGTGCACATGATCGAGACGATCAACAAGCTCAACCGCATTTCCCGCCAGATGCTGCAGCAGTTCGGCCGCGAGCCGACGCCGGAGGAGCTGGCCAAGGAAATGGAGATGCCCGAGGACAAGATCCGCAAGGTGATGAAGATCGCCAAGGAGCCGATCTCGATGGAGACCCCGATCGGCGACGACGAGGATTCGCACCTGGGCGACTTCATCGAGGACACCAACATCGAGTCGCCGGTGGACTCGGCCACCAACACCGGCCTGACCGAGACCGTGCGCGACGTGCTCGCCGGCCTGACCCCGCGCGAGGCCAAGGTGCTGCGCATGCGCTTCGGCATCGACATGAACACCGACCACACCCTGGAAGAGGTCGGCAAGCAGTTCGACGTCACCCGCGAGCGCATCCGCCAGATCGAGGCCAAGGCGCTGCGCAAGCTGCGCCATCCCAGCCGCTCCGAGCAGCTGCGGTCGTTTCTCGATACCGAGTGACGCACGGCGTACCCACGGCGTACCTTGAGGACCGACCGACGCCCGCGGATTGCGGGCGTCGTGCTGTGCGGCAGCCGCTACACTGTCAGCATCGACATGCGGGCCTGTAGCTCAATGGTCAGAGCACGGGACTCATAATCCCTTGGTTCCAGGTTCGAGTCCTGGCAGGCCCACCATCCCGCCATCAACCCTCCCTGGTGCCGTACTCCGGCCCGGACCTCCCTGTCCGGGCGCTCGATGCGGCGCGCGATGCGTTACTTCGCATCGCGCAAGCGCCGCGCCTCGCCCCTTGGTTCCAGGTTCGAGTCCTGGTAGGCCCACCATCCCGCGATCAACCCTCCCTGGTGCCGTACTCCGGCCCGGACCTCCCTGTCCGGGCGCTCGACGCGGCGCGCGATGCGTTACTTCGCATCGCGCAAGCGCCGCGCCTCGCCCCTTGGTTCCAGGTTCGAGTCCTGGCAGGCCCACCATCCGGCGATCAACCCTCCCTGGTGCCGCACTCCAGCCCGGACCTCCTTAGTCCGGGCGCTCGACGCGGCGCGCGATGCGTTACTTCGCATCACGCAAGCGCCGCACCTCGCCCCTTGGTTCCAGGTTCGAGTCCTGGTAGGCCCACCATCCCGCGATCAACCCTCCCTGGTGCCGCACTCCGGCCCGGACCTCCCTGTCCGGGCGCTCGACACGGCGCGCGATGCGTTACTTCGCATCGCGCAAGCGCCGCACCTCGCCCCTTGGTTCCAGGTTCGAGTCCTGGTAGCGCTACGCAGAATCGAATCAGCCAGCACCGTGGAACAGCACACCGTGCACGTGGGCTGGCGTCTCGTTTGTTTCGCTACGCCATCGCCACGGGTCGTGCCGAACGCAATCCAGCGACGGAATTGATTGGCGCGCTAAAAAGTCCAACGACGCGGCACTTCGCCAGCAGTACCGATCCGCAACAAGTGGCAGTCCTTCTGCGCGCTATTGATGGCTATTCCGGCACGCCGACCGTTGCTGCCGCCCTGAAGTTGGCGCCGCTTCTATCCGTACGTCCCGGTGAATTGCGAACCGCGCGTTGGGCCGATATCGATCTGAATGCATGCGAATGGCGGTACATCGCCACCAAGACAAAACCCTGCATATCGTGCCGATTGCTTCGCAAGTCGCCGCGATCCTGCGCGAGCTGCAACCGCTGACAGGTCGAGGAAAGTTTGTGTTTCCCGGTATCCGTTCGCAGCGTCGGCCGATGAGCGAAAACACCATAACTGCTGCCCTGCGCGCCCTTGGCTACAACGGCGACTCGATGACCGGCCATGGCTTTCGCGCGATGGCCCACACGATTCTGGATGAAGTGCTACACATCCGCCCCGACTACATCGAACACCAGCTCGCGCACGCAGTACGAGATCCAAATGGACGTGCGTACAACCGCACTGCGCACCTGCCCGAACGCCGAGCGATGATGCAGCAGTGGCCGACTATCTGGATACGCTGAAAACTAGCGGGATCGTGGTGCCGATCAGGCGCAAGGCCTGATGAATACAGTAACTCCGCACGTTATTCAGCAGCGGAATGCCCTCCTGCTTGCCTGCAGGCAAGCGTTTCCACCAAGGATCGAGTGATGCTCGCCTCCGGACAAGTTGGCGAAGCCCAATACTTACAGGTGCATCTGCATCTGCACCCGGCGCGCTCTGAACCACCAACCTAAACGATGCCTTCCTGACGGGCCTTGCCTAAAATCCCAACTAGAACGGCGCTCTGCCTTTCGGTGGGAACCTTCACAGGTATCTTCTCTGCAATCCGGAGTATGTCCATCTCCTTCGGAGTCAGAATCCCGCGCGTCGCTCCCTCCTGCAATATCAGAGACCAGCGCGCCGCAGGCACTTCGAACACCCGTTTCTGTGCCTCGATCCCATTGTCGATCTTTTGAATCTGACGAGCAGTTTTAGCCACATGTCGATTTTGGTCCGCGGAAGCAAGGTCGTGCCAGAATTCCTTAGGAATAAGGTCGGCGATTTCATCCGTTCGCTTCGAAAGTCGATCCCAACAGGCTTCCTTTTTGCACCATTCAGAGACATTCGAAATGCCTTGAGGCGGGCTGGCAATGTCATTGCTCACTGCTTGAGCGATGATGGCAAGCGTCTGCGATAGAACGCCATCAATTCCTTGCGCACCCCAGATACGTTGATAGTCCACCGTAAATTTTCGACGCCTAGTAATTTCACCAAGCATCGCAAGCGTGTATGCGACGATGTTGGCGCGATAACCGCCGTTGTACCAAGGTTGGGCGGACACCAACCTTTCGGTCGCGTGGAACAGAATGCCTCTCGCAATGGCTCTGTGGAAATACAATTCATTGAAGCTGTCTGACGATTTTTCCCATTCTTTACCTATCCGCCGCGCATATTGGGCGAAGTTCTTTTGACCACCTAAATTCACCCATCTTGGATGGTCATCGAAGACATTTTCGAATTTGGCGAGATCCGTCTTCGTGAACATCTGCGTCTTCGGGTATTCCGCCTTGAAGCGCTTCTGCTCGCCAGGCGTGAGCTTTGATTGCGCGTCCATGTACTGACCGCGTGCGCGCTCAAAGAACCACTTGGTCTCGCGCTGCGCGCCCTGCTGGGCTGGTGCCCACATGCGTCGTGAGAACTCCGCCATGCGCACATGAAAGGGGTGATTGGAGAAGAAGTCGGCCGCGTTCACCCGATTCTGTGTGTTGGCATATTCCGAAATCCGGGGCACGATCTTCTCGCTCTCGTCGCTATCAATCACTGACAACTTCATTTGAACGAAGATTTTCGATAGGTCCACCTTGTCCCGCCGCTTGGTGTGAAAGAGCGAGGCCGTGGTCTGCCCACCGTTCACGATCTGGAGATCCGATATACGACTGATCTGGAGACCGCCATCCGTCATCTGCGTTTCGACCAGACCGGCAGTCGCAGTAATGCCGTTGTTGTAGGCAAAGAACATCTGGGGTTCATTGAGGATTGTCGCCCTGATGCCCTTATTCACCTGAGCCCGAGCCTGGAGAAACGTCCGCACGTTCTGTTCGAACAGCCGAGCACTGTAGTAGCCATAAAGTGTGGCGAGAATGGTCGCGGGCATGACAATCAGGTAAGACTGGCATGAGTCCGAGCCGAGATTTGCCGACAAGCAGTTGATGCCGCATCCGAACATCTGCACGAAATCAATGTTGAGCGGCTCCTTGTGCCCGCGTGAGCTGCGCTGGCGCTGGAAGCGCGCCATATCCCAGATGTGATAGGTCGCGTGGATGCCGCCGATTTTGTTGTCCGGATACGATTCGAAGCGATCGCTAAGTGCCCTCTCTGAGACAAGATAAAAATTGACTCGGCGAAGCCTCTCGCCGCGATCGGCGATCTGCTGCGCAAGGCCATATTCAGGCGTGGTGACGTCGGGTTTAAGTTTGCCTTGGAGGCTCGCTTCAAGGAAGTTGGCCGCTCGCTTGAAGCTGCTATCCACCTCCGTGCGGGTCAGCGCTTCCAGCTCGTGGCGGCAATCGAAATCCGCCACGAAAAGATCGAGCGCATCTTCATCATTGAACCAGAAGCCGTCGACCCGCATCCCACGCGGGGTGCGGAAGGGACAATGCTCAAAGCCCTCAACGAATCCGGTTTCGATCAGCTCACTAGAAACGACCTCCATGAAAGCCTCAAGCTGAAACGTGCTGCTCGCCTCCGCTCCAGCAAGCATTTCCTGTCGAAAGTCATGAAAAAAATCTCCAACTGTCTGTTCCATCACTTACCCCCGTAGATAGCTCCGTTATCGCACGCGAATGAAGCGATCGCCTCCAGCTTGATGTCGTAGGCGACCTTAGCGAGTCCGGCCGGAAGATGAGATCGGATCAACCGTGGAAAGCCCTCCTCAACGCGAAAGCTGCGGACTTCACTGACTGCGAAACGCGGCTCGTCGTAGTCTGGTAGGGGCGCAAAGCCACTCGCTACAAGTTTGCGGTCAAAGGCCTCAATAGCTTCTGCCTCTCCAAGCCGCGCCTGTATGGCAGCCACGACTTCATTGAGCGATTGCGCAGCCGATGCTTCCTGCAGGTTGCTCAAGCGATAGATGCGCAGGAACAGATCATCGTTCAGAGATTCCAGTTGGTCTTCCGAGGAAATTCGGACAGTGCTGCGCTCCGTGCCGGAAAGCGATTTGATCTCAATAGCTGTGTTGCCGAAGATGAAGTCCTGATGGGATCTCTCGGGCCCAAGCCAGGCTTCGACGGCCGCACCCGATGATTGCAGGCGGCCCATCAGCTCCAGCAGGAACGTGAGCTCGGCAAAGAGGCCCCGAACCTCCTCAATGGACAAGCGCTGCCCGCCACGACCGGACAGGAAAGTTTTCCAACGGCGGATATGAGCGAGTGCCACAGCGAGCGAGCTTGAAGAGTCGCTCGCATATTGCAGAGCAGAAATGAGCGTCCGGCAGAGGCTCTCGAAAAGGTCGCGATCCACCTGCTTCTCAAGCGTGAGAATCAGTCGCTGGTGCCTCGGCTCGCCGGCCCGCAAGTCAACGTCGATGCCATTCACCGATGCGACGTTCTTTCGGTACTGTGTAGTGTGGTTGCCCTCGAGCTCAATGATGAAGAGGCAGGCGCCGTTCACGTTCCGACCCCAGAAACAGGGAACGGCCATCTTGCCTGCGGCTTGGCGGACATTGAGGTCGGTATCCGGTATCGCGATGTCATCCCACAGGGAAGCGTTAGGCATCGTAATCCTCCTCCTCATCAGGGTCGTCCGGGGTGCCCTGCATCCGCTCCAGCCAGACACGATTCGCAACCACCTCGATCTCAGTCTCATAGTGACCAGGTGGGAAGCTGACGCCAAAGGCGGCAATCGGCCCCTTTGCGCGGCTGTCGCCGTGTGGGTCTAGAGAATGGATCATGAGCAGTGGTTTGTTTCGAACTTCGCGGTAGTGTGTGTCCGACGGAGCAACGGGCTTCTCCTCAGCAGCTGCCAGCTTTTCTGCGCATTCCTGCTGCTCCTTCGTCAGGCCAAGTTTCTCGTCGCCACGCGACGCGACACGATCTTTGGTCAGCCGCCATGCCGTGCCTTGCAGGTCGCTGGCGATTCGCGACTGTACGTTCAATTGATACAGCCCGGCGCTTTCGCCGCGAGGTGAAATCAGTAACACGTCGCCAACCGGATGCTTGTCGGCGAGGGTTCGGAGATAGGCGACGATATCCGCCTTGCGATCGCCGAATTGGTTATGCGCCTGAAAGGAGATCAGAAGGTCCTCGATCAGGTCTACGGCCACATCGTGGAAGATGTACCCCTTGCCGGTATCTTCCGGCGTGAGACCACCAAAGCCGTCGCGCCACGTCTTCTCTATCAGACAAAAATTAGCAGCGTTCACGTCCTGATCTGTGGAAACAATGTAGCTTTCCAACATGCGGCCGCTGAAGTTCTGACGGAACGTCACCTTTTCTCCCGTTCGCATCTTGTTCGCGGCAGTGATCAGCAAGCTGTCCGGGTGAGCCATGATGTAAAGCCCGAACTGACGTGGGCTGAGCCCGTCGCGGCGCATGCGCTTCACCTGCTGAATCAGCTCCTCGGCCGCCTGCGCAATATGCGAATACCAATTGATGGAGTCGCGCGATAGGTGAACTCGGCACAGATCCTCGAAACCCGGTCTATAGCCGAACCACCGACCCATCTGCATCAGCGTGTCGTACATCTTCGTGTTGCGGTACATATAGCTGACGGTCAGACCCTCGATGGTCAGACCGCGGGAAAGACTCAGACCACCCACCGCAATGGCGGTAAGCCCAACGCCCTCCTTTTCGTACTTTGTGTAGTCGAGAACCTCGTCGCTCCTGCTATTGATGACATAAAGGTGGAGGTGGTCAAACACGTCGTTCAACGCCGTCTTGACCTGCACCCAGATAAAGCCGGCGTTGGCGTATTCGGCTTCGAACGCCTGTTTCAGGCCTTCCATGTAGATGTTCGCCGATGACACGGATTCCGGCATCATGTAGTTGGCGCGCACCGCATCACTGATCT
>JAJYTG010000081.1 GCA_021793195.1 Pseudomonadota bacterium
GCGCGGCGATGGCGGCGGTCGCCGCGAACAGCGCGGTCGACAGCGCGATCAGCCGCAGCAGGCGCCCGCCGTCGCGCTCGATCTCGCGGTCAATCGTCTCGCGCAGGCTGTCGGTATCGATCTCGGGGGTTTCGGCCATGGGAACTCACCGGCATCCGGGCGCGCAGTCTAAGCCGAGACGGCAAGGCGACCGTATTTAGTCTGGCCTTCCTTCGCGGTCAGCAGCAGACGCTGAACGCAATATTACATTGTCGTAATGTTGCATCAATCAGGGAATGAATGCTGTTATCTGACTCGATCAACCCTATGCGATCAGGTGGAAAGTCCCTTCGCTCTTGATAACTTTGGGCACATGCACAGCTATCAGTGCGATTGTCACGGAAACGACCGTCGCCGCTTCACGACTGCAACGAGTGGCAACCGGCAGTCCGCAAGTGACACCCATCTTGCCGACAGTCAGGAAGGATCACGTCAGATCAGGGAGCGCGATGTCAACGATAGTCACCATCGAACGCAGGGTGCAGAGTGTCTTGCTGGGAATGTTCGCGGCGCTGTTGGTCGCGATCGTGATGGCGTTCGCCTTCACGCGCTACATGACCACCACGGCGGGCTGGGTCAGTCACACCTATGCGGTCATGGCGACCATCGAGGCAACCAGGACCGATATTGCCCAGGCGCTGTCCGATACTCGCGCTTATGCCATCACGGGGGATTCCGCATTCCTCGCCGTGAAGCAGGGGAAGATCACCGATCTTCTGCAACATCTGGTGCAGCTGCGCCGGATGACCTCGGACAACGCGACGGAGCAGGCGCATGTCCGGACGCTGACGACGCTGGTCGGTGCGTGGCGCCTGCGGCTTGTCGATGTCGAGCGCGCACGGACTCGCCAGGGCTTTGCGGCGGCGGCGGCGCTGGTGCAAAAGCGCTACGCCGCAACGGCAGCTGAACCGATCCTCGGCGTTCTGGGTGACATGCATGCCGTGGAACAGCAGCTCCTGCTGCAGCGCCGTTCCGAAGAGGAGCGCTTGCGGCACATCGTCAGCGCGCTTTTCGTCGCGCTCGGAGGCTTCGCGCTGGTCCTGTCACTGGTCGTCTATGGCCAGATCCGGCGACGCATGCGGCATTGGATCGGAGCCCAGCAGCAACTCGAGCACCTCAACAGGGAGCTCGACCGGAAAACGCAGTCGCTGGAAGAGACCGTTCGCGACCTCGAGAGCTTCAGCTATTCCGTATCCCATGACTTGCGTGCGCCGCTGCGACATATCACCGGCTATGCCAGCATGCTGCTGGAAGACGCACCGGCGGGCCTCGATTCGGAAAGTCTTCGCCATTTGCACGTGATCGCCGACAGCGCCCGGCACATGGGTAACCTGATCGACGATCTGCTGGCCTTTTCGCGCCTGGGACGGAAGTCCCTGAACAGGCAGCCGATCAACATGCAGGAACTTGTCGAGGACGTCATCAAGGAAATCTGCAGTGCGCGCAGCGATGGCGTTGCATCGCCGGTGCGCCCTGCGGTGGCTGCGCTTCCGCCCTGTACCGGTGACCCCGCCTTGATCAGGCAGGTGTGGGTCAATCTGCTGTCGAACGCCATCAAGTACAGCTCTCCACGCGGTGCCGCGGCACACATCGAAGTCACCGGCGAGGCGAGTGAAGGGTGGACCCGCTACAGCGTCCGGGATAACGGCGTCGGCTTCGACATGCGCTATGCCGACAAGCTTTTCGGAGTCTTCCAGCGACTTCATTCCCAGGAGCAGTTCGAGGGGACCGGCGTCGGCCTCGCCATCGTGCATCGGGTGGTGACGCGCCATGGCGGACGCGTCAAAGCCGTCGGACAGCCTGATCATGGCGCCACCTTCTCGTTCGAACTCCCCATCGCGGAAACCGCATCATGAACGACTACCAGAGCGTCGAAATCCTGCTGGTCGAGGACTCCCATGCCGATGCCGAGATGACGCAGCGCTCGCTCAAGCGCCGCGGCATCGTCAACGACATCGCCTGGGTCAGGGATGGCGTCGAGGCGCTCGACTATCTGCGCTGCGAGGGCAGTTTCGCCGGCCGCAAGAACGGTAATCCCAAGCTGGTCCTGCTCGATCTGAAAATGCCGCGCATGGATGGCCTGCAGGTCCTGAAAGCCATGCGGGATGACGCACGAACGAAGTGGGTACCGGTGGTGATGATGACGTCCTCGCGCGAGGAGGGCGATCTGCTCAAGAGCTACGCGCTGGGCGTCAACAGCTATATTGTCAAACCGGTCGATTTCGAGCAGTTCGCCGACACCGTCGCCCAGATCGGCATGTACTGGGTTCTGGCGAACCAGACGCCTGCGCAGGCGCGATGAGCATCGGCTACCGCCATGGACAAGCCCGCCGCCAATGAACTGAGCATCCTGTTTGTCGAGGATTCCGCGCTTGACATGGAATTGAGCCTGCATGAACTCAAAGGGCTCGGTCGAAAGCTGTCGGTCACCCGCGTATCTGCCGCCGATGCTCTGCGCGATGTACTGGCGCATTCGAATCCTGACGTGATTCTCAGCGACTTTTCCATGCCCGGTTTCGGCGGGATGCATGCCTTGGAGATCGTTCTGGAACTTGCGCCGGACATCCCATTCATCTTCGTTTCGGGCACGATCGGCGAAGAGGCGGCAATCGAAGCCCTGCAACAGGGCGCCGCCGATTATGTACTCAAGGAGAACCTTCGCCGGTTGCAGCCAGCCGTCGAACGGGCCCTGCGCGCCGCTGCGGCCCGTCGCGAAATGCAAGACATGCAGCGGGCCCTGCGCGAGAGCGAGGAGCGTTTCCGGACCATCGTGGAGACGACCGACGACTGGATCTGGGAAACGGATCAGCGCGGTGTGAAATGCTACGTGAACAGCAGCGTGATGAAGATCCTCGGCTATTCACCGGCCGAGGTTGTCGGTCGCAATGCGCTCGAGCTCATGGCCGACGAGGATCGCGCCGAGGTCGAGCGCGCGCTGCCCGACCTGGTGGCGGCGAAGAGAGGCTGGCAACGATGGGTCCTGCGCTGGCGCCACCACGACGGCAGCATCCGGGTCCTCGAGAGCACCGCGCATCCGCTGCTCGACGCAACCGGAACGCTGATCGGCTACCGCGGCGTCGATCGCGACGTGACCGAACGCGTCCAGCAGGAAGCCAAGATCCGGCAGTTGGCGCGCATCCACGCAGTACTGAGTGCGCTCGGCAACGCGGTCCTGCGCTCGCGTGATACGGCGGAACTGCTCGATCTGTCCTGCCGGCTGGCGGTCGACCAGGGGGGATTCAAGGCGGCGGCGATCATGGCCCGCACGTCTGTGAACACCTTGACCCTGACGAGCAGTTTCGGTGACCCGGTCATGCTGGCCCTGGTCGCGGGACATGATCACTTGCCCCCGGGTCCGGCCGGCGTCGGTGAGCCGCCCTTCATGGAGGCGATCCGGACGGCCTCGATCATCGTGACCCGCGACGGATCCAGTGCGGAAACACCCGCCGGATGGGCTGCAGCGATGGCACGCTCCGGCGTCGCCGCACAGATATCGCTGCCCATCGGCGCCGAACCCTGGGGGGTCATGTCGCTGTTTGCCGGCACGCCGCAGACGTTCGACGACGAAGAGATCGACCTGCTCCGCCGGCTTACCGACGAAGTTGACTATGCGCGCGACTTCATCGCCAAGAGCGAGCGACTGGAGTTCCTGGCCTACAACAACCCCACCACCAGCCTGCCCAATCGGACGGCCTTCCGCGATCTCATCCTTTCCCGCCTGGAAGACGGGCCGCAGATGGTCGCGATGATCGACATCGAGCGTTTCCGCCACATCAATCGCACGCGGGGGCGACGTTTCGGCGATGCGCTCCTGAGCGAGGTCGGATCGCGCCTCAAGTCGCTCGCCCCCGGCGGCGCGATCCTGGCACATCCCGGCGATGATGCCTTCGTGCTTGCCTTTGCGCCGACCGGGACGATCGCCGACGCCGTCCGTGACATCGAGGCGCTGCTGAGCCGGTGCACGAAACTGCCCTTCATGATTCAAGGAGAGCAGGTCCATGCGCGATTCCATTGCAGTGTGCTGGCAGCGCCGCTGCAGGCCCAGACCCCGGGCGCCATCGAGCACGGACTGGTCGCTGCGCTTGCCGAAGCCAAGGCGCTCGACCATCCGGTCCTGGTATTCACGGAGGGGGCGCGTCAGCGCATGGCGCGACAAGTAGGACTCGAACGCGACCTGCGACGCGCGCTGGTGAACCGCGAGTTCGAACTTCACCTCCAGCCCAAGTACGGCGCCGTGTCGCAGCAATTGACGGGCGCCGAAGTCCTGCTGCGGTGGCGGCATCCGACCGAGGGGCTGGTGTCGCCGGCGGAGTTCATTCCGGTCCTGGAGGAAACGGGAGCGATCGTCGATGTCGGTGCGTGGGTTCGACAAGAAAGCCTGCGCATTGCCCGGCGCTGGCAGGCTCGTGGCTTGGGGACACGCCTGGCCGTCAATGTCTCGGCGCGAGAACTGAGACAGGTCAATTTCATCGGCAATTACGAGGCCTTGCTGGCTGCCGATGGCGACGGGCGCGCTCTGGAAGTCGAGATCACCGAGAGCTTGTTGATGGACGACATCGACCGCAGCATCGCGATCCTGCAAAGGCTGCGCGCGCTCGGCTGCCGGATCGCGATCGACGACTTCGGCACCGGCTACTCGTCCCTGAACTACCTTTCGCGGTTGCCGGCGGACGCGCTCAAGATCGATCAGAGCTTCGTCGCCCGACTGTCGACCGACCAGGACACGCTGGCGCTCGTGAAAAACATCGTCGAACTGGCACATTCTCTCGGTCTCATCGTCGTGGCCGAGGGCGTGGAGCGCGAGGAACAGGCCGAGCTGCTCCGCCGCATGGGCTGCGATGAGCTGCAGGGCTTCCTGTTGGGGCGGCCGCTGCCCGTGGATGAGTTCGAGCGGGCCGTTCTGGCCTGAGCGTCGGGTTGTCTCCGATTCCCGACGCGCCTCGTGACCCGTTTTCGTTTTGTCACCCCGGCCTGCGGCCCGAAGTCGGCATTCGCACGGGTACGCTGACACCGGGTCCGGACCCCTCCGGCTCCCGGCGCGTCTGCTACGACGCATCGCCATCGATCAAGGCGTGGAACCGCTGCCGACCTTCCCGTTCGTCGGCCGCAAGGCCGATGCCGGTCGCGCACTTGCCCGAGTCGGCATGGGTTTACAGTTCGCACGCACATCGACCACGCGCTGACAGGGGATGGCCATGCATCGTCGCTACGGGCTTTTGGTGCTGCTCACGGTTTTCGTCGTGCTGGCCGTTGCTTATGCCAGCGTCAGGGAATTCCAGTCCTCCGGAATGCCGTTTTCAGTCATCGTCGTGGATGCCCATACCGCGGTGATCGCGCCGATTCCCGGCATCCCGCTGCCGAAGGCCCTCGAGCCAGGCGATCGGATCGACTTGGCCGCAGCGCCACGCTCGACCCGCATTGCGATCGGCCGATTCACGCAATCCGATTCGGCCCTACCCGCCGGGCGCACGTATGAGTTCCCGATACGCCGCGGGCAGGCAGAAGTCATGGTCCCGGTCACGACGGTCAATGCCAGCACCGGCACCGGCGTGCAGTGGTCCGATTGGGCGTTCCTTTGTTTCGTCGTACTGCTCGGCGGCATCGCGCTGCTCGCCTCGTGGCGTGGCCGCGACAAGGCTTCAGCGGGTCTGGCGCTCTGGGCGATCGCCTTTGTGCTCGGCATCGCGGGCGGGGCGGTGCCACTCGATGGTCGACTCGGGCTGAGTGTCCAACTGGGCGTCGATGTGTTGTTCCTGCTCGCGCGCGTCGGCTTCTACATCATGATCGAATCCATGTTGGGCCCGGCGCTCACACCGCGGGCGCGCTGGCTGTGGCGCGGCGGCTTTCTTCTGCTGCTCGCTGCGGGGGCGATCACGCGCCTGGGTGGCCCCGGCTTCTTCGTCGCCACCGGCTGGGCGGAACTGTTGCGGCCTCAATTTGGCCTGGTCTTCAGTGTGAGTTACCTCGTCCCGCTGGCCCTGCTGATCGTGAACTCCGGCGTCGCGAACGGCGCAAGGCGACTACGGTTGCGGTGGATGCTGTGGAGCAGCGTGGTGTTCGTGACCGCGGTTTTTCTGGATAACACGCCGCTACTGGGATTTTTGGCCTCGCTGATCACGAATACCCTGATGTTGCTGATCGCCATGGCCGGCTTCCTGTACGCGGTACTGCGTCATCGCGTGGTGGACATCTCGGTGGTCCTCAATCGCGCCTTGGTGTACGCCGCAACCACCAGTCTGGTGCTGGGCCTGTTTGCCCTGCTGGAAAGCCTGATCGAGCGCACCACGCTCGGTCACGGTACCGGCCTGCTGCTGGAGCTGGCCGTGCCGCTCGGGCTGGGTGCCGCACTGAGCACGGTGCATCGGCGCATCGAGGCCGTCGTCGAGCGGTTTTTCTTTCGCCACCAGTACCGCGCCGAAGTCGCGCTGCGCCGCTTCGCCGAGGAGTGCGCCTTCATCACGCAGCCCGAGAACCTGTTCGATCTGACCGTCGACCAGATCGCCCGCCATGCTGGCGCACCGCGGGTCGCGCTGTACGAACGCACAGCAGAGGCCTACATCCGCATCCGCCAGCAGGGCGCGCCGGCACTGCCCGAGCAGGTCGCCACCGACGATCTCGCCTTCGTCAAGCTGCGCGCGCGCAACGCCGAGCTCGATCTCGATGACACGCAAAGCCAGCTCGGCCGCGATGGCTACGCCTTTCCGCTGATGCTGCGCGGTACCCTGCTCGGTGCCCTCGTGGTGGGCCAGCGACCCGGCGAGCACTACGCCGCGGACGAGCGCGAGTTGCTGTTCCATGTCGCGCACGAGGTTGGTGCCGCGCTGTTCGCGCTGCGCGCGCGCGAAAGCCAGGCCTTCGTGCGCGCGGTGGCGCAGGGCCTCCTCAAACCCGAAGAGGCGCGCGATCAGGCGATCCGGCTCGAAACCACGTGGTCGCCGGCCTGACGAGGACGGCGAATCCCGGGCCCGCGCGGGCCCTGCCGTCCGGAGCTGCACGCTTTCACGAGCGCTCGCCGCGCGCGTGGAAGACCAGTCCGATGCCGATGAACAGGACGCAG
>JAJYTG010000082.1 GCA_021793195.1 Pseudomonadota bacterium
GGTGAGAAACGACACCACCGCCAGTGCCAGCAGCAGCAGGTTCAGCGGGTTGATCAGGCGGCGCAGGATCTCGACCAGCAGCGATGCCTTCTTCTCGCTGCCGACGACATTGGGACCGTGGTGCTCCAGGCGCGCCTCGGCGTCGCCGGTGTCGAGGCCGTCCATGCCGCTGTCGAGCCGACCCAATGCGGCGGCGGCCTCGAGTCGGGCCAGCTCCAGCAGATACGCCTGCTGAGCCGCCGAGACGCTGGCGGAAGGCCGCGCGCGGCCGCCGGGGCGGTCCGGGATCAGGCCAAACAGGGCGAGCGGTCCGAACATGACGACCTCCGGATACACATGCCCGTCCGCGCCGGGCGCGAACGGGTTACGGAGCCGTCGGGGAATGCGGGCTCCGCCGTTACTGCCATCCCGTCACGGGACAGCCGGCGGAAGCCAGGTCGTCAGTCGCGCGGGAACGAATTCAACACTGCAGATCGGGTACTACTGCAAGGGTCCACGCGGAGCGACCTCATCGGGAACACGGGCGGCAGTTTAGCGGCCGGACGCCGCCGTCGGCAACGACAGAAGGGTTACAGCGCGCGCAGGCGTGCGGCCAGCGCGTCGAGGAAGTCCTCCGGCAGCAGCGCCCGCACCGGCACCGCCCACCAGTGCGCCCGCGCAAAGCCGCGGCACTTGATCGCGTCCTTCTCGGTCATCAGCAGCGGCAGTTCATCACCGAAATCGAGATCGGCGAGGCGGTAGGGATGATGATCGGGAAACGCATGCGCAGTCACCTCGAAGCGCTGCGCGCGCAGGCTGCGGAAAAACCGCTCGGGATCGCCGATGCCGGCGACGGCATGCACGTTGCGGACGCCGAAATCGGCCAGGGCCACGCGCTCCGCGGGCGCCAGCAGACGATACGCGCGGTCCTCGACCAGGCGCAGGGGGACTTCGTCCGCTCGCGCCAGGCCGCCATTGCACACGCGATAGTCGACCGCAGCCAGGCGCGCCAGCGGTTCACGCAGCGGCCCCGCCGGCAGCAGCCGGCCATTGCCGAAACGGCGGGTGCCGTCGATCACGCAGATCTCGAGGTCACGCGCCAGCGCGTAGTGCTGCAGGCCGTCGTCGGCGATGACCAGATCGACGCCGGCCTCGACCAGCAGTTGTCCGGCGACGGCACGCTCGCGGCCGATCGCCACCGGCACCCCGCAGTGGCGGCGGATCAGGCAGGGTTCGTCGCCGACCTGCCGTGCCTCGCAGCCCGGCTCGAGCAATTGCGGCGTGGTCGCACTGCCGCCGTAGCCGCGACTGACCACGCCGGGCCGGAATCCGCGCGCACGCAGGGCCTCGACCAGGGCGATCACCAGCGGCGTCTTGCCGGTGCCGCCGACGCTGAGATTGCCGACCACCAGCACCGGCACCGGCAGGCGCACGCGGGCCAGCAGACCGCGCTGATACAGCGCCCGGCGCAGGCGCACGGCACGGCCGTACAGCACGGCCAGCGGGCGCAGCGCCCATGGCGGCGGTGACGCTGAATACCAGAAGGCGGGCTCGCGCAACACGATCGGCGCGGCTCAGGCAGCGGCTTCGCGAAACTGCATGCGATGCAGCGCGGCATAGTGGCCGTCGCGCGCCATCAGTCCGGCGTGCGTACCCTGCTCGATCACGCGGCCCTGTTCGAGCACGACGATGGTGTCGGCATGTTCGATGGTCGACAGCCGGTGCGCGATCACCAGCGTGGTGCGATCGCGCATCAGCCGATCCAGCGCCTGCTGGATCAGCCGCTCGGACTCGCTGTCCAGCGCGCTGGTCGCCTCGTCAAGGATCAGGATCGGCGCGTTCTTGAGGATCGCGCGCGCGATCGCGATGCGCTGGCGCTGGCCGCCCGAGAGCAGCGAGCCGCCCTCGCCGATGCGGCTGTGGATGCCGTCGGGCAGGCGGCGGATGAACTCCATCGCGTTGGCCGCTTCGGCGGCGGCCAGGATGGCGGACTCGCCGGCGCTCTCCATCTCGCCGTAGGCGATGTTGCGCGCGATGCTGTCGTCGAACAGCACCACCGTCTGCCCGACCCAGGCGATCTGCCGGCGCAGGCTGGCCAGGGTGTAGTCGCCCAGCGGCCGCCCGTCGAGCAGCAGGCGGCCCGCGGACGCTTCGTAGAAGCGCGGGATCAGACTGGCGACAGTGGTCTTGCCGCTGCCGGAACGTCCGACCAGCGCGGTGACCTTGCCGGCCGCGCAATGCAGGTCGACGCCGTTCAGGGCCGGCAGCTCGGCGCCGTCGTAGGTCATCCGCACGGCCTCGAGACGAACATCGCCGCGGCAACGCTGCAACTCGACCGTGCCGTCGTCGCGCTCGGCCGGCGCGTCGATCACCGCGAACAGATCCTGTGCCGCGACCACGCCGCGCTGCAGGTTGGCCTGCACCGTGGTCAGGCGCTTCAGCGAGGGCAGCATCAGCAGCATCGCCGTGATCAGCGACATGAAGGCGCCGGCGCTGATGTGGTTGAGCATGTAGGGCCGCGTCGCGATGAAGATCACCAGCGCCAGACCCATCGCCGCCACCGTCTGCACCAGCGAGGTCGCCAGCGCATTGGTCGCATAGACCTTGACGTTGAGCGCGCGGATGCGCGCGTTGATGTCGGCGAAACGCTTGCGCTCGTAGGCGCGGCCGCCGTAGACGCGCACCTCGCGGAAGCCGCCGACCGCCTCGTCGATCACGCCGCTGAACGAGCCGATGGTGTCCTGGATGCGCCGGTTCATGCGCCGATAGCGCTGGCCGACCTTGTAGACCACGATCGACACCAGCGGCGCCATCACGAACAGCACCAGGGTCAATCGCGCGCTGTTGTACAGCATCACGATGATCATGCCCAGCACGGTGAAGCCGTCGAGGATCATGGTCTTCAGCGAGTCGGCCGCGGCGCCGGCGACCTGCTCCGAGGTATAGGTCAGGCGCGCCATCATGTGGCCGCTGGGCTCACGCGCGAAGCGGCTGCTGGGGAACCCCAGATAGCGCTCGAAGACCTGGTTGCGCATGGTCTCGACGATCACCCGGCCGATGCGCGCCAGACCCAGGCCGCCGATGTAGGTGGCAAAACCGCGGTAGGCGAACAGCGCGACGATGATGATCGGCAGCCAGAACGTCAGCCGCGGTTCGTGGGCGATGAACACCTCGTTGATCATCGGCTTGATCAGCGCGGTGAAGATCGACGCCACCGCGGCGTCGGAGAGCATGCCGAACAGCGCGGTCAGGAATTCGCGCCAATGCGGTCGCACATAGCCCAGCAGACGCCGGTAGGTCGGCCACAGCGCCGGCGGCGAGGCATTCGCGGGCGTGTTCATCGCCCCGGATCGCCCTGCGCCGGCGCGGTCGCCAGCGCCAGATGGGCGAAGCCGAGCTGGCCCAGCGCGTCCATCGCCGTGACCACGGCCTGATTGGGCGTCTCGGCATCGGCACGCAGGATCACCGGCTGGCCGCGGTCGTCGCCGGCGACGGCGGCGATCGCCTGCTTGAGCGGATCGACGCCCTGCCCCGGCACCTCGCTGCCGCCGACGAAATAGCGGCCGCGGCGATCGATCACGATCACCAGCGCGTTGCGCGGCGGCACCTCGGCGGGATTGCTGGCCTGCGGCAGCGACACCTTCAGGCGCGCCTGCTGCACGAAGGTGGTGGTCATCACGAAGAACATCAGCAGGGTCAGCAGCACGTCGATCAGCGAGATCACGTTGATCTCGAAGTCGTCCTCGCGACGGGCAGCGCCGATGCGCAACGCGGCGGCCTCAGCGCGCGCCGCGCGCGACGGCCGGCGCCCGCGCCGGCTCGGCGTGCACGGCCAGCTCGTCGAGCAGCGCGCCGGCCTGCTTTTCCATCGCCACCACGTAGTCGGCGACGCGGGCACGGAAGTAGCGGTGAAACACGTAGGCCGGAATCGCCACCACCAAGCCGCTGGCGGTGCACACCAGCGCCTCGCCGATGCCGCCGGCCATCTTGGTCGGATCGCCGGCGCCGTTGACCATCACCGCCATGAACATGCGGATCAGGCCGATCACGGTGCCCAGCAGACCCAGCAGCGGCGCGATCAGCGCGATCGTGCCCAGCGCGTTGAGGTAGCGCTCCAGGCGATGCACGACGTGGCGCCCGGTGTCCTCGATGCGCTCCTTGATGATCTCGCGCGGACGGTTGCGTACCGCCAGCGCGCCGGCCAGCAATTCACCCAGCGGCGAGCCGGCGGCGAGCGTGGCCAGGTGCTGCGGATCCAGCGAACGCGAACGCGCCCAGGCGCGCACCTGGTCGCCCAGTCCGTCCGGCAGCACCGCCTTGCGGCGCAGGGTCCAGTAGCGTTCGAGGATGATCGCCAGGGCCACGGCGGAGGCCGCGAGGATGGGCAGCATCGCCCAGCCGCCCGCCATCAGGATGTCCAGCATTCCCGCACCTCAGGGTTGCCACGCAAGCGCCGGAATCATAACAGCGAACCGCGCGCCGCCTGTGCGCAAGGTCGCAGCGCGAAGGGCGCGCGGGGCGGCCTGCGGAAGGCGCTGCGGCACACGCGCGGAATCGGCTGCGCGGACTATTCGCGCCACCAGCGCCGGTGCCGTGCGCGTTCGCTGCCGACGTGCGGACCGTCGGCGGCGAACGTCAGCCGCAGCGCACCCGCATCGGCGGTGTTGAACAGCGGGATCGCCAGCGCGTGATAGCGCTCGACCACGCGCGGATGCGGATGTCCGAAGCGGCTGCGGTAGCCGGCCGAGACCAGTGCCACGCGCGGCGCCAGCGCGCGCAGGAAACCTTCGCCCGACGAAGTCCTGCTGCCGTGATGCGGCACCAGCAGCGCCAGCGGCGTGGCGGCCGGCGGCAACGCGGCGGCGACCGCGGCCTCGCCGCGTGCCTCGATGTCGCCGCTGAGCAGGAGGCGGCCGCGGCGGCCTGCGATCAACAGGACACAGGAGCCGTCGTTGCGCCGCTCCGGCGTCGTTGCGGCGGGATGCACGACGCGCACCTGCACGTCACCCCATTGCCAGGACTGCCCGGCTCGGCACAACGTCAGCGGCAGACCGCTGCGGCGCGGCTCGCTGCCGAGCAGGGCCGCCTGCGGGAACGCGGCCTGCACCGCGCGCGCGCCGCCGGCGTGATCGTTGTCGCCGTGGCTGACCACCAGCAGGTCGAGCCGGCGCACGCCCAGCGCGCGCAGCGACGGCGTCACCGCGGCTTCGCCCAGATCGTAGCCGGACGGGAAACGCGCGCCGGCATCGAACAGCAGCGCATGGTCCCGGGTGCGCACCAGCACGGCGAGGCCCTGGCCGACGTCGAGCACGCTGGCTTCGAAGTCGCCACGCGGCGGTGCCGGCGGTCGTGTCAGCAGCAGCGGCAGCAGCAGCACGACGCCCAGCGCGCGCGCCGGCGCGCCGCGCGGCAGCAGCAGCCAGAGCACGCCCAGCGCGGCCAGAGTCAGGGCCGATGCCGAAGGTTCGGGCCAGTACCACTGCGCCAGCGGCCAGGCAGCCAGATGCTCGAGCAACCGCCACTGCCAGCGCATCAGGGCCGCCGCCAGCGCCAGCACAGTCGCCCCGCCCGGCAAGCCGGCGCCCAGCAGCAGCGCCGCCAGCAGATCGACCGGCACGATCACGAAACTCATCAGCGGCACCGCGACCGCATTGGCCAGCGGCCCCACCAGCGAGCTCTGGCCGAACAGCGCCACCGTCAGCGGCAGCAGCGCCAGCGTCATCACCGCCTGCGCCCAGCCCAGCTCGAGCAGCCACGCGCGCAGCCCGCGCCCCGGCTGCAGCGTGAAGATCAGCATCGCCACGCCGACGAAGGACAACCAGAACCCCGCCGACAGCAGTGCCAGCGGATCCCACAGCAGGATCGCCAGCAGCGCCAGCGCCAGGCCCTGCGCGGCGCCGACATGGCGGCGCAGGCCGATCGCCAGCGCGCCGACCGCGATCATCAGCAGGGTACGCGTGGTCGGCAACCCGAAGCCGGCCAGCGCGCCGTAGGCCGTCGCCGCCAGCAGCGCGACCGGCGCCTCGGCGCGCCGGCGCGGCAACCGCAGCGCCAGCGCCGGCCACGACCACCACCACAGGCGCACGGCCAGCGCGCCGGCGATCGCGGCCAGCCCCACATGCAGGCCGGAGATCGCGATCAGGTGACCGACGCCGGTGGCGCGCAGCACGTCCCAGTCGTGCGCATCGAGCCCGCGCTGATCGCCGACCGCCAGCGCCTGCAGCAGCGGCGTGGTCGCGTCGCCGGGCGGGCGCGCGGCCGCGATCGCCGCCGACAACCTCGCACGCAGCCGATCCACGCACACGGCATCGCGGCCCAGCCGCTCGGCGCTGCGCGCGTCGCGCACGTAGCCGGCAGCGACAATGCCGCGCTCAGCGGCATGCCGCTCGCCGTCGAAGCCGCCCGGATTGACCAGCCCGTGCGGCCGCTTCAGGCGCACCGTCAGCCGCCAGCGCTCGCAGGGCGCCAGCGCCGGCGGTGCCTCCGCGCGCCCATACCAGGCCAGGCGCACGCCGCCGCGCAGCGGCAGCGTGGATGCGCCGAGGCGCGCCTCGCGCAGATCGAAATCGAAGCGCGTCGCGGCATCGGCGCGCTCGGGCAGGCCCGCGACCGTGCCGAGCACGACCAGATCGCGCCCCTCCAGCGCGCGCGGCAGGCGCGCATCGAGCACGCCCTGCGCGCGCCACGCCGTCCATGCCAGACCCAGTACCAGCAGCGCCAGCAGGCGCAGCGGCCGCGCGCGCGGCAGCGCCAGCACGACCGTCGCGATCGCCGCAAGCAGCAGCAGCGACGGACGTGGCGGCAGCATCGGCAGCAGCGCCGCGGCAAGCGCGCCGGTCAGAACGACCAGTGCATGCACGGGCTGCAACCCCGCGGCAGCGGGCGCGCGTGCAGACGGATGCGTGATGCCACGCAGGTGCGCCCCTGCCACCTTGCAGACTGCCGCCACGACGACGGCCACCCTCCCTGGCGATGTCGTCGGCGGCGTCATCCCCTCTCCCGGGATGCCGCGCGCGGCTCAGTCCGGCTTGTACGGGTGCAGTTGCCCGCCGGACAGTTCCAGCACGCGATCCA
>JAJYTG010000083.1 GCA_021793195.1 Pseudomonadota bacterium
GCGCGACATTTTCCTGCGCGGCGGGTGTCAGAACGGAATGTCGTCGTCCTCGAAGCTGCCATCGGCCGCAGGCGCGGGCTGCGGCGTCGCTGCGCCGCCGCGAGCCGGGGCCGAACGCGCCGATGCGGTCGAGCGCGGCTGGCCGCTCTCGCCGCCGCGCGCACCACCCTCGCCGGGGCCACCGAGCAGCTGCATCTCGTTGGCGATGATCTCGGTGGAAAACTTCTCGACGCCTTCCTTGTCGGTGTATTTGTCGGTGCGGATCGCGCCCTCGATGTAAACCTGCCGGCCCTTCTTCAGGTACTCGTTGGCGATCTCGGCCAGGCGTCCGAAGAACTTCACCCGGTGCCACTCGGTGCGCTCCTGCATCTCGCCGCTCTGCTTGTCCTTCCAGGACTCGGAGGTGGCGAGGCGGATCGTGGTGATGGCCGAGCCGGAGGTGGTGTAGCGCGTCTCGGGGTCGGCGCCGAGATTGCCGATCAGGATCACTTTGTTGACGCCGCGGGCCATGGTGCGAGCCTCCGAAGCCGGGGTATTGAGGACGGCCAGATTATCACGCGGGCAGGCGCCCGCTGATGATGCGCAGCGTCAGCCGATGCCGCGCCGGCCTGTCGTCGACGCGCTGCGGGCCATCATGGCGGCACGGCCTGCGTCGCGATCAGCGGGCGCGCGCCGCGCGCCAGCAGCAGCGACCACGGCAGGCTGACCGCCGCCGCCGCCGCGAACAGGCCGCTCACGCCGCAACGCCCCAGCAGCAGGCCTCCGAGAACGCCGCCGGCGGCCATGCCGAAGAACTGGCTGGCCGAATAGGCGCCCAGCGCCGCGCCACGCATCGGCAGCGGCGCGATGCGCGAAACCAGGCTGGGCAGGCTGGCCTCCAGCAGGTTGAAGCCGACGAAGAACACCATGGCCGCCGCGCCGGCCATCCCGATCGAGTCGCCGGCCAGCGCCAGCCCGGCCAGACCCAGCCCGACCGCGGCCACGCTGGCCTGCACCAGGCGCACGCTGGCGCCCAGCGTGCGCAACCGCGGCAGCAGCAGCCCCATCGCCACGGCGGCGGCCAGCAGCGCCGGCACATAGATGCGCCACTGCGCAGCGGGTGGCAGGCCCAGATCGTGCGCCAACAACAGCGGCATGGCGATAAAAAACGCGGTCAGCACGCCGTGCAGCGCGAACACCGAGGTATCGAGCAGCAGCAGGCGGCGATCGCGCAGCGTGGCAAGGATGGAGGTGATGCCGGCGCTGGCATGCGCGCGCGGCGGCGGCGCGTGCGGCACCACGATCCACAGCAGGGCGATCGCGCCCAGCACCAGCACGAAGGTCAGCGCGAACAGCCCCCGCAATCCGGCCAGCGCCGCCAGCGGCGGGCCCAGCAGCAGCGCCAGCAGAAACGCGATGCCGATCATCGCGCCGATGATGCCCATCACCGCGCCGCGGCTCTGCTCGCGCGACAGGTCCGCGGCCAGCGCCTGGCTGGCGCCGGTGACCGCGCCGGTGCCCTGCAGGGCGCGGCCGAGGATGATGCCTGACACGCCGTGCGCCAGCGCCGCGGTCAGGCTGCCCAGCGCGAACAGGGCCAGCCCGAAGCTGATCACCGGCTTGCGGCCGATGCGGTCGGACAGCATGCCCATCGGAATCTGCAGCAGCATGTGGCCGATGCCGTACACGCCCAGCGCCAGACCGATCAGCGCCGGCGTCGCACCGGGCATCTTCTGCAGGTACAACGCCAGCACCGGCAGCACCAGAAACAGCCCGAACATGCGCAGACCGACCACGCTGGCCAGCGCCAGCGCGCTCTTGAACTCGGCGCGGTTGAGGGTACTCACGATCGGGATGATGGTTCGATGACGGGGATGGGCATGATGGCAGGCAGGGGGCGACGAGCGCGTATGCGCCGGCGTCGCACCTATAATGGCCGCCACTCCGACCGCACCGGATCCGCATGAGTTCCCTTGCCGCCGACGCCCGTCCCGCCGACTTCGACGCCGTGCGCGCGCTTGCCGCGGCCGACATGTCGCGGGTGGATGCGCTGATCCGCACCCGGCTGGCGTCCGACGTGGTGCTGATCCACCAGATCGCCGAGTACATCATCGGCGCCGGCGGCAAGCGCCTGCGGCCGATGCTGCACGTGCTGGCGGCGCGCGCGGCGGGCTACCACGGCGACGAGTCGGTCACCCTCGCTGCGGTGATCGAGTTCATCCACACCGCCACCCTGCTGCACGACGACGTCGTCGACGACTCCGCGCTGCGGCGCGGGCGCAAGACCGCCAACGCGGTCTGGGGCAACGCCGCCAGCGTGCTGGTCGGCGATTTCCTGTATTCGCGCGCCTTCCAGCTGATGGTGGAGCTGGACCGCATGCGTGTGATGCGCATCCTCGCCGACACCACCAACGCCATCGCCGAGGGCGAGGTGCTGCAGTTGCTCAACATCGGCAACCCGGATACCGACGAGACCGCCTACCTGCGCGTGATCGAGCGCAAGACCGCGGTGCTGTTCGCCGCCGCGACCGAGCTGGGCGGCGTGCTGGCCGGGCTGCCGGCCGCGCAGGAGCAGGCGCTGCGCCGTTACGGCATGGAGCTGGGCTTCGCGTTCCAGATCGCCGACGACCTGCTGGATTTCGTCGCCGACAGCACTACGCTCGGCAAGAACGTCGGCGACGACCTCGCCGAGGGCAAGCCCACGCTGCCGGTGATCTACGCGCTGCAGAACGCCACGCCCGCGCAGGCCGCGGCATTGCGCCGCGCCATCCGCTCGGGCGGGCTGGAATCGCTGGACGCGATCGTCGCCGCGCTGCGCGACTCGGGCGCGATCGAGCGCACCCGCGAACGCGCGCGGCGGCATGCCGCCGCCGCGCACGCGGAGCTCGCCGCGCTGCCTGCCTCGCCCTGGCGCGAGGCGCTGGCGACGCTGGCCGATTACGCCGTCGAGCGCAGCGCCTGAGAGCGCGTGAATCCATCGGCTGCGTGGGCCGCCGGCGACAATCGCTTCACCTGTTCCGCACTGCTCACGGCTTGCCGGCGAAGGCGTCGTCCAGCCACACCTGCATGAACTGATAGGCGCGCTTCGCCACCGGCGGGTCGTAGACGCAGTTGGGCGCCGGCTTCTGCGCCGCCTCGGTGAAACAGTGCACGGCACCGCCGAAATCGACGACCGCCCAGCGCTTGACGCCACCGGCGCGCATCTCCTGCTCGAAGGCGGCGCGCGCCGCAGGCGGTACCGCCTGGTCCTCGTCACCGGTCAGCACCAGGATCCGGGCCTTGATGTGCTTCGCCAGCGCCGGATCGTCGGTCGCCAGAATGCCGTGGAAGGTGACCACCGCGGCGACATTCGCGCCGGCGCGGGCCAGATCCAGCACCGCCGAGCCGCCGAAGCAGAAGCCTATCGCCGCGATGCGCGCCGGATCGATCGGCGCACGGCCTTCCTGGGCGCGCAGCTCGGCCAGCGCCTTGACCATCCGCGCCCGCATCAGCGCGCGATCCGCATACAGCGGCCGGACCGCGGCCTGTGCCTGCGCGGTCGTCGCCGGGCGCACGCCCTCGCCGTACATGTCCGTCAGCAGGATCACGTAGCGGCGGCCGGCGATCATCTCGGCCTTGGCGATGGCGTCGGCGTTGACGCCGTACCAGTTGGGCACCATCACCAGGCCGGGGCGCGGCGCGGTCACCGCATCGTCATAGACCAGCACGCTGCGGAAGGTGGTGCCGTCGAGGGTCCAGCTGACGGGGCGCGCGACCATCGCGGCGCGGGCGGCGCCGGCGACCAGCAGCAGACCGAACAGGGCGACGAGACGGCGCATCGGGGGACTCCTTGGCAGGGACCGGGCGTGGCCACGAGCTTACGCCTGCAGAGCGTTTCGACAGAAAACCCCGGCTATGCTCCCCACTCCCCGACCCGGAGTGCCGTCATGCGTCGTCTGCCCCTCGTTCTTGCCGCCGTGGCCGGATTCGCCATCAGCGCGGTCGCGCTGGCCGCCATCAAGCCCGGCACCGCGGTCGCCTACCGGCAAGGCGTCTATCACGCGATCCTCTGGAACTTCGTGCCGATGAGCGACATGGTGCGCGGCAGGGCGCCGTGGAACCAGGCCGAATTCGCCAGGCGCGCCGAGCGCGTCAGTTTCTACAGCCGACAGTTGCTGGAAGGCTTCCCGCAGGGCTCGCTGACCGGCCGCAGCGATGCCAAGCCGGGCATCTGGACGCACTGGCCGGACTTCGAGGCCAAGATGCAGGCGTTCGAGAACGCCTCGGCGGCGCTGGCGCAGACGGCCCGCGGCACCAACGAGGCCGCGACCAAGGCCGCGTTCGCCAAGACCGCCGAGACCTGCAAGTCCTGCCACGACAAATACCGCAGGAACGACTGACGGCGACCGCGGCGGCGCCGGGTCCGTATCCGCGCCGGACGCGACGCGCACCGCCAGGCCCACGACGGAGCTTTCAGCGGTTCACTGGAGCCCCGCGGCGTGCGCGGCCAGCCGGCGCTTGAGCGCGGGCAGCCGGTCCAGCGCGCGCATGCCGAATCCGCGCAACGCCGTCCATGGCGCGGCGTCGATCGCGAACGCGCGGGCGATGGCGTCAAAGCCATGGGCGTCGAGCGTGTCGGCACTGCGCCGGCGGCGCGCATAGCGGCGCAGCACGCTGTCGGCACCGATGTCGGCGCCGGCATCGCGCGCGGCGACCAGCACGGCGACCAGCTCGGCCACGTCGCGCAGGCCCAGATTGATGCCCTGTCCCGCCAGCGGATGCACCGCATGCGCGGCATCGCCCAGCAGTACCAGGCGGCTCGCGGCGAAGCGCTGCGCCACCCCCAGTCGCAGCGCGAACGCCGCGCGCGGCGAGGTCGCCCGCACGCGGCCGAGACGGAAATCGCTGCCGACGCCGACCGCGGCGCAAAAATCCGCATCGTCCAGCGCCAGCACGCGCGCCGCCTCGGTCTCCGGCAGCGACCACACCAGCGAGACGCGACCGTCGGCCAGCGGCAGCAAGGCCAGCGGTCCGCCGGGCAGGAAGCGCTGCCAGGCGGTGTCGGCATGCGGGCGCTCGACGTCGAGATGCGCGACCACCGCGCGCTGGCCGTAGTCGCGGCCGCGGCTGGCGATGCCGGCCGCGACGCGCAGCGGCGAATCGCGACCGTCGGCGGCGATCAGCAGCCGCGCCGCCAGCGTGCTGCCGTCGTCCAGCGGCACCCGCACGCGGCCGCTTTCCTGCACCGCTGCGCCGACCGCCACCGGGGCGCGACATTCGACGCCGGCGGCCGCCAGCGCCTGCCACAAGGCCGACTGCACCAGGTTGTTCTCGACGATCCAGCCCAGTTCGTTGCGATCGAGCAGCGCGGCGTCGAAGCCGAACTCGGCGCCGCTGGCGGCGTCCCACACGCGCATCGCGCGGTAGGGCGAAACGCGCGCCGCGGCGATCGCCGACCACACGCCCGATCGATCGAGCAACTGCGCCGAGGACGGCGCCAGCGCCACCACGCGCAGATCCGGCGGCGCGGCCGGCGACCACGCCGGCGGACGCTGGCGGTCCAGCAGCGCCACCGCGAAGCCGGCTTGCGCCAGGGCCAGCGCCGCCGCCGCGCCGGCCATGCCGCCACCCACGATCAGCGCATCGAGCGGACGCCGCGCGCTCACGGCCCGCGCTCCAGCACCGCGCGCGGCGGCTGGCCGCGAAAGCCCATGCCGCGACGGGCGATCGCGCGGCGCAGCGGCGGCAGTGCAGCGGCCGTCAGCAGTGCCAGTGAGGTCAGCGGCCGCAACGCCGGTTCCGCCAGGCCGCCCAGGCGCACCAGGCCATGGCTGGCGCGCGCGGTGCCGTCACGATCCGGCGCGCGCTGCGCGGCGTAGGCGGCGAGCCGGTCGGACGCGCCCGGATCGACCGCTCCGGCGACGTGCTCGGCCAGCGTCAGCGCGTCGCGCAATCCGAGGTTGAAACCCTGCGCACCGACCGGATGCAGGGTCTGCGCGGCGTTGCCGATCAGCACCGCGCGCGGCGCGATCAGCGACTGCGCCAGCACGCCGCGGATCGCATAGGCATGACGCCGCCCCGGCCGCGTCAGCCGTCCGACCCGCGCACCGAAGCGCGCCTGGGCCAGCGCGAGATAGCCGGCATCGTCCAGCGTCGCCACGGCGTCGGCTTGCGTCGCCGGCACGCTGAGCACCAGTCCGGCGCGACCCTGCGGCAACGGCAGCAGCGCGGTCGGGCCATCGTCGCCGAAGCGCTCGTAGGCGCAGCCGTCGAGCGCCCTCTGCGGCGTCAGCGTGCACACGAACAGGGTCTGCGCGTAGTCGAGGGTCGTCGCGGCAATACCCAGCGCCGCGCGCACGCCCGACGGTGTGCCGTCGGCGCCGACCAGCAGCCGCGTCCGCAGCGTGCGCTCGCCGTCCGCCGTCGCCAGCCGCGCCTGCCAGCCTTCACCGCTGCGTTCGAGTCCGGTCACGGTCGCCGGCGCCAGCCGCGTCAGTCGCGTGCAGGCCTCCAGGCGCGCCAGCAGCGCGGCACCCAGCGCGCGCGCCGGCAGGGTGTGGCCGAAACTGTCCAGGGCGAACTCGGCCGCAGCGAGCCGGGTCACGCCGAAGACACCCGCACGGCTGACGTGGACGCGACGGATCGGCGCGGCTTCATGCGCCGCCAGCGGCCATACACCCAGCGCGGTCAGACCATTGACGGTGGCGCGCGCCAGCGCCAGGTTGCGCTCGTCGTAGCCCGGATGCGCATCGGCGCGCGGTGGCGCGCTCTCGACCAGGGTGGCGGCGATGCCGGCGGCATCCAGCGCGATCGCCAGACTGGCGCCGACCAGACCGCCGCCGACGATCAGGATCTCGGTGGACTCGACCATCCGCGGATCATACGCGGCGCGACGAGTGTGGTGTCTCGGAAGTACGCGCCAGCGACTGCCGATGGATTCCGGGGCGAGACCCGGCGCGACGAGCAGTCATGGCCGCGCCATGGCGACGAGGCGC
>JAJYTG010000084.1 GCA_021793195.1 Pseudomonadota bacterium
CGACCGCATGCTGGCGCAGGCGCAGCTCGCCCGCGCCGGGTGCGCCGGGATCGCCCTCGACGCGCGTCAGCACCTCGGGGCCACCGAGACGCTCGAACTGGATGCGGCAAGCCATGGCGCTGCTCCGGCTATGAGAGGCCGCCACGATAGCGCAGCGGGACGCGGCCGCGTGCCGTCCGCTCACGCCGCGTGCATGCGGCCTGCATGCGTCCTTGACGTCGCCGCGCCAATACTGGCGGTTCACCCTTCGCCCACGGTCCGCCCATGATCACCCTCGGCATCCTCCATGCCACCCTGCCCGCCTACATGCAGCAGGCCGGCGAAGACGAAAACCGGCACTTGCAGGTCGTCGTCAACGCAACCGACTTCGCTTCCTTCGAGCAGCAGATCGTGCAGCGCCGGCCGCAGGTATTGGCGGTGGACCTGTCCTTGCTGGGCAGCGATCCCGGCACCCTGCTGCAGCGCTTCGAAAAGCTGGTACAGCCCGAGCTGACCCTGGTGGTCTACGCCTTTGCCAAGTGGGACCTGATCGAAAGCCTGCGCGGCCCGCAACGTCAGGTGTTGCGCGCGCCGATCAGCGTACGCACCCTGCGCGCCAACCTGATCAACCTGATCGTGCGCGAAATCACCCAGCGCCGGCAGCAGGTCGGCGGCTTCCCCGATGTGCCCGCCATGCAGCCGCCGGCACGGCGTTTCGACGACGTGCAGCTGGTGGGCCTGCAGGAGATCCCCAGCAAGGTCGACTGCGAATGCCCCAACCAGGTGGCCGATCTGGTGCTGGCGCTGGCCGCCTTCGAGAGCTACTCCCGCCAGTGCGAGAACCGCAACGCCGCGGATGCGCGCATCCACGCGTTTCTGGCGCGCGCTACCGGCCACGCCCGTGCGCTGATGGAAACGGCGCTGGGCGAACTGTGTGCCTTCGAGAAAATCGACGTACAGAGTCTGCCGCGCCGCAGCGCCTGAGCAGCGTTCAGGCAACCGCCAACCGGTGCGGTGAGGGTGGGTTCGGTCCGACCGCCGGACACGCCGTGGCCGAACCCAGCAATGTCGCCATGCCGATCTCTCATCGCGCAGATGGCATCCGTCGACTAGGGCGTCGGCGCCATGATGCGCAGGACGCCGCGGCCGCCCACATTCTGCAACGGGAAATAGACCCGGTGCGTCAGCGGATCGACGGCGACGGAGTGCGCCTCATCGGCGAGATAGCCGCGACCGAGCAGACGCAGCTGCCGGTCCTCGAGACGGAACACCGCGACCACGCCGCTCTCGCTGGCGACGTAGAGCCGCTGCAGCCCGGCGTCGAAGGCGAGCACGTCGGGGTCGCGACCGGTCGTGTGCACCGACAGTACGCGCATGTCGTTCACGTCGACGAGCAGCAGCCTGGCATTGCCGTCGCAGGCGACGAAGGCGAGACGTGCCGGAGCGTCGAGCAGCAGGCTGTGGTCGTCGTTGCAAGTATCCGGCAGACGGTAACGCTGCACGATGGCGTTGCTGCGCGGATCGATCGCCACGATCTCGTCGCGTGTCTGCACATCGACGAACACCCGCTGACTGACGGAGTCGTACTGCGAGTTGCCGACCTCGCCGCCCATGGGGATGGTGGCGATGCGCCGGTTGCTGCGCGTGTCGACCACGGTTTCGGTCTGGCCCGCCTCGTCGGAAATGAACAGCTCGTGCACGTCCGGCGCATAGGCCATGCCGTCGGGATAAACGCCGGCGGGCGCATGGGCGACGACGCGGAATGTCTGCTCGGAGATGACGTCGAGCCGGTTGCGATCGGTCGCCGTCGCGAACACCTCCCCCAGTGCCGGCACCGCCAGCACCCCATGCACGCCGGGGACGTTCTCCACGTTCGCGACCACGCGCTCGCTGCGCAGATCGACCGCGGTGACGATGCCCGACCCCAGATGCGCGATGAACAGCAGCCGCCGCTGCGGGTCGATCGTCGCGTAGTCGAAACGGCCGGGCTTGCCGGCCAGTGGAACGTCCGGATGGACCATTCTGAGCGGCACGGCGGGCGTACCTGCGACGGTGGCGCTTGCATTCAAGACGAATGCAAGCGCCAGCAGGCGGAGCCGCCATGCGGCGAATCGAACGGCGGTGTTTTTCATCGGGCCGGCAGCACCACCAGCTCACCGCTCATCCAAGGCTGGTGGAATTCGCAGTGGAACGGGAACACGCCGGCCTTGTCGGCGGTGAAGGAGACCGTCTGCGTGGAAAGCGGCGGCAGCGACTGGTTGATGCCGTAACCGGGGATGGTGAGGGTGTGCCCGTCGTCACCGCCGCCTTCGAGATTGCGAATATGCAGCACGACATGGTCCCCCTGATTGACGACGATCGTGTCGGGCACGAAGCCGTAGACCTCGCCGAATTTGGCGACGGCCCGCTTCTGCGCCGGGTTGTCCTTGGACGCCCAGGCGACCGTCTGCATGTTGAAGGTGCGGGTGGTCGCCGCGAAAGCCGGAGCGGCTCCGAGCAAGCCCGCGGTGAGTACGGCACCGGCAACGATGAAATGAAATGCACGCATGAATAACTCCTCGGATGTTCAACAGTGAAACCACGTAATGGCGCCCCCGCGACGCGGCCGCCACCTCTTGCTCGCTCTGCCACTCACAAAATCCTGTTCGATACCCGAACCTCCTCGATCCGCCGGCTGCGCCCCGTCAGCCGAAGTGCCGCCCGTAGAGCACCAGCCCGGCGAGCAATCCGAGACCGACCAGCAGCGGCTCCGGCCAGCGCGGGCGCCACAGCAGTGCGGCAAATGCGGCTGTCGCCAGGATCGCGGTCGCCGCATCGACGATGGCGGAATCGGCGATCAGCAGGCCGGTGCCGAACAGCGCGCCGACGACCGCGGTGGTGATGCCGTGCAGGAAGCCCTGCACGCGCCGGCTGCCGCGCACCCGCTGCAGCAGGGGCACCGCCAGCGCGGTGAACAGCAGCGCGGGCGCAAAAATGCCGACGGTGGCCGCGATGGCGCCGGGGAGCCCGCGGACCAGATAGCCGACGAAGGTCGCCGTGATCACCACCGGCCCCGGCGTGACCATGCCGATGGCAACGGCATCGAGAAACTGCTGATTGCTGAGCCAGTGGTATTGATCGACCACGTAGGCCTTGAGGAAGGGCGCGATCACCAGCCCGCTGCCGAACACCATCAGCCCGGTCTTGAAGAAAAAGACGAACAGGCCGGCCGTCGTCGCCGCACCGGCGAACGCGCTGCCGATCGCCACTGCGCCGATCGCGTTGAGGCGCGGCCCGGCGGGCGCAGCCGGCGGTGGTGCCGCCGCTGCCGGCGGCGCGAACAGCCAGCATCCGATCAAGCCGGCACCGAGGAAGAGACTGATCAGCTCGGCCCGGAAGATCAGCGTCACCGTCGCGGCGATCGCCGCGAACAGCCACGACGGCGCGCTGCGTTTGAGCGTCTTGCGGCCGAGGTTCCAGCAGGCCTTGAGGATCAGCGCCACGATCACCGGCGCCACGCCGTAGAACACGGCGCGCAGCTGCCAGGCATGCTGGAAGCGCCCGTACAGCGCGGCGATCGCGACCACGATCAGGAACGGCGCCAGCGCGAAGGCGACCGCCACCAGCAGCGCACCCGGCAGACCGCCGCGCACATAGCCGCAATACACGCCGAGCTGGTAGGCCAGCGGGCCGGGGCAGGCCGTGGCCAGCGCCAGACCGTCGGCGTATTCGCGCTCGCTCAGCCAGGCCCGCTGCTCGACCAGATCGCGGTGCATGGTGTTGGCCAGTGCCACCGGCCCGCCGAAACCGCCCGCGCCCAGACGCAGGAAATACCACGTCAGGCCCAGCCGCGTGGGCAGCCCTGACGCGGCGTCATCAGCGGGCGGCGCCGGGTTCATCGGCTTGGCGCTCCGCAGCCGTCGCGTGGGCGGCGTAGAGGTAATCGAGGGTTTTGCCGATCTCGGTCAGCAGTTCGTCGTCGCCGCGGGTCTGCGCCCGCGCACCAGCCAGGATCGTCGCGAAACCGTCCGCTTCCGGTACCGGCACGCCGCCCACGTCGAGGTAATGCACCATCGCGCCGATGCGCGCGATGCCCGGATCCTTCTCGAGGCCGAAGCTCGTCGCCAGCACCTCGAAGCTGACCCGCGCGCCGACGTGGCTGAACTCGGCGCCGTCGAAATCGAAACCGATCGCCTTGCGCGGACGCTTGTCGACGTCGTGCAGCCAGACGAACCGGCTTTGCGGGTCGATGAAGCGGCGGATCAGCCAGGCCGAGGCGACCCGGTCCACCCACAGATGCGCGCGGGTCGCCCAGATTCTGCCGTGGTAGTCGGCCTTGCTGCGGCGGACGATTTTGCCGATCGCCGCATGCGGCTCATCCGGCGCGTAACGGGCGTTGATGGCCGCTTCCGCATCCTCCAGCGCCGCTTCGGTCTGCCGGCGCGCCGGGCCGCCGAAGAAATCCGTCGCCACCACGCCGGCGAACTCGCGTCGCAACGCCGCCAGCGATCTGCGCGCTGCGTTGTCCGTGCTCGCGGCCAGCCCTTCCTTGAAGGCATCGAGCTTCGCGAGGATCCCCGCGTAATCCCGGGTGCGGTCAAACAGCTGACGCATCTGCGCCCGCTTCGATGCCGCGGCGGTGGCGAACGACAGGATATGGACCACGCCTCCCGACGCCGTTACCTCCCGTGCCTGTTCCTCGAACACCGATGCGCACTGCGGGCGGCTCGGCATCACGTACACCCCGTCGCGCAGGATGGCCGCGCCGGAAGCCTTCAGGGCCCGCCACACGCGCATGCGGGCGGTGGCGTTCTGCCCCGGCAGGTTGATGATCAACAGGAGCCACTCGGTCGCCGACATAATGTAGCTTACATTACATAACAAGTAGATCTTGTTACAAGATAGATACCGGCCGGGAGCCAAGCAAACCGCAAGCCGCAGGGCTCACCATGCGTCGGCTTGGCAAAACGACAAGGACCCGGCCGGTGACGAGGTGCAGTCCGCACGTGCATGGCGACATCGGGAAGGGACGCCGGTCCGCGCCGCGTACCCGCCGCGCTCGACCGCCGTGGCGGCAATCCGCAGCGCTGCTGTGCGTGCTGGCAGCCGCGGCGCTCGCGCTGGTGTCGCCCGCCGCGGCGGATGACGCCAGCGGCGTGCGCGCCGCGCAGCCGCTCGGCCTGATTCCCGCATCGCATGCGTGGCGCGCAACGCTGCTGTGGGCGGTCGATGCGATGGACAACGTGGCCGGCGGTACCAGGCGCGGCTGGGGGGTGCCCGCCGTGCTCGACCTGCGCCTGCAGCAGCACGGCGTGCTCGCCGACGGACTGGACAGCCACTGGCGCGTGGACGTGATCCGCACCACGGGCACCAATCCTTCCGAGCAGGCCGGCGATGTGCAGGGCCTCGACAACATCGCCGCGCCGCACGTCTGGCGCGTGTACCACGCGTTCTGGCAGCTCAACGACCGCACCCGGCACTGGGCGCTGCGGGCCGGCTGGCAGGGCTACGACGAGGCGTTTGCGCTGGTGCCGGCGGGCAGCGACCTGATCAACTCCTCGTTCGGCGAGGCACCCAGCTTCTCGCAGGCCGGGGTGCCGATCTGGCCGGAAACGGCACTGGGCGCGACCGCGCTGTGGGCGCCGGGCCCGCTGTTCGTCCAGGCCGGTCTGTGGAGCGGCACGCCGCGCAATCCCGGCACCCGCCAGGGCTGAGGATTCCCGCGCGGCGGCGACGGCGCGCTGCAGGCGCTGGAGTTCGGCATCCAGCGTCATGGCGACTACAAGCTCGCGGTCGGCGGCTGGTCGCTGCATCGTGCCTCGGCGCGCGACGCGGCGCATCGCGGCGGCTATGCGCTGGCGCAGCTGCGCCTGCTGGACACCGGCGCGGATGGCCACGTCAGCGGCTTCGCGCAGTGGTCGGGCACGCGGCCTTACCGCAGCGACGTCGCGCGCTATGTCGGCGCCGGCTTGCGCTGGACGCCTGCGGAGGAAGCACGCGGACGCCTGAGCGTCGGCGTGGCGCGCGCCACCTTGAGCGCCGCCTTTCGCGCCCGCCACCCCGCAGCAGCCGCCGCCGAGACCGCGTTCGAGATCACCTGGCGCCAGCGCATCGATGCGCGCCTCAGCGTGCAACCCGATCTGCAGTACATCGTGCATCCGGCGCTGGCGCCGACCCGCGACCACGCGCTGATCGTGGGCATCCGTCTGCAGAGGCGGTTCTGAGAGCTCAGGTTGCGTTCAAGCGACACGATGGGCAGCCCGGACGGAGCCCCGTGGTGGGCGAGATCCCGGACTCGATGCAGCCTCATTCCTTTGCCGGATCCTTCGGGCTTCGCCCTCAGCAACTGTCTTGTCATCCTGAAGCTCTTGTCATCCTGAGCGCAGCGAAGGATCTGCGCAGCGAAGGATCTGCGCAGCGAAGCATCTGGCCTGCCGAGCCATCCCGGCCGACCATCGGGTCACTCCGGCCGGTCATGCAGCGGGGTGCCCGTTGCCCGTCAGATCCTCGGCCTTTGGCCTCAGCGACTATTTGTGCTGGTGGTCGTCCCTTGGGAACTTCTCCGCTGGACTTCCTTCGGTCGCGTTGGTCGCTGAGGGCGGAGCCCAAAGGATCTTCTACGCGGGAGTCGTCCCGGAATCCGAAACGTGGCCGTGTGCAAGACCCTTCGCGTTGCTCAGGGTGACAAAGCTCAAGCCTGAAGCTCTTGTCATCCTGAGCGCAGCGAAGGATCTGCGCAGCGAAGCATCTGGCCTGCCGAGCCATCCCGGCCGACCATCGGGTCACTCCGGCCGGTCATGCAGCGGGGTGCCCGTTGCCCGTCAGATCCTCGGCCTTTGGCCTCA
>JAJYTG010000085.1 GCA_021793195.1 Pseudomonadota bacterium
GGCGAACCAGGTGCGGCGCTGGCCCTGGATCTCGCTCTTGCGTGCCTGGGCCGCGACCATCGCGTGCGAATACAGCGGATGGTGGTACTGCATGCGGCGCAGGATCCTGGCCGGGTCGATGCGCGCCGTGCTGTTGAGGCTGACGCACAGCGGTTCGGGAGCATCCAGCGATTGCAGAAGATTCATGCAGTAGGTGACGCCGCAGGCTTCCCCGCTGCGCGCGGGGATCAGCGCATTCCAGGCCGCCCAGGCTTTGCGCTGGCGCGGCAGCAGGCGCGCGTCGGTATGCAGCACGGTGTCGTTGGGCTGATAGCGGATGGCGCCGAGGATCGCCTGCTCGCGCGGATCGGCGTCGGCCAGCAGGGCCAGCGCCTGATCGCTGTGGCAGGCGAGCACGACGTGGTCGTAGTGCTCGGTGCCCGCGGCACTGGTCACGCGGACACCGCCGGCATCGCGGCGGATGGCCTGTACCGGGCAGGCCAGGCGTTCGCGTACCGGCCAGCGTGCATGCAGCGCATCGATGTAGCGCTGCGAGCCGCCGCGCACGGTGCGCCATTCGGGGCGCCCGCGTACCTGCAGCATGTGGTGATTGGCCATGAAGCGGGCCAGATATTGTGCGGGGAAGCGCAGGATGTCCGCGGCCGGCGAGGACCACAGCGCCGACGCCATCGGCACCAGATGTTCGTCGCGGAAGGCCGCGCCGTAGCGGTGCTCGCGCAGCCAGTCGCCCAGCGTCGGACCCGCGCCCTCGATTCCGAGCAGGCCAGGCGCTTCGCGGTAGAAGCGCAGGATGTCGCGGACCATGCCGAGAAAGCGCGGCGAGAGCAGATTGCGGCGCTGACAGAACAGCGTGTCCAGCGAGGTCGCGTTGTATTCCAGGCCGCTGCCCTCGTTGCGCACGGCAAAACTCATCGTGGTCGGCTGCGACGCCACTCCCAGCTCGACGAACAGCCGGGTCAGCAGCGGATAGTGCCGGGGGTTGTAGACGATGAATCCGCTATCGACCGCGAACGCGCGGCCCCCCAGCTCGATGGCGTGGGTGTGGGTGTGGCCCCCGAGACGGGCGTTGGCCTCGAACAGGGTGACCTCGTGCCGGCGCGACAGCAGCCATGCGCTGCCAAGCCCCGCAATGCCCGAACCGATGACGGCGATGCGCATGATCTGGTCCTCAGTGCATGCGCTTGAGCGCGACCGGGACCGGCTTGAGATCCCAGATCAGGCCCAGCGCGGCCAGTCCGCGCAGGCCGTAGTAGGTAAGGTCGAACTCCCACCAGCGAAAGCCCTGGCGTGCCGCGCCCGGAAAGTGGTGGTGGTTGTTGTGCCAGCCCTCGCCGAAGGTCAGCAGCGCCAGCAGCGCGTTGTTGCGGCTGTTGTCGCGGGTGTCGAAGCGGCGACTGCCGTAGCGGTGCGCCAGCGAGTTGATGGTGACGGTGACGTGAAACAGCACGACCGTGGAGACGAAGAAGCCCCAGATCAGCAGCTGCGCGCCGTCGGTGTGCAGGCCCGGGGCGACCGTGGCCAGCAGGTCGCCGACCAGGAACAGGCCCACCGCGGTGGCGACCGGCACCAGGATGTCGAAGCGGTCGAGCAGACGCAGCTCGGGATAACGCATCAGGTCCGGAATCGAGGCCGCGTCGGTGCGGAAGCCGCGACGGGTCAGGAACCAGCCCATGTGGCTCCAGAAAAAGCCGCGGTAGAGCGGCGAGTGCGGGTCATGCTCGGTGTCGGCGTGGCGATGATGGTTGCGATGATGCGCGGCCCACCACAGCGGCCCGCGCTGCACGCTCATCGCGCCGAACAGGGCGAACAGGAACTGCACCGTCCGGCTGGTGCGAAACGCCTTGTGCGAGAAATAGCGGTGGTAGAAGCCGGTGATCGCGAACATGCGCAAGGCATACATGCCCAGCGCCACTTCCAGCGCCGTCGCAGAGACACCGACCCAGAGCACGCCGAGGCAGGCCGCGTGGATGGCGAAGAATGGCACCGCGCGCGCCCAGTCGATGCGATCGTCACCCGCATCCTCGGGGCCGCCGGCGTCGGAGTCGAACCAGCACGCGACGGCGAGCAGCAGGCGTTGCGCGGTTCGTGGGTGGGCGGCGGAAGAGGCGGTCATGGGCACATCGGAGACGGGGTTCATGGCGGATCTTCCCGGTATGGGGTGAATGTCCGGTGCAGACCGTCGACCGCCCCACGCCCGCGCTGCACTCAGAGCGTCAGTTCGATTTCCGATTTCACCGAATTGGCGATGAAGCAGGCGTGGTGAGCGCGTTCGTGCAGCTTGCGGTAGTCCTCGGGCGTGGGTTGCTTGTCGCCGCCGAAACGCACCTTCGGCGCCAGGGTGACGTGGGTGACGGCCATCTGGCCCGCGCTGTCCTTCTCCAGCCGCGCCGTGGCGGTGTCGTCGTAGCTGTCGATCACGTAGCCGCGATTGGCGGCGACGGCGAGGAACGTCAGCATGTGGCACGAGCTCAGCGCGGCGGCCAGCAGCTCCTCGGGATTGCTGGCATGAGCGGTGCCACCGAAGTCTCCGGCGGCGGAGTTCTCCAGCGTCTGGCCGCCTTCGAAGCGCAGGCTGTGCTCGCGCACGTAGTTGCCGCGCTCGAACGGACCATCTGCGCGTGACCAGCTGAGGGTGATGTGATGCTCGGACATGGCTGTCTCCCGGTGGATTACGCGCCGCAGGCTGCGGGCGGATGCAGCGCATCGATGTGGCGCTGCTAATCTTCTAGGATGCCTCAACCAGCGCCCCCTGCGCGTCGCCCTGCGGTCGGCACCGGTCATGGCCTGGCGCGCGTGCTGGCCCGTCGCGGCATCTGTTCGCGCAGCGAGGCCGAGCGCTGGATCGCGGCGGGACGCGTCGGCGTCGGGGGACGCACGGTGCGCGATGCCGAACGCCGCACGCGGGCGGATGCCCGCATCACGGTCGATGGCCGCGAAGTGACGGCGATCGCGCCGCGCTATCTGGCCCTGAACAAGCCGCGCGGCCTGATCACCAGCGCCGCCGATGAACACGACCGCGCGACGGTCTATCAGCTGCTCGCCGACGCCGATCTGCCGTGGCTGGCGCCGGTCGGTCGCCTCGACCGCGCCAGCGAGGGCCTGCTGCTGATGAGCAACGACAGCGGATGGGCCGCGGCGCTGACCGATCCGGCGACCCACGTCGACAAGACCTACCGCGTGCAGGTGCGCGGCGTTCCCGATGCGGCTGCACTGGAGGCCATGCGCGCCGGGGTCAGCGATCGCGGCGAGCAACTGGCGGTCAAGAAAGTCGCGCTGCTGCGCAGCGGCGGACGCACGGCGTGGCTGGAGATCGTGCTCGATGAAGGCCGCAATCGCCATCTGCGCCGCCTGCTGGCGGCGCTCGGTTTCGAAGTGTTGCGCTTGATCCGCATCGCGATCGGCCCGCTGGTGCTGGGCGAGCTGGGCAAGGGCTGCTGGCGCGAGCTGAGCGCGGCGGAAGTGCGGGCGCTGGCGCGCGCTGCCGGACGCGACGATGGCTGATCAGCCGACGCCGGCGTGGTGCAGGACCATCAGCAGCATCAGCAGTGCGATCGTCGCCAGCAGCACGAGGCGGACGCGCAGCGCCAGCGCACCGCGCCGGCGCGTCGGCCTGACTTCCGGCTGCGGCGTGGGCACAGGATCGGCGTGGCGCCCCTGCGGCTCGATGCCGATCTCGCGCATCAACGCGCGCGCGCGGGTGAAATCGTCGGCATGCACCACCCAGACCTTGGGCCAGCCGGCGCCGTTGTCGCGGGCGGTGTAGCTGGGGCGATTGTAGCTGGCGTGTCGATAGTTGCTGCGATCGGTGACCGAGGTCTCGATACCGTGCTCGGCCATCAGCGCGACGATGCGATCGATGTTGTGCAGGCGCGGCGAGGTGTAGATCTGGCGCACGGTCAGCTCCCGTGGTGCAGGCGCATCAGCCCTTCCTGGGCGCTCGAAGCCACCAGTCGGCCGTCGCGGCTGTAGATCAGGCCGCGCGTCAGGCCGCGCGCACCCTGCGCGCTGGGGCTGTCGCAGCTGTAGAGCAGCCAGTCGTCGACGCGGAACGGACGATGGAACCACAGCGCATGGTCCAGACTGGCCACCTGCAGGTCGTGGCTGAGGTAGGACACGCCGTGCGGCAGCATGGCGGTGCCGATCAGGTGGAAGTCCGACGCGTAGGCCAGCATCGCGCGCTGCATCCGCGCATCGCCCGCGGTCGTGCCGGTCAGGCGAAACCAGATCTGCTGATACGGCGGGCGCCTGGCGGGTCGCAATTCGTCACGCGGATGGACCGGGCGAAACTCGAACGGACCGCGCCGGGTCAGCCAGCGCTGTACCTTTTCCGGCAGCGCCGCCAGCTCCTCGGGCGCCAGCGGTGCCGGCGGCTGCAGGTCCTCGGGCTGCGACACCGCGGGCATGTCGATCTGGTGTTCGACGCCGGTCTCGGCGATCTGGAACGACACCGAGCCGTTGAGGATCGGCTGGCCGTGCTGGATCGCCAGCACCCGCCGCGAGGAGAAGCTGTGGCCGTCGCGCGCGCGTTCGACGGCGTAAACGATCGGTGCTTCGATGTCGCCGGCGCGCAGGAAATAGGCATGCAGCGAGTGTGCGTGTCGCGACGGATCGACGGTCTGTTGCGCCGCCGAAAGGGCCTGCCCCAGTACCTGGCCACCGAAGACGTAGCGGGTGCCGATATCGCGGCTCTGGCCGCGGAACAGGTTGTCCTCGAGGCGCTCCAGGGTGAGCAGGTCGGCCAGTTCGTCGGCCACGCTCCGGGTCATGGTCGCGGAATCCTTGCGCAGGGGAGTGCCAAGTATGCCAGCGTGGGGCGTGTCAGCGCAGGCGCTCCAGCCCCGTCTGCACCAGCACCTGCGGCCACGGAAACAGCGGTCCCGGATCGAGTTTGCGACGCACGGTTCGGGCGTCGTCGTCGCTGGCCGGCACCGTGCCGGTGTCGAGATCCTCGTGTCCGGCGATCCGGCGCAGCGCCGGCAGCTCCGCGCGCAGATCTCGCAGCAGCGCGCACAGCGCAGCGATCTGCACGTCGGGGTAGGGCTCGGTCATGGTCTGGCAGCGACTGTCCAGCCAGTCCGGCCAGCGTCCGCGGTTGATCAGCTCGATGCCCAGCGTGCGTTCGTTGAAACCGCGAACGTGGTGGGCGACGCGCGTGGCCACGACAAAACGATGCACGCTGCCGTCGCGGTCGATGTAGTAGTGCCCGCTGTTGCCGCTGCCGGAGGGATGCAGCACGCGCTCGCCATAAGCGCGCGCGGTGGCCAGATCGGGCAGCTCGGTGCAGTGGATCACCGCCAGGTCCACGGCGGCAGGGTCGCGCAGGGCGAGGCGATCGACATAGGGCAACGGCCAGTCGCGCACCGACAGCGTTGACGTGTTCGCGGGACTCATGCGCGCAGTCTCGCATAGCCTCGCGCGGCAAGGCCGTCGCATGCCGCTGCTATCATCGCGGCCATGAGTACGGACGCCGCGCTGCGGAAGCTGGCCGCAAACTTTCCGCGCGCAGGCACGCTGCGCTGGATCGGCCTGCGTCCCGCCAGCGGCGTGCCGATGCTGGCCGTCGCGTCGGTCGAGGCGCGCGCCGGCGCGGGGCTGGCCGGTGACCGCTATCCCGGCGGCGGCCGGCGCCAGGTGACGCTGATCCAGGCCGAGCATCTGCCGGTGGTCGCCGCGCTGGCCGGACATGCCGCGGTCGATCCCGCATGGCTGCGCCGCAATCTGCTGGTCGCCGGCATCAACGTGCAGGCGCTGGGCTCCGCGCGCTTTCGCGTCGGCGACGTGCTGCTGCAGGGCTCCGGTCCCTGCGAGCCCTGTGCGCGCATGGAGCAGGCGCTGGGCGCGGGTGGTTATGCGGCCATGCTCGGCCACGGCGGCATCACCGCGCGCATCCTCGAGAGCGGCACGCTGCGCGTCGGCGACGCGGTGCGCTTCGAGGCGCTGGATTGATGGAGCGCGCATGAAAGGCTGGGCGATTCTCTCCCACGGACTCGAGAGCGGCCCGCAGGCGACCAAGGTCAGCGCGCTCGCCGCGGTCGCCGAGAATCTGGGCTGGCTGACCCTGCGGCCGGACTATCGCGATCTCGACGTGCGCGGACTGGCGGACGCCGCGGCGCCGCGCTTGCAGCGGCTGCTGGACGCGATCGATGCGATACCGGTCGGCCAGCGCGTGGTGCTGGCGGGATCGAGTTTCGGCGCCTTCGTCTCGGGCCTCGCCGCCTGCGCGCGCCCGGTGACGGCGACCTACCTGCTGGCGACGCCGATGCGCCTGCCCGGTTATCCGCGGCCGTTCGCGTTGCCGGCAGGACTGCCCGCGGCCCTGCTGCACGGCTGGGATGACGAGCTGTGCCCGGCCGCCGAGGTGCTGGCGTTTGCACGGCGCGAGCGCCGCATGCTGACCATGGTCGCTGACAGCCATCGTCTGGAGCGGCATGTCGCGCTTGCCGCGCGCCAGTTCGGCCTGCTTCTCGAACAGGTCGGCGCGTGAGCGCGCTGTTCGCCACCTGCCCGAAGGGGCTGGAATATCTGCTGCGCGACGAGCTCGCGGCGCTGGGCGCGACCACGGCGCACGAAGCACTGGCGGGCGTGCATTTCGAGGGCGATCTGGAGCTCGCCTATCGCGCCTGCCTGCACTCTCGGCTGGCCAGTCGCGTCCTGCTGCCACTGGCGAGTTTCGATGCCGCCGATGCCGAAGCGCTGTATCGCGGCGTCGCGGCGATCGACTGGGCGCATCACCTCGCGCCCGACGGCAGCCTGGCGGTCGACGCCGTGGTGGCGCAAAGCGCCATCAGCCACAGCGGTTT
>JAJYTG010000011.1 GCA_021793195.1 Pseudomonadota bacterium
GAGCCCGGTCTCCTCGACCTCGGACACGCCCAGCGCCGACTGCGCCACCAGCTCGATGCCGCTGCCGGCGAACAGCTCGCGCAGTTCCGCCAGCTTGCCGACGTTGCCGCTGGCGAGAACGATGCGTGGGAGCAGGCCGTGGCTGATGGACATGGGTGCGGGGAAGTGGGAAGGCGTGAGCAGAAGAAATTGTCATCCCGAGCGTAGCGAGGGATCTTTCCAGCGGGTACACGGGCGCGAACGTCGATGCAGGATCAGCCTCTTCGCGGCAACAGATCCTTCGGCCTTCAGCCTCAGGATGACAACGAAGTTGTCACCCTGAGCGTAAGCGAAGGGTCTGGCTTCATGACAACAACCCAGTTGTCACCCTGAGCGTAAGCGAAGGGTCTGGCTTCATGACAACAACCCAGTTGTCACCCTTAGCGCAGCGAAGGATCTGCGCAGCGAAGCATCGGGCCGGCCGAGCCGCCCGGCCGACCATCGGGCCATTCCGGCCGGCCATGCAGCGGGGTGCCCGTCGCCCGTCAGATCCTTCGGCCTGCGGCCTCGGGATGACAATGGCCAGGCTTTCAGCATTGCTCCGGTCCCGGTCCCGGTCCCGGTCCCGGTTTCCGGTTTTTCGCCTTATCCCGCCAGCGCCGCCCGCTGTGCCGCGATCAGCGCGTCGATGCCCTTGCCGGCCAGCGTCAGCATGGCGTCCAGCTCGTCGCGGCGGAACGCGTGGCCCTCGGCGGTGCCCTGGATCTCGATGATGCCGCCGCCGTCGTTCATCACCACGTTCATGTCGGTGTCGCAGGCGCTGTCCTCGGCGTAGTCGAGGTCGAGCACCGGCTCGCCGCGCCACAGCCCGACCGAGACCGCCGCCACCGCGCCGTGCAGCGGATTGCGCTTCAGCGCGCCGCGCTTGAGCAAGGTGGCGATGGCGTCGGCCAGCGCGACGTAGGCGCCGGTGATCGCCGCGCAGCGGGTGCCGCCGTCGGCCTGCAGCACGTCGCAGTCGAGCGTGATCACGCGCTCGCCCAGCGCCTGGCGGTCGATGCAGGCGCGCAGGCTGCGGCCGATCAGGCGCTGGATTTCCATCGTGCGTCCGCCCTGGCCGCCGCGCGCGGCCTCGCGCTGGCTGCGCTCGTGGGTGGCGCGCGGCAGCATGCCGTACTCGGCGGTGATCCAGCCCTCGCCCTTGCCGCGCAGCCAGGGCGGCACGCGCTCCTCGACGCTGGCAGTGCACAGGACGCGGGTGTCGCCGCAGGCGATCAGCACCGAGCCTTCGGCATGGCGGGTGTAGTGGCGCTGGATCGTGAGCGTGCGCAGCGCATCGGCGGCGCGTCCGCTGGGTCGCGGTGCAGGGGTCATGCGCGGCATCGCTTGGGAAACGGGGTCGACGAGCTTACCATCCCCGTTTCGATCACCAGCCGGGAATCCGCATGATCCGCAGCATGACCGCCTACGCGTCGGCCGATGCCGATTCGCCGCTGGGCCGGCTGACGCTCGAGCTGCGCACGGTCAACCACCGTTATCTGGAAGTCTCGCTGCGCCTGCCCGAGGAACTGCGCGCGTTCGAAGGCGCGTTGCGCGACCGCATCGCGCAACGGCTGGCGCGCGGCAAGGTGGACGTGGCGTTGCGATTGCGCCCCGGTAACGGCGGCGGTACGCGTGCGCTGCGGCTCAACGAGGCGTACCTGCGTCAGCTCGCCGACAGCGCGCTGCATCTGTCCGGACGGTTCCCCGAGCTGAGCGTCGAGTTCACCGAGCTGCTGCGCCTGCCCGGCGTGGTCGAGCAGGTGGAACCCGACCAGCAGGAACTGGGTTCGGTCTTGCTGGCGCTGGCCGATCGTGCGCTGGCCGAACTCGGCGCGGCGCGCGAGCGTGAGGGCGCGCACCTCGGCGAGGTGATGAGCGAGCGCCTGCAGGGCATCGCCGCGCAGGTGGCGGCGGTGCGTGCGGCGATGCCCGGGATTCGCACCGCGCAGCGCGGCAAGCTCGACGCGCTGCTGGCCGAGGTCAGGGACGCCGCCGATCCGGCGCGCATCGAGAAGGAGCTGGTCGCGCAGCTGCTGCGTCTGGACGTCGACGAGGAACTTGATCGCCTCGATGCGCATGTCGCCGAGGCGCAGCGCGTGCTGGCCCTCAGCGAGCCGGTCGGTCGGCGTCTGGACTTCCTGTTGCAGGAGTTCAACCGCGAGGCCAATACGCTGGGCTCGAAGTCGGTCGATCCGCGCAGTACCCAGGCCGCGGTCGAGCTGAAGGTGCTGATCGAGCAGATCCGCGAGCAGGTGCAGAACATCGAATAGCCCCGGACCTCGTGCCGGAACCAGAGGTCCGGGTACAACCATGCCGATACACCGCTGCCGCATCAGCTCATCCTCCGTGCTGCGCACATCGGTGCGTTGCCCGCCGGGGATCCGCGGATGACCGGCACCCTGTTCATCGTCGCGGCGCCTTCAGGCGCGGGCAAATCGAGCCTGGTCAACGCGCTGCTCGCACGCGAGCCGGGCATGGCGCTGTCGATCTCGTACACCACGCGGCCGCCGCGCTCCGGCGAGAGCGAGGGAAGCCATTACCATTTCGTCGATCGCGACGCGTTCGGGCGGCTGCGTGCCGCCGGTGCGCTGCTCGAGCACGCCGAGGTGCACGGCAATCTCTATGGCACCTCGCGCGCGGCGGTCGAGCGCGAACTCGTTGCCGGCCGTGACGTACTGCTGGAGATCGACTGGCAGGGCGCGCGGCAGATCCGCGCGGCGATGCCGGATTGCGTCGGCATCTTCATCCTGCCGCCCTCGCGCGCCGAGCTGGAGCGGCGCCTGCGCGCGCGCGGCGCCGACAGCGACGCGGTGATCACGCGCCGGCTGCACAATTCCCACGAAGAACTGCGCCACGCCGGCGAGTTCGAGTACTGGATCGTCAACGACCGCTTCGAGCGGGCGCTGGAGGATCTGAGCGCGATCGTGCGCGCCGTGCGTCAGCGCGCGCCGCTGCTTTGGCCGCGGCCGCTGGCGCTGCTCGACGCGCTGCTGAAAGACGGCTGAATCCGGCTGCTTGGCGCGCCGCGGTGTGTCCTGTACCTTCGAGTTCATTTTTCCGCGATGACACCCGCCTCCATGCCGATCGAAGCCGTCGCCGATGCCCTGGTCGAGGTCCGCGACCTGACCACGATGCTCAGCGGCAAGGCCGTGTTCGACGGCCTCAGCCTCGACATCCCGCGCGGCAAGGTCACCGCCATCATGGGCCCCAGCGGCACCGGCAAGACCACACTGCTGAAACACATCACCGGACAGATGCGGCCCGACCGCGGCACCCTGCGCGTGGACGGCCAGAACGTGCCGACGCTGGGTCGCGAGGCGCTGTATGCGCTGCGCGAGCGCATCGGCTACCTGTTCCAGAACTCGGCGCTGCTGACCGACTACGACGTGTTCGAGAACGTCGCCTTTCCGCTGCGCCAGCACGCGCGGCTGCCCGAGGTCCTGCTGCGCAACATCGTGCTGACCAAGCTGCAGGCGGTGGGCCTGCGCGGCGCGGCGCGACTGATGCCCAGCGAGCTGTCCGGCGGCATGGCGCGGCGCGTGGCGCTGGCGCGTGCGATCGTGTTCGATCCGATGCTGATCCTCTACGACGAGCCTTTCGTCGGCCTCGATCCGATCGCGCTCAACCAGGTGCTGAAGCTGATCCGTACCCTCAACCGCACGCTCGGCATCACCTCGATCCTGGTCGCGCACGAATTCGCCGCCGTGCGCCAGGTCGCCGACCTCGTGCATCTGATCGCCAACGGCCGGCTGGTCGCCTCGGGCACGCCGCAGCAACTCGCACGCGGCGAATCGGACTGGACGCGGCAGTTCTTCGGCGGCGAGGCCGACGGTCCGGTGCCGTTCCAGTACCCGGCCGGCGACTACGCCGCCGCGCTGGGCTTCACGGGAGCGGCGGCATGAGTGCCGACATGAAGTCCAGGCCACCGCGCGGCGGCATGCTGGTGGACGGGCTGGCGCAGGTTGGCGACTGCGGCCTGTTCCTGCTCAACATGCTCGGCGCGATTCCGCGCAGCCTGCGTTACCTGCGCGAGATCTCGCGCCAGATCTGGTTCGTCGGCGCGATGAGCCTGGTGATCATCATGATCAGCGGCCTGTTCGTCGGCATGGTGCTGGCGCTGCAGCTCTACTACACGCTGTCGATCTTCGGCGGCACCGCCGCGCTGGGCACCGTCGTGGCGCTGTCGCTGTATCGTGAACTGGGCCCGGTGATCACCGCGCTGCTGTTCGCCGGCCGCGCCGGTACCGCGATGACCGCCGAGATCGGCCTGATGCGCGCCACCGACCAGCTGGCCGCGATGGAGATGATGGCGGTCGATCCGATCGCTTTCGTCGCCACGCCGCGCTTTCTCGCCGGCGTGATCGCGATGCCACTGCTGGCCAATGTCTTCAGCATGCTCGGCCTGCTCGGCGCGCACCTGGTCGGCGTCACCTGGCTGGGCGTGGACAACGGCACGTTCTGGTCGAACATGACCTCCAACGTCGATGTCTGGAAGGACATCGCCAACGGCACCTGGAAGGCGCTGGCCTTTGGCGTCGTGGTATCGCTGATCGCCGTGTTTCAGGGTTACACCGCACCACCGACCAGCGAGGGCGTGGCTTATGCCACCACCCGCACGGTGGTGTTCGCGTCCATCGTCGTGCTGGCGCTGGATTTCGTCATGACCGCATTCCTGATGTGAGAGGGCCTCCGCCGTGAATCCCCGCCGCTCCTTTGCCGCCGGCACCGGCCTGTTCATCCTGCTGGGCTTTGCCGCGCTGGCCTATCTCGCCACCCAGACCTCATCGGTGGCCAATTTCAGTTCCGGGCCGACCTATGACGTGGTCGCGCAGTTCGACAACGTCGGCTCGCTGAAGGACCGCGCGCCGGTCAAGGTCGCCGGCGTGCGCGTCGGTTCGGTCAAATCGATCCAGCTCGACAGCCAGAGCATGGAAGCCAAGGTCACGCTGGCCATCGACACCCGCTACAACGACATCCCCGACGACTCGTTCGCCAAGATCATGACCAGCGGCCTGCTCGGCGACCAGTTCGTCGCGCTGTCGCCGGGCGGTTCGCCGAGCGTGCTCAAGAACGGCAGCCGCATCATCAACACCCAGTCGGCGATGCAGCTCGAGGACCTGATCGGCAAGTTCCTGGTCGGCGGCTCGTCGCCCGCCAAGAGCAGCAGTACCGGCGCTGCCGGCGGCAAGAGCGGCGGTTAACCCATGCACCCCTCGATCGACACGCGGCGATCGCTGCCGCGCAGGAGAACTCCCATGTTGCGCACGCTCGCATTTGCCTTCGCCGTTACCCTTGTTGCCGCGACCGCGGCGCCGGTTGCCGCACAGACTGCCACCCCTGCAGCGGCTGCCGCTGCACAGCAGACCCCGCAGCAGATCGTGCAGTCGATCGCCGACCAGCTCGGCCAGGCCATCGACGGCCACCAGGCCGAACTCAAGAACGACCGTCCCAAGCTGATCGCGACCATCAACCGCATCCTGCTGCCGCATTTCGACGTGCAGTACGCCTCGCTGCTGGTGCTGGGCCGTTACGCACGTACCGCCACGCCGCAGCAGCGCGAGCGCTTTGCCAATGCGTTCTACAACTCGATCACGCAGCGCTATGCCGAGGGGCTGTTGAACTACACCCGCGGTCGCGTGCAGGTGCTTCCGGCGCGGGCCGGTGGTGACGCGCGGCGCCAGATCGTGCGCACCGAGGTGGTGCTCAACGACGGCAAGAAGGTTGCCGTGGATTACGTGTTCCATCGCGCGCTGAACGGTCAGTGGCAGGCCTACGACGTGATCATCGAGGGCATTTCCTATATCGCCAACTTCCGCAGTCAGGTCGGCGAGGAAATCCGCCGCAGCAGCCTCGATGCCCTGATCACGCGCCTGGAGTCGCAGGGCGGCAAGGCCATCGATACCCTCAACAAGCAGGGTGGCGCGGGGTGAGCGACGGCGTCTGCCATCTGCAGCAGCCGCAAGCCGGCACCCTGGCGCTGGCCGGCACGCTCGGCTTCGCCAACGCCGCCGCCTGCCATGCGCAAGTCGCCCGCGCCCTGCACGCGGACGGCATCACCGTCCTTGATCTCGGCGGGCTGGAGCGGGCCGACAGCGCGGCGCTGGCCTGCGTGCTGGCATGGATCGCCGACCGCCGCGCGCACGGCCGCGCGCTGCGGGTCAGCGCGCTGCCCGAAGGTCTGCGCGCGCTGGCGCGCGTTTGCGAGGTCGAGGATCTGCTGGACGCCGCGGCTCGCGGCTGACCGCATGGCTTGCGCCCGGCCGCTTCCCGCGGCCGGTTCCGGATGCGACTCAGTGAGTGCTGGACGCCGCAGCGGGCGCCATGACGCTGCTGGCCGTGGCGGGTGCCGGCACGCGGCCTGACCCGGCCGGTGCTGCCGAACTGGCCGCGGATGCCGGGGACGCGGTCGACGCCGCGGGTGCCGGAGCCGTTGCCGGAGTGGTTGCCGCGGCTTTGCCGTTCTTGCCCTGTTCGTAGGCCTGCTGCTGCTGCAGCAGCTGGTCGATGTCGTCGCTGGAACTGTCGTTGAGGCCCTGCATCTGTTCGATGATCGCGGCCGGCGGGTTGCCGTGATAGATCAGGTAGGTGCGCCGCTGCAGATAGGCGTCGCGGGTCATCAGGTAGGGATCGTAGGCCGAGTTGAGGAAGCTCTCGGAATCGATGAAGCTCGCGCGCAGCTGCACGTAATACAGCATGATCGGCAGGTACTCGGCGTAGTAGCGGAAGCGGTGCTCGCGCGCGTACCAGGACATCGGATCGAGCAGATAGCTGTCCACCGGCCACGCCCACACATCGCGGACCGTGGTCGGGCCCAGCAGCGGCAGCACCATGTAGGGCCCGTCGGGTACGCCCCAGCGCGCCAGAGTCACACCGAAGTCGGTCTTGTCCAGGGTCAGGCCGAGCTCGCTGGCGGGATCGAAAAAGCCCAGCAGACCGATCGTGGTGTTGACCGCGAAGCGTCCGGTATTGCGCGCCGCGCCCGCCGGTCGCACCTGCAGCAGATCGTTGACGATGCTCACCGGCAGCTCGATGTTGGAATAGAAGTTGCCGATCAGTTTGCGCATCGTCGCCGTGGTGATCTTGCGGTAGCCCACGGCAACCGGTCGCACCACGGCCTTGTCGACCTTCTCGTTGAAGGCGAAGGTCTTGCGATTGAAGTGCTGCCACGGGTCCTCGGTCTTGGGCGGCTGGATGGCACAACCGGCAAGGCCGAGCAGGGCGATGGCCAGCGCAGTGCGATCGAGCAGGCGCGGGCGGGGCAACATGGGCATGAGGGATCCGGCTGTGGGCGATCAGGGCGGCCATAATAAACTATCAAGTACACCATCGTGGCGGGCGCTGGTGAAATCGGCGCCGGCGCGCGCATTGCCAGCACCAGCTACGCGCCGCTACACTTGCAGCCCATTTAAGTTTCTGTAACTAAAAGGTTTTGAAATGGCACGCATTACCGTAGAAGACTGTCTCGAGGTCGTTGACAACCGTTTCGAGCTGGTGCTGATGGCGACCAAGCGCGCGCGCCAGCTGTCCAAGGGCGCCGAGCCGCGGGTCGATCCGCAGCACGACAAGCCGACCGTGGTGGCGCTGCGCGAGATCGGCGAACGTCGCATCGACCAGACCACGATCGACGAGATCGAGCGCATCGAGCGCGAGCGCGCCGAGCGCGAGGCGCTGGAATGGGCTGCCGCCGAGGTCGCCGCCGACGACGATCTGTCCAAGGGCGGGGACGACTGATGCCTTCCGACGGCCGCTGTCCAAGCGCGGAGGCCGCCTGAGCCGGCGGCCCGGACGCACATGGAGGCGGCCGCGAATCTGACGCGCGCGGGCGCCGGTCCGGTTCCCGAGTATGTGCGCGCGCTGGAATCCAAGCTCGCGTCGTACCTGCCTGCCGATCAGATCCTGCGCGTGCGCGGCGCGTTCCGGCGCGGCGCCGAGGCGCACGCCGGGCAGACCCGGCTCAGCGGCGAGCCCTACATCACGCATCCGGTTGCGGTCGCGGGCCTGCTCGCCGATCAGCGCATGGATGCGGAAACGATCATCGCCGCGATCCTGCACGACACCCTCGAGGACACCGCCTTCGACCGCACGGCGATGGAGGCCGAGTTCGGCAGCGTGGTCGCCGAGCTGGTCGACGGCGTGACCAAGCTGGACAAGGTGCGCTTCGCCAGTCGCCAGGAGGCCACCGCCGAAAGCTTCCGCAAGATGCTGCTGGCGATGGCACGCGACCTGCGCGTGATCCTGATCAAGCTGGCCGATCGCCTGCACAACATGCGCACGCTCGATGCCAAGGACGCCGACGCGCGCCGGCGCATCGCCGTCGAGACGCTGGAGATCTATGCGCCGATCGCGCAGCGGCTGGGCATGAACCTGGTCAAGTCCGAGTTGCAGGATCTCGGATTCCGGGCGCTCCATCCCGGCCGCCATCGCGTGATCGGCGCGCGCATCCAGGCGGCGCTGGGCAACCGGCGCGAGGCGATGGCGAAGATCGAAACCGCGCTGGCCGAGCGTCTCGCGGCCGAGGGCATCGCGGCACGGCTGGTCAGCCGGATCAAGGCGCCGTGGAGCGTCTACGCCAAGATGCACGCCGAGCACAAGTCGTTCGCGCAGGTGATGGATGTTTTCGGTTTCCGCATCGTCACCGACAGCGTGATGCACTGCTATCAGGCGCTGGGCGCCGTGCACGCGCTGTACAAGCCGCTGGACGCGCGCTTCAAGGATTTCATCGCGATCCCCAAGGCCAACGGCTACCAGTCGTTGCATACCGTGCTGTTCGGGCCGTTCGGCGCGCCGATCGAGATCCAGATCCGCACCGAGGACATGGACACCATCGCCGAGCGTGGCATCGCCGCGCACTGGGCCTACAAGACCGAGTCGCAGCCGCCCAATGGCGCCCAGGCACGTGCGCGCGAATGGATCGCCGGACTGGCTGATCGCGAGGCAGCGACGGCGTCTTCGCTGGAGTTCATCGAAAACGTCAAGATCGATCTGTTTCCGGACGAGGTCTACCTGTTCACGCCGCGCGGCGACATCCTCTCGCTGCCGCGCAACGCCACCGCGCTCGATTTCGCCTATGCGGTCCATACCGATGTCGGCGATCATGCCGTCGCGGCGCGCGTTGACGGCGGTTTCGCGCCGCTGCGCACGCGGCTGTCCTCCGGTCAGGGTGTCGAGATCGTCACCGCCCCGTCGGCGCAGCCCAGTCCCCAGTGGCTGGAATTCGTGGTCAGCGGCAAGGCGCGAACCGCCATCCGCAATCATCTGAAAAAGCTGCAGCACGAGGACGCCGTCGACTTCGGACATCGCATGCTTGATCGCGCGCTGTCGGCGCTCTCGACCAGCCTCGACACGATTCCGCCCGCGGTGCTGCAGCGCTTTCTCGAGGACAGCCGCTACCGGCGCCTGGAGGAACTGCTGGCCGAGATCGCGCTGGGCAATCGCATGCCCGATCAGATCGCATTGCAACTGCTGGCCGCCGCCGGTCCTGCGGCCGCCCGCAGCGCGCCGCACGCGCGCGAGAAGATCACCATCACCGGGGCGGAACGCGGCGTGCTCAGCTTCGGCAACTGCTGCCATCCGCTGCCCGGCGATGCGATTTTCGGCTACCTGTCCACCGGCAAGGGCATCGTCGTGCACCGGCTCGAGTGCCCGAATGCCGCCGAGTTGCGCAAGACGCCCGAACGCTGCATCGAGATCGACTGGGACCACCGCGTGCAGGGCGATTACAAGGTGCAGCTGCGCATCGAGGTGCTCAACCGGCCCGGCGTGCTGGCCACGGTCGCCGCGGCGATCGCGGAAGCGGGCTCCAACATCGAGAACGTCGAGTACAGCGAGCGCGACAGCACGGCCGCGACGCTGCTGTTCACCATCGAGGTGAAGAACCGCAAGAACCTCGCCGACGTCATGCGTCGCGTGCGCCGTGCGCCGGTGGTGCATGGCGTCTATCGCCACCCGGTCTGACGTTTCCCGCGTCGGGCGCCTTGCGTATGCTGGCGCTCCAGCCACCGGAGTTTCCACCATGGACCGCAGCATCATCGCGACCGATCGCGCGCCCGCCGCGATCGGCCCCTACTCGCAGGCCGTGCGCGCCGTCCGGACGGTGTATCTCTCGGGGCAGATTCCGCTCGACCCGCTGAGCGGCGTGCTGGTGGCGGGTGACATCGCCGCGCAGACGCGCCGCTGCTTCGACAATCTCGCGGCGGTGGCCGAGGCGGCGGGCGGCTCGCTGGCGGACGCGGTGCGCATCGGCATCTACCTTGTCGATCTCGGTCACTTCGCGGCCGTCAACGCGGTGATGGCGGAGTACTTTGCACCGCCGTATCCGGCGCGGGCGACCGTCGGTGTCGCGGCGCTGCCGCGCGGCGCGGCGGTCGAGATCGAGGCCGTGCTGGTGCTGGGCTGAGGCTGCCTGCGCATGAGCGCCGCTGCGCCCGCCGCATCCACCGTCGGTCCGGCGGCGGAGCAGCCGCTGGCGACCCTGCGCGGAGTCGGTCCGGCACTGGCCGCCGCGCTGGCGCAGCGCGGACTGGAACGCGTGCAGGACCTGTGGTTCCACCTGCCGCTGCGCTACGAGGACCGGACGCGCATCACCGCGATTGCCGGGCTGCTGCCGGGACAGCGCGCGCAGGTCGAGGGCACGGTGTCGGCGGTCGAGCGCAGCTTCCGCTTTCGCCCACAGTTGCGGGTGGCGCTGGACGATGAATCGGGCGCCACCCTGCTGCTGCGCTTCATCCACTTCAGTCGCAGCCAGGCCGAGCAGTTCGCTCCCGGCCAGCGGTTGCGCTGCTACGGCGAAGTGCGCCATGGCGCGCACGGCCCGGAGATCGTGCATCCGCAGTACCGCCGCGTCGATGCCGCGGCGGTGCCGGCTCTGGACGAGCGTCTGACGCCGGTGTACCCGGCTGCCGAAGCGATCGGTCCGCGACGTCTCGCCGGTGCCGTTGCGCGTGCGCTGGACCGGCTACCCGCTGATGCCGAGCTGGAGCTGATTCCGGCCGGGTTGCGCGCGCCGCTGCAACTGATCCCGCTGCGTGCGGCGCTGCTCGAGGTGCACCGCCCGTCCGTCGACGCCGACCTCGACGCGCTGCGAGCCGGAACGCATCCGGCGCAACGGCGGCTGGCCTTCGAGGAACTGCTGGCCCACCATATCGGCCTGCGTCGTCTGCGCCAGCGCGTGCGCGCGCAGGCGGCACCCGTGCTGAGCGGTGGCGACAGACTGAACGCTGCGTTCGAGCGCGGACTGGCATTCAAGCTGACCGCCGCACAGCGGCGCGTGAGCGCCGAGATCGCGTGCGACCTGGCCACGCCGGTGCCGATGCTGCGGCTGGTGCAGGGCGACGTCGGCAGCGGCAAGACCGTCGTCGCGGCCCAGGCCGCCCTGGTCGCGGTGGCGGCCGGCTATCAGGTGGCGCTGATGGCACCGACCGAACTGCTGGCCGAGCAGCATCTGCTCAACCTGCGCGCCTGGTTCGAACCGCTGGGTCTCGAAATCGCCTGGCTGGCCGGCAAGGTGCAGGGCCGAGCGCGCCAGGCGGCCCTGGCGCGGGTTGCATCGGGCGCCGCGGTGGTCGTCGGCACGCACGCGCTGATGCAGGAAGGCGTGCGCTTCGCGCGACTGGGGCTGGCGATCATCGATGAGCAGCATCGTTTCGGCGTGCATCAGCGTCTGGCGCTGAGCGAAAAGGGACGCGGCGGGGGCCGGATGCCGCACCAGCTGGTGCTGACCGCGACGCCGATCCCGCGCACATTGGCGATGACCGCCTGCGCCGACCTCGATGTCTCGGTGATCGACGAGTTGCCGCCCGGGCGCAGCCCGGTGCACACGGTGGCGATCGCCGACCGTCGCCGCGACGAGGTGATCGGGCGCATCCGCGAGGCCTGCACGGCCGGGCGCCAGGCCTACTGGGTCTGCACGCTGATCGAGGAGAACGAGCAGTTGGCCGCACAGGCCGCCGAGGTGGTTTACGCCGAGCTTTCCGCTGCGCTGCCCGGACTTGCCGTCGCGCTGGTGCATGGTCGCCTGAAGGCGGCCGGGAAGCAGGCGGTGATGCAGGCCTTCAAGGCGGGTGCCATCGCGCTGCTGGTGGCGACGACGGTGATCGAGGTCGGCGTCGATGTGCCCAACGCCAGCTTGATGGTAATCGAGAACGCCGAGCGTCTGGGGCTGGCGCAACTGCACCAGCTGCGCGGCCGTGTCGGTCGTGGCAGTACCGCGTCCAGCTGCGTGCTGCTCTATCGCACGCCGCTGTCGACGCTGGCGCGCGAGCGGCTGGCCGTGCTGCGCGCGACCGCTGACGGATTTCGCATCGCGGAGAAGGATCTCGAGCTGCGTGGTCCCGGCGAGGTGCTGGGCACGCGCCAGACCGGCGACATGGTCTTTCGTGTCGCCGACCTGCTGCGCGATGCCGATCTGCTGCCCGCGGTGCGCCACGTCGCCGATGTCTTGCTGGCCGAGTATCCCGATGCCGCCGATCGCCTGCAGGCGCGCTGGGTTGGCGGTACCGCGCGATTCGCGCAGGCTTGAGCATTGACCGCTTTCGCGGAGGGTGCACCGTGACGCCATGGCTGCTGATCGATACCGACCCCGGCGTGGACGACGCGCTGGCAATCCTGATGGCGCATCGCCATGGCCGCATCGCAGGGCTGAGCATTGCCGCCGGCAATGTCGGCCTCCACCACACCGTGTCGAATGCGCTCAAGCTCTGCGATGTCCTCGGCGCCGATATCCCGGTGTTCGCCGGTTGCCCGCTGCCGCTGGTGCGAGCTGCCGCCGACGCCGCCCACGTCCATGGCGCGGACGGCTTCGGCGATACCGGCTATCTCCCCTCGCGGCGCATGGCTGCCGGCGAGCATGCCGCGCTGGCGATGCTGCGGATCAGTCGCGAGCATGCCGGCGAAATGACCATCGTCGCCCTGGCGCCGCTGACCAATCTGGCGCTGGCGCTGCGGCTCGACCCGACGCTGCCGCAACGCGTTCCGCGCCTGGTGGTGATGGGCGGGGCGGTCAGCGGCCGCGGCAATACCTCGCTGGCGGCCGAGTTCAATATCGGCTTCGATCCCGAGGCGGCGGCGATCGTCTTCAGTGCCTGGCCGCGGTTCGAACTGGTCGACTGGGAACTGACCGCGCGCCACGCACTCGATTTCGCGCGTTGCGAAGCCTGGCTGGCGACGGATGATCCGCGCGCGCGCTTCTACGCGGCGATTTCGCGCAAGGTACGCGACTTCAGCCGTGCGCGAGGCCGCGCGGGTTTGCTCGCGGCCGATGCGCTGGCGATGGCGGTGGCGCTCGATCCGGGTCTGGTGACCGCGGGCGAGGAGCGTCACGTGGCGGTGGAACTGGACGGCGCGCTGACCCGCGGCAGCACCATCGTGGACTGGGAACGGCGCGGCAGCGCCGGCGCCAATGCGCGCATCGTCATGGCCGTGGATCAGGCGCGCTTCGAGGCTCTGGTCGCGAGCGCGCTGGGCGCCATTGCGTGAGCCAATTGCCCGCCGTGGCGGCTCCGGGCTACAATGCCGGTCTTTTCCGGTCTTGCAGGACCCGCCATGAAGTCCGACGTCCATCCGCCGTATCAGCAGGTCGTGTTCCACGACATGACCGCCAATTTTGCCTTCCTCACCCGCTCGACCATGACCAGCAAGGAAACGGTCAAATGGGAGGACGGCAACGAGTATCCGCTGATCAAGGTGGAAATCTCCAGCGCCTCGCATCCGTTCTACACCGGCCAGCACAAGATCGTCGACTCGGCCGGTCGCGTGGACAAGTTCCGCCGCCGCTACGCCGCTGCCAAGAAGTGATCGCCGCGGGGCGGGATGCCGCGCGCGCCGCCGCCTGACGGGCCCGTTCGGGGCGGTTTCGCGCCACGTCCGCATGACGCCGCTGTGCCATAATTCCGGGTGTCCGAACGCGAGTTTGAAACTTGCGTTCCACGTGCCGCGCGCCGCGGCTCGCGCGATCTGACTTGTCCCACCCGGCGCCGCCGCGCCCCAGCGGATCCGACGCTCGCAGCCAGGAGTCTGCCGTGACCGATGCAACCTACAAACTGACCGACGAGGCACGTCAGATCAGCGTCGATCTGCCGGCCGTGCACGGCACGGTGGGTCCCGCCGCGCTCGACATCGGCAAGCTGTACCGCGAGACCGGCTGCTTCACCTACGATCCCGGCTTCATGTCCACCGCCAGTTGTCGCAGCGCGATCACCTACATCGACGGCGATGCCGGCGTGCTGATGTATCGGGGTTACCCGATCGAGCAGCTCTCGGCCGACTCGAATTTCCTCGAGGTCGCCTATCTTCTGCTGAATGCCGAATTGCCGACGGCCGCCGAATTTTCGGAGTTCGAGCACGAAGTCACGCATCACACGATGATGCACGAGTCGATGCGCTTCTTCCTGCGCGGCTTCCACCACGATGCGCATCCGATGGCGATGCTTTGTGCGGCGATCGCCTCGCTGTCGGCGTTCTATCACGACAAGATCGACATCAACGATCCGGCGCACCGCAAGCTGGCCGCGATCCGCCTGATCGCGAAGATGCCGACCATCGCGGCCGCCTGCTATCGCTATTCGATCGGCTGGCCGATGCGCTATCCGCGCAACAACCTCGATTACTGCACGCGCTTCCTGCACATGATGTTCGAGGTGCCCAGCGAACCGCTCGACCTGAGCCCGGTGGCGTCGAAGGCGCTGGACCTGCTTTTCATTCTGCACGCCGATCACGAGCAGAACGCGTCCACCTCGACGGTACGGCTGGTCGGCTCCACCGGCGCCAATCCCTACGCCAGCGTCGCCGCCGGCATCGCAGCGCTGTGGGGTCCGGCTCATGGCGGCGCCAACGAGGCGGTGCTGAGGATGCTGGCCGAGATCGGCGACGTGAAGGGCGTGGGCAAGGCGGTCGAGCGCGCCAAGGACAGGAACTCCGGCTTCCGTCTGATGGGCTTCGGCCACCGCGTCTACAAGAACTTCGATCCACGCGCCAAGATCATCCGCACGATGTGCTATCGCGTGCTTGACGAACTGGGTGTTTCCGACCCGCTGCTCGACGTGGCGATGAAGCTCGAGGAAGCCGCGCTCAAGGACGATTATTTCATCGAGCGCAAACTGTATCCGAACGTCGATTTCTACTCCGGCATCATCTACAAGGCGCTGAAGATCCCGACCGAAATGTTCACGGTGATGTTCGCGATTGCCCGCACCGCCGGCTGGATCTCGCACTGGATCGAGCAGCAGGAAACACCCGATACCAAGATCGGCCGCCCGCGTCAGGTCTATGTCGGCGCTGCTGCGCGCGACTATCGGCCGATCGAGGTGCGCTGAATCGCGGTGCCACCTCCCGCGTTGCGTCAACGAAGCCCCGGCCCGCCCGGGGCTTGCCGTTTCCGGACGGGGCGCCATGGCCTGAGCTGCTGATCGGGCAGGATTCCTGGGCCGCACCGGTTGCGCGGCCGATCAGCCCGGCTTGTCGCGCGCAGGCCGGTCGCCGCCGCCAGCGCCTTCCCGCAGCAGCGCATCCAGCGCGGCGAGGGAAGCGCGGGCGAGCGGGCGGCCGTCGATGGGGTCCAGCGGCGCCTGGCGCAGCGCGTCCAGCGGCAGCACGGTCAGATCGAAGCTCAGATCGTCGGCAGCGAACAGCAGCACCGGCACCAGCAGTTCGCGCTCGCGGTCGAGGCGGATGCGACGGGACTGCGTTTCGGCACTGATTCCGCGATCAGTGAGAAACAGCGCGACGGCATCAGTGTCGTCGCTGAAGAGATGCAGGCAGACCGCCGAGTGCGTGTCGGCGGTGCCCTCGAGCACGGCACCGACCAGACGCGGTTCGAAGCGAGCCAGAAACCGCATCGCCGTCCGCGCGCCCGCGCGCCGAACGCGCAGGGCTTGCGGCTGCGATGCGGGCTGAAACAGGCGCTGATGCTCGCGCAGGGCGTCCTCGATCTCCGCGTTGCGCGGCAGCGCCTGCTCGTCCCAGACACCGAGGCGGTCGGCGGCGCGGCGCTTGGCGTGGCCGTAATCGCGGATGCCGTGTTCGCTGATCAGACGTGCCGCCTCCAGCGCCACGCGACGCCGCAGCTGCTGCCGGTCGTTACCTTGGCGAGAGGAATGTCGGCCGCGCGCCATCAGAAGACGTCGTAGGCTTTCTTGTCCTGCTTGGGCGTGATCGGCGACTGCGCCTTGAGGCGGTCGTAGTCCTCGACGCGGAAGATTTCCGGCATCGCCAGCGGATCGTCGGGCGCCGCGGGCAGGCCGGTTTCGCGGTTGATCAGCGCGGTGATGATGCCGGGCGGCATCGGCAGCGGCGCCGGCGGCTGCCCCTGCAGCGCATCGCCCATCACCTGCATCCAGATCGGCAGTGCCGTGCGCGCGCCGAACTCGCCGTGGCCCAGCGAACCATAGTCGTCGAAACCCACCCACACGGTGGTGACGATGTCGGTGTTGAACCCGGAGAACCAGCCGTCGCGGAAATCGTTGGTGCTGCCGGTCTTGCCGGAGAGGTCGCTGCGTCCCAGCGCCATCGCCGCCACGCCGGTACCGTGGCGGATCACGCTCTGCATCAGCGACGCGATCAGATAGTCGTTGCGCGGGCCGATCACACGCGGCGCCAGTCGCAGCGGTACCGGCCCCTGCAACGGTGCCGGCTGACTGAGGCCGTTGCTCAGCGCCGGCGCCGTGGGCGCGCTGGCGACCGTCGTCGGGGTGCGCGCTCCGCCGGCCTGGGCGTCCGCCAGCAGGCGCTGCGGGCAGTCGCGGCAGGCGCGTGGCGGATTGGCGATGTACACCGGTTTGCCGTCGCGGTCGTCGATCTCGCTGACGAAATAGGGATTCACCAGAAAGCCGCCGTTGGCGAACACCGCATAGCCGCGCGCCATTTCCATCGGCGAGACCGATGCCGTACCCAGTGACAACGAGAGGTTGTCGGGTATGGCGTCGGGTCGGAAGCCGAAGCGCGTCACGTACTGGCGTGCGTAGGGCACGCCGATGGCGTCCACCAGGCGAATGGTCACCAGATTCTTCGACTGCGCCAGCGCCTCGCGCAGGCGCATCGGCCCTTCGAACTTGTCGTCGTCGTTGGCTGGCGTCCATTCGCCGTTCTTGGCCGAGGGGTCTGCAAACACCAATGGCGCGTCATTGATGATCGATGCCGGCGTGAAACCGCGCTGGAAGGCGGCCGAGTACAGGAACGGCTTGAAACTGGAGCCGGGCTGCCGCGCGATCTGGGTGGCGCGATTGAACTTGCTCTGGGTATAGCTGAAACCGCCGACCAGAGCCTCGATCGCGCCGTCGTCGGGCCGCAGCGTCACCAGCGCCGCCTGCGCCTTGGGCAATTGCGCCAGCTGCCAGTGACCATCGGCATCCAGCGCCACGCGCACCACGTCGCCGCGCTTGAGCACCTGATCCACGCGTTTGGGCGCGAGCCCCATGCGGCTGTCGTTGATGTAGGGGCGTGCCCAGGCGACGGCCGCCAGATCAAGGTCCACGGTCTGGCCGTCCGCCAGGAAGACATGCGCGCGCGCGGCATTGCTCTCGCTGACGATACCCGGGACCAGGCCGGCGACCGGATACAGCGCCGCGAGGGCCCGACTGCGCGCCTGCGGCCCGCTGCCGGGCGGCAGTTCGACGTGAGCTTCGGGTCCGCGCCAGCCGTGGCGATGATCGTAGGCCAGCAGCTCCGACCGCACCGCGTTGTTGGCATCGTTCTGGATGCTGCTGACGATCGTGGTCTTGACCACATAGCCGTCGGTCAGCGCGCGATTGCCCAGTTGCGCGATCGCCGCCAGCCGCGCCATTTCGGCCACGTAGGGCGCCTCGACCTGGACCGGCGGCTCGTGCGGAAAGGCGTCGTCCGGCTCATGGACGGCCTGCTCGTACTGAGCCTTGCTGATGAAGCCGACCTCGAGCATGCGGCCCAGCACGTAGTTGCGTCGCTCGACCGCCTTGGGGCGATTGGTGACCGGGTTGCCGGTCGATGGGAACTTGGGCAGCGATGCCAGCATCGCGCACTGGGCGATGCTCAGCTGGTCGAGCGTCTTGCCGTAGTAGTACTCGGCGGCTGCGGCCACGCCGTAGGCTCGATGGCCGAGGAAGATCTTGTTGAGGTAAAGGTCGAGGATCTCGTCCTTGGTCAGCTCGTGCTCGATGCGAAAGGCCAGGAACCACTCCATCAGCTTGCGCGTGTAGCTTTTTTCCGGGCTGAGGAAGAAGTTGCGCGCCACCTGCTGGGTGATGGTGCTGCCGCCCTGGACCTTTTCGCCGCCACTGATCAGCACGTGCAGCGCGGCGCGCAGGGTGCCCCAGACGTCGACGCCGGGATGGTGGTAGAAATCGGCGTCCTCGGCGGCCAGAAAGGCGTCTTTGACGTGCGCGGGCACCTGCTGGATCGTTACCGGAATACGCCGGGTTTCGCCGAACGTGGCGATCAGCTTGCCGTCGGCGCTGACCACGCGCATCGGCACTTGCATCTCGACGTCCTTGAGTATGGCCACCGAGGGCAGGCGCGGGGCGAGAATCCAGTAGGCGATGCCGAGCGCAGCCGTGCCGAGCACGGCGCCGAGCAGGGTGAGCAGCAGCGCATAGCGCAGCAAACGTTTGAGTAGGGGCATGGCCGCGGGGAGTGTGATCGCTGTCTAGGCAGGCGGCGGGAAGGGCGGAGTATAGATGCGCAGCCGGTGGCTCGATAGCGCGCTGCGGCTCACGGATCGCAGTGTTTGAAATGAAAACATTTGAAAATCAGCCGGTTGTGGGATAGAAGCCGGGGCGTTGCCAATCCGTTAACTTTACGATCTAATGTTGTTGCGCATCTTTCGCTCGTAACCGCGCGTGGCAAGGGGGAAAACGTGGGCTTGTTCACTCCCAAATCGGCACCACTGGTCGGCGTCGACATCAGTTCGACTGCGGTCAAGGTGCTGCAGTTGAGCCAGGCGGGGACGCGTTACCGCGTCGAGCACTACGCGGTCGAACCGCTGCCGCCCAATGCCGTGGTCGAGAAAGGCATCGTCGAGGTCGAGGCCGTGGGTGAGGCGATCCGGCGCGCGCTCGCGCGCTCGGGTGCCAGGACCCGCTTCGCCGCGGCGGCGGTCGCAGGATCGGCAGTGATCACCAAGGTCATCCCGATGCCGGCCGAGCTGTCGGACGAGGATCTGGAAAGCCAGATCCAGGCCGAGGCCAACCAGTACATTCCCTATCCGATCGAGGAAGTCAGCCTCGATTTCGAGGTGATCGGTCCGATCCGCGACAATCCCGAGATGGTCAACGTGCTGCTGGCCGCCTCGCGCACCGAAAACGTGGACATGCGCGTCGCCGCGCTCGACCTGGGCGGTCTTGCCGCGCGGGTCATCGATGTCGAGGCGTTCGCGATGGAAAACGCTTTTGGCCTGATTGCAGACCAGCTTTCGGTCAGCCGCGACGCGCTGGTGGCCATGATCGATGTCGGCGCCACCATGACCACGCTGATCGTGCTGAAGAACCAGCGCACGATCTACTCGCGCGAGCAGGTGTTCGGCGGCAAGCAGCTGACCGACGAGGTCATGCGGCGCTACGGCCTCACCTACGAGGAAGCCGGCCTGGCCAAGCGCCAGGGCGGTCTGCCGGAATCCTACGAGATCGAGGTGCTGGAGCCCTTCAAGGAAGCGATGGTCCAGCAGATCAGCCGTCTGCTGCAGTTTTTCTATGCCGGCAGCGAGTTCAACAAGGTCGACCAGGTGGTGCTGGCCGGCGGTTGCGCCTCCATCGCCGGCGTCAGCGAGATGGTCGAGGAGCAACTGGGCGTGCCCTGCTGCGTCGCCAATCCGCTCGCCAACATGGCGCTGGCGCCGAAGGTGCAGGCGCAGGCGTTGGCCCAGGACGCCCCGGCGTTGATGATCGCCTGCGGGCTCGCGCTCAGGAGCTTCGACTGATGGCGAAGATCAACCTCCTACCCTGGCGTGCCGAACGCCGCAAACAGCGCGAGCGCGAGTTCTTCGTCCAGCTGGGCGTCTCCGCGGCGGCGGCTGTCGTCGTGCTGATGCTGGCGGTGTCGTGGATGGGCCTGCGCGTCGACAACCAGAACGAGCGCAACGCCTATCTGCAGGGCGAGATCAAGCAGGTCGACGCCAAGATCGCGGAGATCAAGGACCTCGAGAAGACCCGGTCCCGGCTGCTGGCGCGCAAGGACATCATCGAGCAGCTGCAGGCCAATCGCTCGCAGATGGTCCACCTGTTCGACGAGCTGGTGAAGCGCACCCCTGACAGCGTGCGGCTGACGGCGATGAAACAGACCGGCAACAAGCTGGTGCTGGACGGCGTGGCCCAGTCCAACGCGAGTGTCGCGACCTACATGCGCAACATCGAAGCCTCGCCATGGCTGGGCCCGGCCGACCTGACCAAGACCGAAAAGGAAAAGGGCAACAGCAGCGTCATGCCCTACGTGTTCGGTCTCGATGTCACCCTGTCCCGGCCCAAGCCCAAGGATGACGGCAGCGCCGCCGCCCAGATGGCGGCGCCGGTGAAGGGAGGGGCCAAGCCGTGAGCTTCCTTGACGACTTCCGCAATCTCGATCGCAACAACATCGGCGGGTGGCCCAACTCGGCCAAGCGCACCTTCACCGTGCTGGTGTTCGTGCTGATCCTCTTTTTCGGCTGGTGGTTCAAGATCAGTGATCAGCAGGACCAGCTTGGCAGCCTGCGGCAAAAGGAAACCCAGCTCAGACAGGAATTCGTGCAGAAACAGGCGAAGGCGGCCAATCTCGACGCGCTCAAGCAGCAGCTCAGCGAAATGCAGGACATGCTGCGGCAGATGCTGCGGCAGCTGCCGAGCAAGACCGAGATGCCCGAGTTGCTGGTGGACATCTCGCAGACGGCGCTCTCGGCCGGCCTCGAGACCGACTTGTTCCAGCCCGGTCCGGAGACAGTCAAGGAGTTCTACGCCGAGAAGCCGATCCAGCTGCGCATGATCGGCACCTACAACCAGTTCGGCACCTTCATCAGCGGCGTGGCTTCGTTGCCCCGGGTAGTGATCCTGACCATGCACGATGTGTCGTTGCGCCCGGTGCAGGGTACCGCCAACGGCAAGCTGCCCACCAACGGACTGCTGCTGCTCGAGGGCACCGTCAAGACCTACCGCTATCTGGACGAGGACGAGACCCAGGCGGCCGACAAGGCCGCGCAGGGCTCGCCCGCCAAGGGAGGGAAGTGAGCATGAAGCTTGCACTCGCCCGTATCCTGCTCGCTGCCGGCCTGCTCTCCACGCTTGCCGGCTGTACCCGCGGCATGAGCGACCTGCGCGAATGGGTCGCGCAGCAGAAGGCCATGAAGGGCGCGCCGCTGCAACCGCTGCCGGTGGTCAAGACCTTCGAGACCTTCACCTACAACGACCAGGATCAACGCGACCCGTTCAGCCCCAGTCCGATCGAGCTCAACGGCTACGGCAACAACGGCAACGGTCCGCGGCCGGACGCCAACCGGCCGAAGCAGCCGCTGGAGGCGTTCCCGCTGGATTCGCTGAAGATGGTCGGCACGATCGGTACCGGCACCAACATCGAAGCCCTGATCAAGGACCCGACCGGCGTGATTCATCGTGTTCACCGCAACAACTACCTCGGCCAGAATGATGGACATGTCACCGACATCACGCTGGACCATGTCGATCTGACCGAGTTGATTCCGAACGGCAATGGCGGCTGGATGGAGCGTCAGGCCACTATCGCGCTGAGCGGCCAATAGGACCCTGTGGGGGGATGTACATGACGACGAAAGCCACTCGTGATCCGGCCCGCGTCGCACGCCGCCTGTCTGGTGCGTTGCGTCGCGTGATGCTGGCCATGGTCCTGCTCGCGGGCGCCGGGCTCGCATGCGGCGCGCGCGCCGAGAGCGTGCTCAAGGACATCAGCTACCAGGCCATGCCCGGTGGCAGGATCGACCTGACGCTGAAGTTCAGCGGTGGCGTGCCCGCGCCGAAGATCTTCACCACCGACAATCCGCCACGCATCGCGGTCGATCTGGCAAATACCCAGGTGGGCTTGGCCAAGCGGCGCGTGGAGATCGGCACCGGTTCCACCTCCAGCGTCACCGCGGTCTCGGCCGGCGGCCGCACCCGCGTGGTGGTCGATCTGTTCCACAGCTCCAGTTACACCACGCACGTCGAGGGCGACAGTCTGGTGATGAGCATCGCCAACGGCATGACCGGGGCGGCGGCGGCCAGCGCGGCCTACAGCGATCCGAGCAAGATGCTCGCCAGCGCCACGGCCAGCGTCGGCAACATCGACTTCCGCCGCGGCAGCAACGGCTCCGGCGAGGTGGTGGTCAGTTTCGAGGGCAACGGCGCCAGCGCCGACATGCATCGCGAAGGCGACCGCGTGATCGTCGACTTCAGCAACGTCAAGCTGCCGGAAAAGCTGGCCCAGCGCCTTGACGTCAATGACTTCGCCACGCCGGTCAGTTCGGTTGTTACCCGGCCGCGACCCAATGGCGCGCGCATGGAGATCGCCACCCACGGCGTGATCGAGCCCTCGGCCTACCAGACCGGCAACCAGTACGTGGTCGAGATCGCGCCCAAGAAGGCCGAGCAGCAGCAGGGTGTGCTGGGCAAGGTCGAGGAACCGAAGTTTTCCGGCAGCCGCGTCACCTTCAATTTCCAGGACATCCCGACGCGCTCGGTGCTGCAGCTGCTGGCCGATGTCTCCAACCTCAACATCGTCGCTTCCGACTCGGTCGGCGGCAGTGTCACCCTGCGCCTGGTCAACGTGCCCTGGGATCAGGCCCTGGCCGTGGTGTTGCGCGCCAAAAACCTCGACATGCGCAAGACCGGCAACGTGATCTGGGTCGCGCCGCAGACCGAAATCGCGCAATACGAACAGAATCTCGCCAATGCGCGCATGCAGGCCGAGCAGGCGCAGCCGCTGGTCACCGACTACATCCCGATCAGCTACGGCAAGGCCGCCGACATCGCCAAGCTGCTGACGCAGAAAAGCCTGCAGAGCAATTCGGCCGGCGCCGGTGGCGCCGTCGGCAACCGCGGCTTCCTCTCGGCGCGCGGCAGCGTGTCCTACGACGACCGCACCAATACCCTGCTGGTCAGCGACATCCCGGAGAAGATCCGCGAAATCCGCGCACTCGTGGCGGTGCTGGACAAGCCGGTGCAGCAGGTGCTGATCGAGTCGCGCATCGTGATCGCCACCGACAGCTTCGCGCGCGATCTCGGCGCCAAGTTCGGCATGACGGGCTTCCGGACCCAGCCCAGCGGTCAGATTCTCAGCACGGGCGCGACGATCGGTGACACGGCAAGCCTGAGCCAGAGCATCGCCGCGCAACAGACGGTGATCAACCAGAACAACCTCAACGCCGCCTATGCCGCGCAGCAGGGCACCGTCCCGGCGCAGCCGACGCTGCCGCCCGCGATCACCTTCCCGGGTGGCCTCAACGTCAACCTGCCGGCCACCCCCGCCGCGGGCAGCTTCGGTCTGGCCATCCTGGGCTCGAACTACCTGCTCGATCTCGAGCTCTCGGCGATGCAGACCGAAGGCCGCGGTGAGGTGATCTCCAGCCCGCGCGTGATCACCGCCAGCCAGCAGGAAGCCGTGATCAAGCAGGGCCAGGAGATCGGCTACGTCACCTTCCAGAACACCGGGGGCGGCGCCGGTGCCGGCACCGCGACCGTGCAGTTCAAGGACGCCGTGCTGCAGCTCAAGGTGACGCCGACCATCACCGCCGACAATCGCGTCTATCTGCAGATCAACGTCAAGAAGGACGCGCTCGCCGGCTTCGTCAACAATCCGGGCGGTGGCCAGGTGCCGCAGATCGACACTCGCGAGATCAACACCTCGGTGCTGGTCGACAATGGTCAGACCGTGGTCCTGGGCGGCATCTACGAGGTCAGCAAGCAGGAAAACCTGACCAAGGTACCGGGCCTCGGCGACATTCCCGGCCTCGGCGTGTTGTTCCGCAACAAGCAGCGCACCAACACCAAGGCCGAACTGCTGATCTTCGTCACCCCGAAGATCCTCGGCGAAAACATGAAGTAGACCGCTTTGCAGTGGTGCGACCGGGGGCGGCTGCGGCCGCCCTCGGCGTTTCCGCGGCCGGCAGGCTGTGCCCGACCTGTCGCGACCGCATTGGCAACGCTTGCGATGACCGCGGCGGACACCGACTATGGCGGCCATGCCCGGCAGCTACGACCATGATTTCGGCTTTCTGATCAGCGACGTCGCGCGTCTGGTGCGCAAGCATTTCGATCGCCGCGCCGCCTGCCACGGTCTGACCCGGGTGCAGTGGCGCGCATTGCGCCGGCTGTTTCGCAGCGAGGGCATCACCCAGGCCGCGCTGGCCGAGCAGCTGGAAATCGAGCCGATCGCGGTCGGGCGCGTGCTCGATCGCCTGCAGGCCGCGGGTTTCGTCGAGCGTCGCGCCGATCCTGCCGATCGCCGCGTCTGGCGTCTGCACCTGACCGCACGTGCGCGCGAAGTCGCTACCGACATGGAGCGCATCGGCTACGAGGTGCGGAGTGACATTGCGCAAGGCATCCCCGCCAGCGAACTGGCGGCGATGATCGCGTTGCTTGAGCGGCTCAAGGAGCGCCTGCAGCTACTGGACCAGGACGGCCATGATGACGACCCCGCCATGCCCTGATACGACCTGCGCCGGTGCGCGCCAGGCGGCATCCGCTTGCGCCCGCTGACGCGGCCACCGGGTGCCGGCTCCGGCCGTCGCGCGTCCGGTCCGGCCCGGATCCCGGTTGCGCGCAACGCCGAGGTTCGCCTGCACGGCCTCAACGCCTGCCTGCTGGCGTTTGCACGACGTCCGCAGGATCTGCGCAAGGCGTGGCTGCTGGAGTCGCGTCTGCCGGCCTTCAAGCCGTTGCTGGCCTGGTGCGTGCACCAGCGTCTCGGCTACCGCGTGGTCGATGCCGACGAGCTGGCACGCATCAGCGGCAGCGCGCATCACGAGGGCATCTGCCTGGCGATGGCACCATTGGGCGAACTGACGCTGGACGCCGGCATCGGCCGCATGCCGTCGGGTCCCGCGCTGCTGGCGGTGCTCGCAGGCGTGGGCAATCCGCACAATCTCGGCGCACTGCTGCGCAGCGGCGCGCACTTTGGTCTGGCCGGCGTGGTACTGGACGCGAATGATCCGCTGACGCTGTCGGGCGCCGCCGCGCGCGTCGCCGAGGGCGGCGCCGAGGCTGTGCCGCTGCTGCGTGCCCGAACCGGCGAGGAGGTCGCGGTCACGCTGCGCGCCGCCGGCTTCGCCCTGGCGGCGACGGTGCCGCGTGCCGGCCAGTCGTTGTTCGACGCCGACTTGCCGGCGCGCACCGCGCTGGTATTCGGCGCCGAGGGCGACGGCTTGAGTGCGGCGCTGGTCGCGGCGGCGGACATGCGGCTGACCATTCCCGGCAGTGGCGCGGTCGAAAGCCTGAACATCGCGTCCAGCGCGGCGGTGTGTTTTGCCGAGTGGCGCCGACAGCACCCGGCGGCGTCCTGATAGTCTGCGATCGCGGTGACTATTTCTTCAGCAGATCGCGGATCTCGGTCAGCAGCGCGACCTCCGCGGGCGGAGCGGCGGGCGCGGCTTCCTGCTTCTTGACCAGCCGGTTCATCAGCTTGATCACCAGAAAGATGGCGAACGCCACGATCACGAACTGGATGAGGGTGTTGATGAAGCCGCCGATGCCGATCGCGACCTCGCCCTTGCCGTTGACCGCATCCTTGAGCACCCACTTCCAGGCCGAAAAATCCACGCCGCCGATCAGCAGGCCGATCGGCGGCATGATCACCTGATCGACCAGTGCGGTGACGATCTTGCCGAAGGCGGCGCCGATGACCACGCCCACGGCCAGGTCCATGACATTGCCGCGCATGGCGAACTGCTTGAACTCGACGAACAGGCTCATGGCGATAGTCCCCGTTGCGCCGCCCCGATGCGGCGCGGAGACTTTAACCCAGGCATGCATCGAAGCGGGGGCATGCCTCAGATCATGCCGCCCTCGAGCAGCGCGATGTCGCCAAGCGTCGCGCGGAAATGATCCCCGCGATGCAGTGCGGCGACCCCGGCGGGCGTGCCGGTGAAGATCAGATCGCCGGGCGACAGCGTCCACAGTTTCGAAAGTTCGTGGATCGTTTCGGCGACGTTGAAGACCATCGCGTCGATGTCGGTGCGCTGCCGAACGGCACCGTTGACCACCAGCTTCAGTTCGACATGAGCCGGATGTCCGATGATGGCAGCGGGATGCAGGGCGGACACCGGCGCCGAGTGGTCGAAGGCCTTGGCGGAGTCCCACGGCATGCCGGCCTTCTTGGCCGCGGCCTGCAGGTCGCGGCGGGTGAGATCGAGGCCGACGCCATAGCCGAACACGTGAGCGAGCGCATGCTCCACCGCGATGTCGCGCCCACCCCGGGCCAGCGCCACCACCATCTCGACCTCGTGGTGCAGATCGGTGGTGGCGGGCGGATAAGGCACGTCGGCACCGTCGGTCACGACCGCGTCGGCGGGCTTGAGAAAGAACACCGGTTGCGCGCGGTCGACGGTCATGCCCATCTCGCGGGCGTGATCGGCGTAATTGCGGCCGATGCAGTAGATGCGATGGACCGGAAAGCGCTCGCTGCGGTCGGCGATCGGCAGGCTCGCCGTGGCGGGCAGTTCGAACAGATGGCTCATGGTCTGGTGGTGCTCGTGGCGGACCGCACGATGGTAGTACGCCGGAAGCGATGAGCGGTGAGCGGTGAGCGGAAAGAGCAGGCTGTCATCCCTTGGGGATTTTTCCGCTGGACTCCCTTCGGTCGCCCCGAAAAGGGACTCCCTTCGGTCGTCCCGAAAAGGGACTCCCTTCGGTCGTCCCGAAAAGGGACTCCCTTCGGTCGCGTTGGTCATCCCTTGGGGATTTCAGTTGGTCATCCTGAACGCAGTGAAGGATCTTTCCGCGCGGTCACGTTTCGGCACAGCTCACTCGCGTGCCGGCGAGACAGGCCCTTCGCTACGCTCAGGGTGACAAGCTTGAATCCGGGACCCGGGTCCCGGGTCCCGAGTCCCGAGTCGCGGTCCCGGGTCCCGGGTCTGACAGCTGTCAGCAGCGATGCCTGATCCCTGCCTCTCGGCACGTTGCGGCGCGGTCGGCAGGCTATGGCAGACTGCCGCGGCAGCATTGCCCGGGGAGATGGGTGTGGACCAGACCGACCTGCTCAAGGAACTGCGCATCGGCAGGGACCAGCGCGATGAGGAGTCATCGCGTTTGCGCTGGCCGTGGGCCGTCGCTGTCGTGGTCGCGCTCGGGGTGCTGGCTGGTGGCGTCTGGATGCTGCGGGGCACGCGCAGCGTGGCCGTCGAGATCGTCGCCGCCGAGGCGCCCGTGGCGGGCAGTGAAACCGCTGCAGTGCTCCAGGCGACCGGCTACGTCACCGCCCGGCGCAAGGCCACGGTCTCGGCGCAGATCACCGGCCGGCTGACCGAGGTGCATATCGAGGAGGGCGAGCGCGTCGTCCAGGGCCAGCTGCTGGCGCGCCTCGACGACGCCCAGGCCAAGGCTGCGCTGGATCTGGCGCGCGCGCAGCTGGCGGCCGCCCAGGCCGCGGTCGCCCAGTCCCGTGCCCAGGCGGTGCTGGCGCGGCAGACGCTGGTTCGTCAGCGCGATCTGGTGGCGCGCGGATTGACGCCGAAGCAGAGCTACGATCAGGCCAAGTCCGGCGCCGACGGCGCCGACGCCGCCCTGCTGGGTGCCGAGCGTCAGGTGGAAGTGGCCCGCGCCCAGCTCGAGGAGGCCAGGGTCAATTACGACTACACCTTCGTGCGCGCGCCCTTCGCCGGCGTGATCGTCGACAAGGCCGCGCAGGTGGGCGAAATCGTGTCACCGTTTTCTGCTGGCGGCGGCTTCACCCGTACCGGGGTGGCCACCATCGTCGACATGAACTCGCTCGAGGTCGATGTCGACGTCAACGAGGCCTACATCGCGCGCATCCGCCCCGACCAGCCCGCCGAGGCCGTGCTCGACGCCTATCCCGACTGGAAGATCCCCGCGCACGTGATCGCCATCGTGCCGACCGCCGACAAGAGCAAGGCCACGGTCAAGGTGCGCGTGGCGCTGGAATCGAAGGACCCGCGCATCCTGCCGGACATGGGCGTGCGGGTGAGCTTTCTCGAGCAGGCGCCCAAGGCCGGATCCGCGCCGCCCAAGGGCGCACTGGTGCCGGCGACCGCGCTGGTCAAGCGCGAGGGCGGCGACGCGGTATTCGTGGTCGCGGCCGAACGCGCGCGGCTGACGCCGGTGACGGCGGGTCCGAGTTACGGCGATCTGCGCCTGATCGTGTCCGGCCTCGCGGTCGGTGCACGCGTGGTCGCCAAGCCGCCGTCGGACCTGGCCGACGGCGCGCGTGTGCACGCGGTCACAGCCTCCGAATGACTTCCTCCGATCATCACTCCCGGCAACCGAGGATCACGCCATGACTGCGCTGGTCGAAATCCGCAAGCTCAGCAAGACCTACGTGCGCGGCAAACAGAAGGTCGAGGTGCTGCACGGCGTCGAACTCGACATCGCCGCCGGTGACTTTCTTGCGCTGATGGGACCTTCGGGTTCCGGCAAGACCACCCTGCTCAACCTGATCGGCGGGCTCGACACGCCCAGCGCCGGCAGCATCACCGTCGGCGGCCAGCGCATCGACCAGCTCGGCTCCGGCGCGCTGGCGCGCTGGCGGGCCAGCCACGTCGGCTTCGTGTTCCAGTTCTACAACCTGCTGCCGATGCTGAGCGCGCAGAAGAACGTCGAGCTGCCGCTGCTGCTGACGCGGCTGTCGGCGGCGCAGCGACGCCGGAATGCCTCCATCGCGCTGCAGTTGGTCGGCCTGCAGGATCGTGCCACGCACAAGCCGAACGAGCTCTCGGGCGGTCAGCAGCAGCGCGTGGCGATCGCGCGCGCGTTCGTCTCCGACCCCGCCCTGCTGGTCTGCGACGAGCCCACCGGCGACCTCGACCGCCAGTCCGCCGAGGAGGTACTGGGACTGCTGCAGCGTCTCAATCGCGAGCACGGCAAGACCATCGTCATGGTCACGCATGATCCCAAGGCGGCCGAGTACGCCACGCACACCCTGCATCTGGACAAGGGCGAACTGGTGGAAGCCGCGGTCATGGCGCACTGAAGACGCAGGCTGCCGGGAGAGACGACGATGAAATACCTGCATCTGGTCTGGACCGCGCTGTTCCGGCGCAAGACGCGCACCGCGTTCACCCTGCTGTCGGTGCTGGCGGCGTTTCTGCTGTTCGGCATGCTCGATGCGGTGCGCACCGCGTTCGACGCCGGCACCAATGCCGCGGGCGTCGACCGCATGATCGTCTCGTCGCGGTTCTCGATCATCCAGCCGCTGCCCTACAGCCTGCTGAATCAGATCCAGACCGTGCCGGGCGTCAAGGCCGTTGCCTATGCCAACTGGTTCGGCGGCACCTATCAGGACCCGAAGAACTTCTTCCCCAATTTCGCGATCAGTCCGAATTACCTCGACCTGTATCCCGAGATCGTGCTGTCGCCGGCCGAGCGCAAGGCCTTCGACGCCACCCGCACCGGCGCCGTGGTCGGCGCCACGCTGGCCAGGCGCTTCGGCTGGAAGATCGGCGACAAGATTCCGCTGATCGGTTCGATCTTCCCCAAGCGCGACGGCGGCAGCACCTGGACCTTCGATCTGGTGGGCATCTTCAAGGTCCGCAATCCGCAGCTCAAGGGACTCGAACAGCAGATGCTGTTCCACTGGAAATACTTCGACGAGGCCAACGCCTACTACCGCAACCAGGTCGGCTGGTACATCGTCAAGGTGGCCGATCCGGCGCAGTCGGACCGCATCGCGCAGACGATCGACCGGCTGTCGCAGAACTCCGACCACGAGACCAGGACCGAGACCGAGCAGGCCTTCCAGCTGGCCTTCGCCAAGCAGATCGGCGACATCGGCCTGATCGTCGGCGGCATCATGGCGGCGGTGTTCTTCACCCTGCTGCTGCTGACCGGCAACACCATGGCGCAGGCGGTGCGCGAGCGCATCCCCGAGCTGGCGGTGCTGAAGACGCTGGGATTTTCCAATCGCACCGTGCTGCTGCTGGTGCTGGCCGAGTCGATGCTGCTGATCGTGCTGGGCGGGGTGCTTGGTCTGGGCCTGGCCGCGCTGCTGCTGCCGGCGGTCAATGCCGCGGCGGGCGGGCAGATCGTGCTGCCGCCGGTGGGCATGGCCACGTGGACCCTGGGCATCGCGCTGATGCTGGTGATCGGCCTGGTGGTCGGTGCGCTGCCGGCGCTGCGCGGCATGCGTCTCAACATTGTCGATGCGCTCGCGGGGCGCTGAGGGGGACGTATGCGGGTACTCACCGGTGTGCTGACCATCGTCCTGCTCGCGGTCGCGCTGGCGGCGTGGATCATGCTGCCATGGACCGTGCTGCTGGCGATCCTGGTCTTGCTGGCCGTGGCGATGCTGCTGACGCGGCGCGGCCGTCAGGCACTGCAGGTGACACGGGTTGGCGTCGCCACCCTGCCGCAGCGGCTGGGCTCGTCTTCGGTGATCCTGGTCGGCATCGCCGGCGTGGTCGGTGTGCTGGTCGCGCTGCTGGCGATGGCCGGCGGCTTCGAGGCCACACTCAAGGCCAGTGGCAGCAGTGACACCGCGATCGTCCTGCGCGCCGGCTCCAACAACGAGCTGTCCTCTGGCATCGACCGCGCCAGCACCACGCTGATCGCGCAGGCGCCCGGCATCGCCAAAGACGCGCAGGGCCATCCGATCGCCTCGCCGGAACTGGTGGTGATCGTCAATCTGCCCAAGAAGAGCACCGGCACCACGGCCAATGTGCAGCTGCGCGGCGTCGGCCCCGAGGCCTGGTCACTGTATCCGCGCCTCAGAATCATCAAGGGTCGGCGTTTCACCCCCGGCTTGCGCGAGCTGGTAGTGGGCAAGGGTGCCGAAGCGCAGTTCGCCGGACTCGGCATCGGCAGCAAGGTCCTGCTGGGACGCCAGCCCTGGACCGTGGTCGGCGAGTTCGACGCCGGCGATGCACACGACTCGGAGCTCTGGGGCGACAGCGAGACCGTGGCCTCGGCCTATCGCCGCAATGGTTTCCAGTCGGTCAGCGTGCGCCTTGCGGACCCGGCGGATTTCACCCGCTTCAAGGCCGCACTGCTCAGCAACCCCCAGCTCAAGGTCGATGTCGAAACCACGCGCAGCTACTACGCCAAGCAGTCGGCCGGGCTGACCCGGGTGATCCGCGCGGTCGGCATCACCGTGGCGGTGATCATGGCGATCGGAGCGATCTTCGGCGCGCTCAACACCATGTACGCCGCGGTCGCGGCGCGTGCGCGCGAGATCGCCACGCTGCGCGCGATCGGCTTCACCGGCCTGCCGGTGGTCGTCTCGGTGCTGCTGGAAACCATGTTGCTGGCCCTGCTGGGCGGCCTGCTCGGCGGCGCGATCGCCTGGCTGGTCTTCAACAACTACACCGTCTCGACCCTGGGTCAGAACTTCAGCCAGGTGGTGTTCCAGTTCCGCGTCACGCCGGCGTTGCTGATCGCCGGGCTGAAATGGGCGCTGGCGATCGGCTTCGTCGGCGGGCTGTTTCCGGCGCTGCGCGCCGCGCGCCTGCCGGTGACGACGGCGCTGCGGGAGTTGTAGCGCCTTTGCGGGCCGATGCCACCCGCCCTACCTGTTTCAGGACATCGGTTGCGCCCGGCTGGTTTGGGAGCGGGGCATCATCAATTCGAAGGTGATTTCATGGATGCGTTGCTGCACCTGCTGCTGGTCAACCTGATCCCGCTGTTCTGGTTGGCGTGGCTCGCGTACTGGTGGTTTGGCGCCGGAAAGCTGAAGGCGGTGGAGCGACGCGAATCAAGCGTACAGCGTGCCGGTCATGCCATCCCGATGATATTTGCCGCGCTGTTGTTCCTGCTGCCCGCTCGACCACTCGGCATGCTCGCTGCGCCCTTCATCGCGCGCAGCGGAATCGGTTACGGCATCGGCTTGACCCTGGTCATGCTCGGCCTTGGCTTCGCCGTCCAGGCGCGCAGGCACCTGGGCGCCAACTGGAGCGCCATGGTCACGCTCAAACACGACCACAGCCTGATTCGCAGCGGCCCTTATCGGTACCTGCGCCATCCGATCTACACCGGCATGTTGATTGCCTTCGCCGGCAGTGCGCTGGCGCTCGGCGAGTGGCGCGGCTTGCTGGCCATGCTGCTGGTCGTGGCGGCGCTGGTGGTCAAGCTGCGGCGCGAGGAATGCCTGATGCTGGAGCACTTCGGCACTGCCTACGCGGACTATCGCCGAGCAAGCTGGGCGCTGCTGCCCTGGATCTACTGACGGGCCGTCAGGCTGGCGCATTCGATCCGGGTAGCGTCGCCTGATGGATGGCTCACGGCCAAGGGTGCCGTCGCGAAGCCCGGCGCTCAGCGCCGCTGCCGCGCAAGGGTGATGAAGGCGACGCCGGCGAGGATCACCGCCATGCCGATCCACTCACGCGGCCCGGGATGCTCGCCACCGAGCGCGACGCCCAGCAGGACTGCCACCGGCGGATTGACGTAGGCGTAGCTGGTGGCGAGCGCCGGGCGCACGTGGTGCAGCAGGTAGATGTAGGCGCTGAAGCCGACGATCGAGCCGAACACCACCAGATAGGCGAATGCGCCCCAGGCGCTCGCGTCCGGCACGGCCGTGAAGCGTTCGCCGGCAAGCAGGGCCATCAGCGCCAGGGCCACGCCGCCCGCCAGCATCTGCGCCGCCGTGCTCATCGCGCCGCTCGGCATGTCTTGCCGCCGGCTCCATACCGAGCCCAAGGCCCAGGCACAGGCGGCGATCACCAGCGCCGCGGCACCAAGCGGCGCGGCGCGCAGGTCGCCACCGAAGTTGAGGATCAGCACGCCGGCCAGACCGACCAGTACGCCCAGCCATTCCGAGCGCCGCGGCCAGTCGCCATAGAGCGCCGAGAACACCGCCGCGAACAGGGTCACGCTGGCCACGGCGACCGCGGCGATGCCGGAGGCGACGCTCTGCTCGGCATAGCAGACCAGGCCATTGCCGAAGCCGAGCAGCAGCAGGCCGGTGAACGCGGCGTTGCGCCACTGGATGCGCGTGGGAGCCGGTGCGCCGCGCAGGCGCAGGAATGCGTACAGGCCGCCGCCGGCGATCAGGAAGCGGATCGCCGCCAGTGCGAACGGCGGGAAGCCTTCCAGCGCGATGCGGATGGCGAAGTAGGTCGAGCCCCAGACCAGATAGACCGCGGCAAGCGCGGCGAACACGGGCAGTCGGGGCGTGGTCGCGGCGACCGGAGGGGTGGGCATCGGGGGTGATCGGAGAGAGAGAGCAGGACGCGTAGCTTAGCGGCCCGTGCGGGCGCGCGACGGGCGCGCGACGGGCATCGCGCTGACCGCGGCCCGCTCGGCCTCGAGCACGGCGCGCTTGCGCGCCAGGCCCCAGCGCCATCCGCCGAGGCCGCCGTCCTCGCGGATCACGCGATGGCAGGGCACCACCAGCGCCAGCCGATTGCTGCCGCAGGCGCTGCCGACCGCGCGCGCGGCGTTCGGCGCGCCGATCGTGGTCGCCAGCTCGGCGTAGCTGACCGTGGTGCCGCGCGGGATTCGCGTCAGCGCCTGCCACACGCGCCACTGAAAGGCGGTGCCGGTGACATCGATCGGCGGCACGGGCGCCTCGCTGCCGGCAATCTCGGCGGCAATCCGCGCCAGCGCCGGCGCCAGCCAGGCATCGCGGCCGTCGTCCTCGCGGCTGAGCGTGGCGCGCGGAAACGCGGCGCGCAGACCGGTGATCAACGCGTCGTCGTCGTCGCCGATCTCGACCGCACACAGGCCACGTGCAGTTGCCCCCACCAGCACACGGCCGAAAGGCGTTCCCAGCGTGGTGTAGCGGATCGCGACGCCTGCGCCGCCCTGTCGCCAGCGCGCCGGGCTCATGCCGAGCAGGGCGTCGCTGCGCTCGTAGACGCGGCTGTCGGAACCGAAACCGGCGTCGGCGACCGCCGCGCTCACCGAATCCGCCTGCGCCAGTCCGGCGCGCAGACGGCGGAAGCGATGGGCCCGCGCGTAGGCCGCGGGCGGCAGGCCGTAGCGCTGGCGGAAGGCGCGCGCGAGATGGGCGCGGCTGAGGCCGACCGCCGCGGCCAGCGTGGCCAGCGGCGGCGCCGGCTCGTCGGTCTCCAGCGCGCGACGCACGTGCTCCAGCGCGTCGTCGGGGGC
>JAJYTG010000012.1 GCA_021793195.1 Pseudomonadota bacterium
CCAAGTCCCCGAGCCCCCGAGCCCCCGAGCCCCCGAGCCCCCGAGCCCCCGAGCCCCCGAGCCCCCGAGCCCCCGAGCCCCCGAGCCCCCGAGTCCCCGAGTCCCCGAGTCCCCGAGTCCCCGAGTCCCGAGTTCCGATTGATGAAATTCGACCTCCTCGCCACTGACGGCGCCGCGCGGCGCGGTCGCCTGACCTTCGCGCGCGGCACGGTGGAAACACCGGCGTTCATGCCGGTGGGCACCTACGGCTCGGTCAAGGCGATGACGCCGCGCGACCTGGTCGAGGTCGGCGCCGAGATCATCCTCGGCAACACCTTTCACCTCTGGTTGCGTCCGGGACTGGACGTGATCGGCGACTTCGGCGGCCTGCATGGATTCATGCGCTGGCAGCGGCCGATCCTGACCGACTCCGGCGGCTTCCAGGTGTTCAGTCTGGCGCACCGGCGCAAGATCAGCGAGGAGGGCGTGACCTTCGCCTCGCCGGTGGACGGCACGCGGGTGTTCCTGTCGCCGGAGGAGTCGATGCGCATCCAGCGCGTGCTGGATTCCGACATCGCGATGATCTTCGACGAGTGCACGCCGTATCCGGCGACGCCGGAGCAGGCACAGGCGTCGATGGAACTGTCGCTGCGCTGGGCGGCGCGTTCGCGGCGCGCCTTCGACGCGCTGGGCAATCCCAACGCGCTGTTCGGCATCGTGCAGGGCGGCGTCCATGCCGAGCTGCGCGCGCGCTCGGCGGAGGCGCTGGTCGCGATCGGTTTCGACGGTTATGCGGTCGGCGGCCTCGCGGTCGGCGAGCCCGAGGCCGAGCGCAACCGCACGCTGGACGACACCCTGCCGCGGCTGCCGGCGGATCGGCCGCGCTATCTGATGGGGGTGGGCCGGCCCGAAGACATCGTCGAGGCCGTGGCCCGCGGCGTCGACCTGTTCGACTGCGTGATGCCGACGCGCAACGCGCGCAACGGGTTCCTGTTCACCGCCGCCGGCACGCTGCGCATCCGCAACGCCCGCTTCGCGCGCGACACGCGGCCGATCGAGGACGGCTGCGACTGCCACGCCTGCGCGCAGGGTTTCTCGCGCGCCTACCTGCGTCATCTCGACCGCTGCAACGAGATCCTCGCCAGCGTGCTGGCCACGCAGCACAACCTGCGCTACTACCAGCGCCTGATGGCGGGCCTGCGCGACGCCATCGCGGCCGGGCAGCTGCAGGGATTCGTCGAACGCTTCCGCGCCGCGCGCGGCGGTGATGCCGCGGCTGATAGCGATGCGCACGCGACCTGATCCGGCGCTCTCCTGTTCGTCCGGCGTCGGTCGCGGACCAGATCCTTCGGGCTGCGCCCTCAGGATGACAGCAAGAAAGAAAAGTTTGTCACCCTGAGCGCAGCGAAGGGTCTGGCGACCGACGTCATCCGCAGCCGCGTATGGGCGCGATCGAAGCGGGACTGGCGACCAGATCCTTCGGGCTGCGCCCTCAGGATGACAACAAGAGCGGCAACAAAAGACAGAAACAAAAGTTGTCACCCTGAGCGCAGCGAAGGGTCTGTGGATGACACGGGGGCATGCGCGGTGGTCGCGCAGGGCCGGCTGCGCGCATTGATCGAGGCGCTGCATGCCGCTTGCGGCGCTGCGGTACTGCTGCGGACTGCGGAGGACTGCGGAGGACTGCGGAGGACTGCGGAGGACTGCGGAGGACTGCGGAGGACTGCGGAGGACTGCGGAGGACTGAGCCCCTTGCGCCGGCGCCGGATGGCCCCATCCACGCGCTGCATCCGGGCCCTGGAACCTGCAGGCGGCCGGAGCGCATGGCATACTTCAGCGCTTTTAGACGCCGGCAGGGCCGGCCACAGGCGAGATCGACCATGGATTTCCTGATTCCGAATGCCTACGCACAAGGCGCCGCGGGTGCCGCGCCCGGCAACCCTTTCATTTCGTTTCTGCCGCTGATCGCCCTGTTCGGCATCTTCTATTTCCTGATGATCCGCCCGCAGATGAAGCGGCAGAAGGAATTGCGCAAGATGATCGCCGACCTCGCCACGGGCGACGAGGTGGTCACCAACGGCGGCCTCGCCGGTCGCGTGGACGATCTCGGTGACGGGTTTCTGACCCTGGAGATCGCGTCGGGGGTCAAGGTCAAGGTGCAGCGCCAGGCGATCTCCGCCGTGCTGCCGAAAGGCACCCTGAAGGTCTCCTGATGTTCCGCCGCGGCAGCGCCGCGGCCCACCCGGAAGTGCAGGCATGAGTGATTTTCCCCGCTGGAAGTACGCCCTGGTGGCGGTGGTGCTGCTGATCGGCATCGTCTACGCGTTGCCCAACCTGTTTCCACAGCAACCGGCCGTGCAGATCCAGGCCAACCGCGGCGGCAGGGTCGACACCGCGCTCGAGCAGCGCGTGGCAGGTCTGTTCGCCAAGGCCGGCGCGCCGGCCGGCAGCCTGGTGCTCAACGGCGACCGCCTGCTGGCACGCTTTCCCAATACCGATCAGCAGCTCAAGGCCTACACCACCGCGCGTGACGCGCTGGGCGAGGACTACGTGGTCGCGCTGAATCTCGCCTCGACCGTGCCGCCGTGGTTGCGCGCGATCGGCGCCAATTCGATGCCGCTGGGGCTCGACCTGCAGGGGGGCGTGCACTTCCTGATGCAGGTCGACAACAAGGCGGTGATGAACCAGCAGATGCAGCGCTACACCGACGACATCCGCGACGCGCTGCGCGAGAAGCACATCCCCTATGACGAGGTGGTGCGCATGCCCGAAGGCGTGCGCGTGGTGCTGCGTGCCGCCGCCGATCACGACGCGGCGCTGGCGGCGATCAGCGCCAACGACCCCGACCTGACCCTGACCACCGCCAGCGACGGCGTCACCGTGACCGCGTCGCTGAAGCCCGAGAAGCTGATCGCGATCGAGCAGAGCATCGTCCACCAGAATCTCAGCACCCTGCGCAACCGCGTCAACGCGCTGGGCGTCGCCGAACCGCTGATCCAGCAGCAGGGCGCGAGCCGCATCGTGGTCGAACTGCCCGGCGTGCAGGACACCGCCGAGGCGAAGAAGATTCTCGGCGCCACCGCCACCCTCGAGTACCACGCGGTCGACGAGAGCGTGAATCCGGCCGAGGCGACCCAGAGCGGCAACGTGCCGCCCGAGGATCGGCTCTACAAGATGCGCGGTGGCGGCTCGATCGTGCTGAAGAAGAAGGTGATCGTCTCCGGTGACGAGCTGATCGATGCCTCCAGCGGCTTCGACCCGCAGAGCGGCGCGCCCTCGGTCAACATCGAGCTGAACTCGGCCGGCGCCAAGAAGATGCTCGACTACACCACCCAGAACGTCGGCAAGCGCATGGCGGTGGTGTACATCGAGCGCATCCCCGAGACGCGGATGGTCGACGGCAAGGAAGTGCACACCTCGCGCACCAGCGAGGAGGTGATCAACGCCGCCACCGTCAACGGCGTGTTCGGCAAGCGCTTCACCACCACCGGGCTCGGCCTGCAGGAGGCCAAGGAGCTGGCCCTGCTGCTGAAGTCCGGCTCGCTGGCGGCGCCGATGGACATCGTCGAGGAGCGCGTGATCGGCCCCAGCCTGGGTCAGCAGAATATCGTCCAGGGCCTGCGCGCGGTCGGCCTCGGCCTCGGCCTGGTGCTGCTGGCGGCGGCGTTCTACTACAAGCTGTTCGGCCTGGTCGCCGACATCGCGCTGGTTTTCAACCTGGTGCTGCTGGTCGCCGTGCTGTCGATTTTCCAGGCCACCCTGACCATGCCCAGCATCGCCGGCATCGTGCTGACGCTGGGCATGGCGATCGACGCCAACGTGCTGATCTGCGAACGCATCCGCGAGGAGCTGCGTGGCGGATCGACGCCGCTGGCATCGATCCGCGCCGGCTACCAGAAGGCATGGGCGACCATTCTCGACGCCAACGTCACCCACCTGATCGCGGCCTTCGGGCTGATGACCTTCGGTTCGGGCTCGATCCGCGGCTTCGCGATCACGCTGGCGGTCGGCATCCTGACCTCGATGTTCACCTCGGTCACGGTCACCCACGCGATCACCGCGCTGCTGCACGGCGGCCGCAAGCTCAAGACGCTGTCGGTCTGAGGTCTGGTGGCCGGTAGCGGAAAAATCGCAAGCAGCTCGCTCGGACTGGCCGTGCCGGGCGGGCTCCCCTCACTCGGCCCATAGCGATGGCTATGGGCCTCGCTCCGCAGCCGCGCCCGACACGCCCATTCCTTCGCGATCCCTCTTCCGCTTTTTCCGTTACAGGCCGCTAGCCATGGAAATCTTCAATCCGCACAGCAACATCCACTTCCTCAGCCTGCGCCGCTACAGCATCACCGTGTCGGCGCTGCTGATGGTGCTCGCGATCGGGCTGATTGCGGTGCGCCACATCAACTACGGCCTCGATTTCACCGGCGGCGTGCTGGTCGAGGTCAGCTACGCCAAAAGCGTGGATACCAACGCGGTGCGCCAGACGCTGGAGTCGGCCGGCTTCCAGCATCCACTGGTGCAGAGTTTCGGCGGCACCCGTGACTTCACCATCCGCCTGCAGCCGAAGCCCGGCGACAGCAACACCGACCAGACGGCGCGCCTGGTGATGGCGGCCCTGACCGCCAGAAACCCCGGCGTGACGATGAAGAGCACCAGCTTCGTCGGCCCGCAGGTCGGTGCCGAACTGCGCAACGACGGCGTGGTGGCGGTGATCTTCGTGATCGTCCTGATCATGCTCTACCTCGGCCTGCGCTTCGAGAAGCGCTTCGCCGTCGCCGCGCTGATCACCGAGGTGCACGACACCGTGCTCACCATCGGTTTCTTCGCGCTGACCCAGCGCGAGTTCGACCTCACCGTGCTGGCCTCGCTGATGGCGGTGGTCGGCTACTCGATCAACGACAAGGTGGTGGTGTTCGACCGCGTGCGCGAACTGTTCCGCAACACGCGCCGCGCCGAGCCCGAGGAAATCCTCAACCGCGCGATCAACTCGACGCTGTCGCGCACCATCATCACCTCGCTGTTCACCGGCATCGCCATGGCCGCGCTGTACCTGTTCGGCGGCCCGGTGCTGCACGGCTTCGCGATCACCATGATCATCGGCATCATCATCGGCACGCTGTCGTCGATTTTCGTCTCCAGCCCGCTGCTGCTGTGGCTGGGCGTATCGAAGAAGGACCTGATGCCGGTGACCAGGGAAAACCCCGAGCTGGCGCAGCGGCCGTAGGACGCGCGCCAGCCGCAGCCGATGCGCGCAACGGCTTGCGCTCCAGTCTTTGGGCTTTGGATTTCCCCCGGGTCCCGGGTCCCGGGCCCCGCTCTCAGCCGTCCCCGGCGCTCAGCGCCGCGTCGAGCCGCGCCAGCTGCTGCGGCGTGCCGAGGTTGTGCCAGCGGCCGTCGAAGGCCTCGCCGCCGACGCGGCCGCGGCGCAGCGCGGCCCGATACAGCGGCAGCAGGCGAAAGCGCGGCGGATCCAGCATGATGCCGGGCTCGGCCGCCGCGGTCGTGCGCCAGTCGGCGAACAGCGCGGGCCGGCAGATGGCGATGTTGGCGTAGGTCATGCGCCTGCCGCCCTGCTCGACGATGCGATCGCCGTCGAGCCCGAAGTCGCCGGCCGCGTGCCAGTCGGGATTGCGCACCATCACCAGCTGCGCGAGATCGTCGGCGCCGATGCGCAGCCGCGCGAAATCGTAGTCGGTCCACAGGTCGCCGCTGACGGCGATGAACGGGGCATCGCCCAGCAGCGGCAGCGCCTGCAGGATGCCGCCGCCGGTCTCCAGCGCCTGCTCGCCCTCGTGGCTGTAGCGGATGCGCAGGCCCCAGCGCGAGCCGTCGCCCAGCATGGCGGGGAATTGTTCGCCGAGATGGGCGGTGTTGATCACCACCTCGCGCACGCCGGCCTCGGCCAGGCGTTCGAGGTGGCGCACGATCAGCGGCTGGCCGGCGACCGTCAGCAGCGGCTTGGGCGTGCGCTCGCTGAGCGGGCGCATGCGTTCGCCGCGGCCGGCGGCGAGGATCATCGCCCTCACGGCGCCGGCGCCGTCAGGTCGCGGTCGGCGACGGCGCGTTCGAGCAGCGCGGCGAGCGGCGCCAGTTCGGGATAGCGTCGCGCCACGTCCATGGCGTAGGCGTACACGCGCGGCAGGTCGGCGAGGTAGCCGCGCTTGCCGTCGCGGTACCACAGCCGGCAGAAGATGCCGAGTACCTTGATGTGCCGCTGCAGGCCCATCAGGTCGAAGCTGCGCAGGAAAGCCTGCGGACCGACACCGATGGGCAGCAGGCCGGCGTCGATCAGCCGCAGGCGGTGATCCAGCGCCCAGCGCTCGACCCGCGCCTGCGGCCAGACGATGTAGCAGTCGCGCAGCAACGAGACGAGGTCATAGGTCAGCGGGCCGCACACGGCGTCCTGGAAATCGATGATGCCCGGGCCGTCGGCGTCGAGCACCAGCAGGTTGCGGCTGTGGAAGTCGCGGTGCACGAACGCGACCGGCTGCGCCTGCGCGGCGTGGACCAGCTGGCGGAAGGCGATTTCCAGCACCTCGCGCGAGCCGCAATCGGGCCGCGTGCCGAGATGGCGCTCGAGGAACCAGCGCGGCAGCAGTTCCATCTCGGCCACCAGATGCGGCTCGTCGTAGCGCGGCAGTCCCTGCGCATCGACGTCGCGCTGCATGCGCAGCAGGGCATCCAGGGCATCGGCATAGAGGATGTCGACGCTGGCCGCATCGAGTTCGGGCAGGTAGGTGCGGTCGCCCAGATCCTGCATCGCGATGAAGCCGCACTCGCGGTCGGCCGCCAGCACCCGCGGCGCGGCCAGGCCGGCGCGGCACAGGCGCGCATCCACGTCCAGCCACGGGCGGATGTCCTCGTGCTCGGGCGGCGCGTCCATCACGATCACGCTGTCGCCGTCGTCGCGCCAGCCGCGCCAGTAACTGCGGAAGCTGGCGTCGGCCGAAGCCGGCCGCAGCTCCAGCGCGGGTGCGTCGAGGGCGCGGCGGGTCCAGTGCAGGCGCTGTTCGGCGCGGGTGGTCGCGGCAGTCATGCGGCAGGTGGTGGTGGCGGTGCCATGAGGATAACAGCGGCCATCCGCGCTGCCCGCGGCGTCCGTTACACTGCGCCGAGACGTCACGCGCCGCTGGAGACTGGCCCGCATGAAGCTGATTCCCGTGCTGCTGTCCGGCGGCTCCGGCACCCGCCTGTGGCCGCTGTCGCGCGAGGCCTATCCCAAGCAGTTCCTGCCGCTGGCCGGAGCGCAGACCATGCTGCAGGCGACCTGGCTGCGGGTGCGTGATCTCGGCGGCACCGCGCCGCTGGTGGTCGCCAACGAAGAGCACCGCTTCATGGTCGCCGAGCAGTTGCGCGAAGTCGGCTGCGCGCCGGCGGCGCTGATCCTCGAACCGGTCGGCCGCAACACCGCGCCGGCGATCGCGGTGGCCGCGTTGCAGGCGCTGGCCGGCGGCGAGGACGCGCTGCTGCTGGTGCTGCCCTCCGATCACGTGATCCGCGACGAGGTCGGTTTCCGCGCCGCGGTGCGCGCCGCGCTGGCGGCGGCGGAGCAGGGCGCGCTGGTGACCTTCGGCATCGTCCCGGCCGCGCCCGAGACCGGCTACGGCTACATCAAGGCCGCGCCCGGCGAGGGCGTGCGCGCGGTCGAGCGCTTCGTCGAGAAGCCCGATCGCGCCACCGCCGAACGCTACCTCGCCGAAGGGGGCTACTACTGGAACAGCGGCATGTTCCTGTTCCGCGCCGGACGCTTCCTCGAGGAACTCGAACGCCTGCAGCCGGCGATGCTGGCCGCCTGCCGCGAGGCGCTGGCGAAGGCACGGCGCGACGTCGATTTCCTGCGTCTCGACAAGGACGCCTTCGGCGCCGGTCCGGCCGATTCGATCGACTACGCGGTGATGGAAAAGACCGCGCACGCCGCGGTACTGCCGGTGGATCTGGGCTGGAGCGACGTCGGCTCCTGGTCGGCGCTGTGGGAGGTCGCGGCGCGCGACGCCGCGGGCAACGCGCACCGCGGCGACGTGATCGCGCTCGACTGCCGCGACACCTATGCCTGGGGCGAGCGCCGGCTGATCGCGCTGATCGGCCTCGACGACGTCGTGGTGGTCGATACCGACGACGCCCTGCTGGTGGCGCGCAAGGACCGCGTGCAGCAGGTCAAGGAGATCGTCCGGCGCATCAAGGCCGAAAAGCGCAGCGAGGCCACCTGGCACCGCAAGGTGTATCGGCCTTGGGGCGCCTACGACTCGATCGACGCGGCCGAGCGCTTCCAGGTCAAGCGCATCACCGTCAAGCCGGGCGCGACGCTGTCGCTGCAGATGCACCACCATCGCGCCGAGCACTGGATCGTGGTCAGCGGCACCGCGCGCGTGACCCGCGGCGAGGAGGTGTTCCTGCTTGGCGAGAATGAATCGACCTACATTCCGCTGGGCACCCGCCACCGGCTGGAGAATCCGGGCAAGCTGCCGCTGGAGCTGATCGAGGTGCAGTCCGGCGGCTATCTCGGCGAGGACGACATCGTCCGCTTCGAGGACAAGTATGGCCGCGAGGCCTGAGCGCGCCACCGTGATGGATCACCTCGATCGGCTCGAGGCCGAGAGCATCCACATCCTGCGCGAGGTGGCGGCGACCGCGCGCCGCCCGGTGCTGCTGTACTCGATCGGCAAGGATTCCTCGGTGCTGCTGCACCTGCTGCTGAAGGCGTTCCGGCCCGGGCGTCCGCCGCTGCCGCTGCTGCACGTCGATACCGGCTGGAAGTTCCGCGAGATGATCGAATTCCGCGACCGCCGCGTGGCCGAGACCGGGGTCGAGCTGATCGTGCACGTCAACGAGGAAGGCCGTGCCCAGGGCATCGGCCCGATCAGCCACGGCGCCAGCGTACATGTGGACGTGATGAAGGTGGTGGCGCTGAAACAGGCGCTGGACCGCGGCGGTTTCGACATGGCGATCGGCGGTGCGCGCCGCGACGAGGAAAAATCGCGCGCCAAGGAGCGCGTGTTCTCGTTCCGCAACGCGCAGCATCGCTGGGACCCGAAGAACCAGCGCCCGGAGCTGTGGAACCTCTACAACACCCGCCTCGGTCCGGGCGAAAGCGTGCGCGTGTTCCCGCTGTCGAACTGGACCGAGCTGGACGTCTGGCAGTACATCCGCCGCGAGGCGATCCCGGTGGTGCCGCTGTACTTCGCCGCCGAGCGCCCGGTGGTGGAGCGCGACGGCGCGCTGATCATGGTCGACGACGAGCGCCTGCCGCTGCGCCCCGGCGAGATCCCGCAACGGCGCAGGGTGCGCTTTCGCTCGCTGGGCTGCTATCCGCTGACTGCGGCGATTCCGTCCGCCGCGACGACGCTGGACGCGGTGATCGCCGAGATGCAGGCCAGCCGCCAGTCCGAGCGCGCCGGCCGCGTGCTCGACCACAGCGCCGGCACCTCGCTGGAGCAGAAGAAGCGCGAGGGGCATTTCTGATGGCGCCGCCGCTGACGCAACTGCGCCTGCTCACCTGCGGCAGCGTGGACGACGGCAAGAGCACCCTGATCGGGCGCCTGCTGGCCGACGCCGGGGTGGTGCCCGATGATCTGCTGGAGCAGCTCGCGCGCGACAGCCGCCGCTACGGCACCTGCGGCGACGCGCTCGATTACGCGCTGCTGCTCGACGGCCTGCAGGACGAGCGCGAGCAGGGCATCACCATCGACGTCGCCTGGCGCTACTTCGCCACCCCGCGGCGCAGCTTCATCGTCGCCGACTGTCCCGGCCACGAGCAGTACACCCGCAACATGGCCACCGGCGCCTCGGCCTGCGAGCTGGCGGTGGTGCTGGTCGACGCCGGCGCCGGACTGAAGCCGCAGACGCGCCGGCACACCTACATCGCCGCCCTGCTCGGCATCCGCCACGTCGTGCTGGCGGTCAACAAGATGGATCGGGCCGGGTACGCCGAGGAGCCCTTCCGCGCGATCGAGGCCGAGTACCGCGCACTGGCGGCGCGCCTGGGCGTGGTGCAGGTCACCTGCATCCCGGTCGCCGCCGTGCACGGCGACATGCTGGTGCAGCGCGGCGCGCGCATGCCGTGGTACCGCGGGCCGACCTTGCTCGAACACCTGGAGACGGTCGGCGTCGAGGATCCCGCGGCGACGTCGGCGTTTCGCCTGCCGGTGCAGTGGGTCAATCGCCCCGACGCCGGCTTCCGCGGCTACGCCGGCACCGTCGCCGCCGGCATGGCCGCGGTCGGCGACGCACTGGTGGTGCTGCCGTCGGGGCAGCGCACCACGCTGGCGCGGGTGCTGGACGCGAACGGCGAGGCCACTCGCGCCGTCGCCGGCGCGGCGGTGACCCTGGTGCTGGCCGACGATCTCGACATCGCCCGCGGCGACGTGCTGGCGGCGGCCGGCGATCCGCCCGCGCTGGCCGACCAGTTCGCCGCGCACCTGCTGTGGCTGGGCGATGCGCCGCTGCTGCCGGGGCGCCCCTACGAGCTGCGCGTGGGCACCCGCAGCGCCGTCGCCCAGGTCAGCGAGATCCGCCATCGCGTCGACGTCAACACGCAGGAGCACCTGGCCGCGAAGCGGCTCGAACTCAACGCGATCGGCGAGGTGCAGCTGAGCCTCGATCAGGCGATCCCGTTCGAGCCGTACGCGACCAGCCGCGCCCTGGGCGGTTTCATCCTGGTCGATCGCATCAGCCACGCGACGGTGGCGGCCGGCATGCTGGACTTCGCCCTGCGTCGCGCCGCCAACATCCACTGGCAGCATCTCGATGTCGACCAGACCGTGCGCGCCGCGCTCAAGGGCCAGCATCCGCGCTGCCTGTGGTTCACCGGCCTGTCGGGCGCCGGCAAGTCGACCATCGCCAACGCCGCCGAGCGGCGCCTGCTGGCGCTGGGCCATCACACCTACCTGCTCGACGGCGACAACATCCGTCACGGTCTCAACCGCGATCTCGGCTTCACTGACGAGGACCGCGTCGAGAACATCCGCCGCGTCGCCGAGGTGGCGCGGTTGATGGTCGATGCCGGCCTGATCGTGCTGGTGTCGTTCATCTCGCCATTCCGCGCCGAGCGGCGCATGGCGCGCGAGCGCTTCGCCGCGGGCGAGTTCATCGAGGTGTTCGTCGATGCGCCGCTGGCGTTGTGCGAGCAGCGCGATATCAAGGGTCTCTACGCCAAGGCGCGCGCGGGCCAGCTGCGCCATTTCACCGGCATCGACTCGCCCTACGAGCCGCCCGAGGCGCCGGAACTGCACCTGCACGCCGATCGCGACAGCGCCCTGGCGATGGCCGAGCAGGTGGTGCGCGCGGTGCTGGCCGACGATCGCGACTGAAGGCCGCCGCGGCACGGCGGCGCGGATTCCTGCGGTTCCATCACCCGCCGCGCCTGGTCGCGCGACGGGCCGGGTGGCTACGGCACGGCGTGCGCCAGGAACCGCGGATCGCGGCGCGCGTGCGTGGCCTGTTCGAAGCCGTAGGCGATCGCGATCAGGGTCGGCTCGCTCCACTTCGCGCCGAAGAAGCTCACGCCGACCGGCAGGCCGTGCACGAAGCCGGCCGGCACGGTGATGTCGGGATAGCCGGCCACCGCGGCCGGGCTCGAACTCGATACGCCGACGTGGTCGCCGTTGACGAGATCGGTGGTCCAGGCCGGACTGGCGGTCGGTGCCAGCAGCGCGTCGAGATGGTCCTTCTGCAACGCGGCGTCGATGCCCTCGGGGCCGGCGAGGCGCTTTTCGTCGGCCAGCGCCTTGCGGTACTTCGGATCGGTCAGCGGGCCGCGCTTCTCGGCCGCGATCATCAGGCCCTGGCCGAACCAGGGCAGCTCCTGCGCCGCGTGCGCCCGGTTGAAGGCGATCACGTCGGCCAGGGTCCTGACCGGCACGCCGCTGCGGGTGGCGAGGTAGGCGTCGAGGTCGTGCTTGAACTCGTACGACAGCACGATGTTCTCGTTCTTGCCGTAGTCGTCGAGGTGCGGGATCACCACCGGATCGATCACCGTCGCGCCGGCCTTGCGCAGCGCGGCGATCGACTGATCGAGCACGCGCAGCACGTCGGGATCGTCGCCGGCCAGCGCGCGCACCACGCCGATGCGCTTGCCCTTGAGGCCGCCGGCCTCGAGGAAGCGCGTGTAGTCGGTCTTGTGCGCGTTGGCGTCGGCGCTGGCCGGGTCGGCGGGATCGCTGCCGGCCATCACCGTCAGCAGGCGCGCCGCGTCGGCGACGTCGCGCGCCATCGGTCCCGCGGTGTCCTGGCTGTGGCTGATCGGCACGATGCCGGTGCGCGGGATCAGGCCCAGCGTGGGCTTGATCGCGACGATGCCGTTGACCGAGCCGGGGCAGACCAGCGAGCCGTCGGTCTCGCTGCCGATCGCCACGGTGCTGAGGCCCGCGGATACGGCCACCGCCGAACCGGAGCTGGAGCCGCAGGGATTGCGGCTCAGCACATAAGGGTTGCGCGTCTGTCCGCCGCGGCCGCTCCAGCCGCTGGTCGAGTGATTGGAGCGGTAGTTGGCCCACTCGCTGAGGTTGGTCTTGCCGAGGATCACCGCGCCCGCGGCGCGCAGCCGCGCCACCAGGGTGGCATCGGACGCGGCCGGTGCGCCGACCAGGGCCAGCGAGCCGGCCGTGGTCTGCATGCGATCGCCGGTGTCGATGTTGTCCTTGAGCAGCACCGGGATGCCGGCCAGCGGACCCAGCGGCTTGCCGGCGCGGCGTTCGGCATCGATGCGTCTGGCGATGGCAAGGGCGTCGGGATTGAGTTCGATCACCGCGTTGAGGTGCGGGCCGGCGCGGTCGATCGTGTCGATGCGCCGGATGAACATCGCCGTCAGCTGCGCCGAGGTCAGCGTGCCGGCCTGCATCTTCGCTTCGAGCCGGGCGATGCTGGCGTCGTACAGCGGCGCGACGGCCGCGTGTCCGGCGGGCGCTGCCGCGACAGGGGCGGGCGCAGCCGAAAGGGCGGACAGCAGGACGAGCGACAGCAGAACGAGCGTGCGGCGCATGGCAATCCCCTCCTCAAGATCCGGCGATGATGCCACCGTCGCGTGGCCGCGGCGTGAGCGTCAGCGAGGTGCGCGCACCGCCGCCGCCAGATCGCGCCAGGGCCGCGCGTCCCAGAACCGGCGTGCCTGCCCGGAGGGCGAGGGCAGCACCCACAACGCGGTCGTGTCCCAGCGGCATGCTTGCAGTCCGTAAGCCACCGCATGCCCCAGCGCGGCTTGCGCGGCGTTCTTGCTGGTGAAGGCCAGCAGTCGCGGCGCGTGGCGTCGGATCTTGCGCCGCAGCGCGGCCACGTCGAAGGCGCCCGTGGGCAACTCGTTGTCGTTGCCGACATGGTGCTTGGCGAGGTCGGTCAGGCCGATGCCGAAATCCGGAAGGCGCCGGAACTCGCGCGGCGTCAGCGGTTCGGGGAGCAGGCCGACGGCGTGCACGGTGCGCCAGAAGAAATTGCCGGGGTTGGCGTAGTAGGCACCGGCTGCCGCCGAGGCGCGACCGGCGGCGGTGCCGCAGAAGACCAGATCGAGGCCGGGACACAGCACGTCGGGCAGGACGTGGCGGCGCGCGCGCGTGGTGAGCATGCACACGATGATCGCACGTCGATTTCGATGCGCCGCAGGGTGTCGAAACGGGCGCGGTGGAGTAGGGTGCGCGACTTCGGGATGCGCCCCGGTGTCCCGTTTCGACGAGAGTCCGCCATGTCGTATCGATTTCGCTCGCTCCTGGCCGCCGCGCTGACGCTCGCGGCCTGCACGCTGCCCGCGTGGGCCGCGCCCGCGCCCGCGCCGTTGCCCGCGCAGCTGATGCCGGCGCTGCACTGGCGCCTGCTCGGTCCGTTTCGCGGTGGCTGGGCGACCATGGCCGCAGGCATCCCGGATCAGCCCGAGGTCTATTACATCGGCACCGCCGGCGGCGGCGTCTGGCGGACTGAAAACGCCGGGCGCACCTGGGCGCCGCTGACGAACCATATCGGCGCGGCTTCGATCGGTGCGATCGCGATCGCACCGTCCGACCCGAAGGTGATCTATGCCGGCAGCGGCCAGCCCGAGCCGCGCTACGACATCGCCGCCGGCGACGGCATGTATCGCTCCGCCGACGGCGGCCGGCACTGGCAGCACGTCGGACTCGCCGACACCCGCCACATCGGCGCGATCTGGGTCGATCCGCAGCACCCCGACACCGTGGTCGTGGCCGCATTGGGTCACGTGTTCGGACCCAGCCCGGACCGCGGCATCTACCGCAGCAGCGACGGCGGCAAGCACTGGCAGCACGTGCTGTTCGTCGATGACAGCACCGGCGGCGTCGATCTCGCCGCCGATCCGAAGGATCCGCGCACGCTCTACGCCTCGTTGTGGAGCATCCGCAACTATCCGTGGCTGAGCTACTTCAAGCCGATCGTCGGCAGCGGCAGCGGCCTGTTCGTCTCGCACGACGACGGCGCGCACTGGCACAAGCTGGGCGGCGCGGGCTGGCCCACGGCGCCGCTGGGGCGCATCGGCCTGGCGGTCACCGACACCGCGGCCGGCACGCGCATCTACGCCGCGATCGACGGCGGCGACGATGCCGCGGCCACCGGCCTGTGGCGTTCGGACGACGGCGGCGGCCACTGGCTGCGCGTCAACGCCGACGCGCCGGTGACCAACTGGTACGCCAGCCGCATGACCGTCGACCCGCGCGATCCGGACACGCTCTACACCACCGGACAGTCGATCCGCGTCTCGCACGATGCCGGCAAGACCTTCCACGTCGCCAAGGGCGCGCCCGGCGGCGACGACTACCACTATCTGTGGATCAACCCGCTGCATCCCGAGGATCGCATCACCGCCAGCGACCAGGGCGCGGTGGTGACCATGGACGGCGGCAAGACCTGGTCGAGCTGGTACAACCAGCCGACCGGGCAGTTCTATCACCTCGCCGCCGACAACCGTTTTCCGTACTGGATCTACTCCGGCCAGCAGGACAGCGGCACCGTCGGCATCGCCAGCCGCAGCGACTATGGTTCGCTGACGTTCCGCGACTGGCATCCGGTCGGCGGCGACGAGCGCGACTACGACGTGCCGTATCCGGCCGATCCCGGCATCGTGTTCGGCACCGGGCTGGGCGGTCGCGTCTCGCGCTGGGACGCGCGCACCGGCCAGGTCGAGAACGTCTCGCCGTGGCCGGTGATGAGCTACGGCAAGCGCCCGACCGGCGTGAAGTACCGCTACACCTGGATCACGCCGCTGGTGATCGGCCAGCAGGCGCCGTATCCGCTCTATCTCGGTGCGCAGGTGCTGTTCCGCTCCGTCGATCAGGGCCGCCACTGGTCGGTGATCAGCCCTGATCTCACCGGCGCGGTCGCGGGCAGCAAGGACTGCGGGCACACCGTGGACCTGGCGCACGCCCGGGCCTGCGGTTACGGCGTGATCTACAGCATCGGACTGGCGCCGTCCGCTCCGCGGACGATCTGGATCGGCACCGACGACGGCCTGGTGCAGGTCACGCACGACGGCGGCCGGCACTGGAGCAACGTCACGCCGCGGGGCGTGCCGCAGTGGGCGCGCATCGACAGCGTGGACGTGTCCGCGACCGATCCGGACACGGCTTACATCGCGGTCGACAACCACCGCAACGACGACTTCCGCCCGTACGCCTTCCGCACGCACGACGGCGGCAAGACCTGGCAGGCGATCGACGGCGGCCTGCCGCGCGATCATTACGTCGCCGTGGTGCGCGCCGACCCGGTCAAACCCGGGCTGCTGTATGCCGGCACCGACACCGGCGTGTATGTGAGCTTCGACGACGGCGCCGCCTGGCAGCCGCTGCAGCTCAACCTGCCGACCGCCTGGGTGCGCGATCTGCTGGTGCACGGCAACGATCTGATCGCCGGCACCCAGGGTCGCGCGATCTGGGTGCTGGACGACGTCACGCCGCTGCGCGAGGTGACGGCCGGCATCGCCGATCAGCCGCTGCACCTGTTCGCGCCGGCCGCCGCGGTGCGCGTGCACGCCGATAACAACAAGGACACGCCATTGCCGCCGGAAACTCCGGTCGGCCGGAATCCGCCGGCGGGCGCGCCGATCGACTACTGGCTGGGGCCCGACACGCGCGGCGCGGTGACGCTGACGATCCGCGACGCCGCCGGCCACGTGGTGCGGCGTTTCAGCAGCACCGATACGCCGCGACCGCGCAACGCGGATCGCTACTTCGCCGCCAGCTGGATCAAGCCGGCGCCGGTGCTCGCCGCGACGCCGGGCATGCACCGCTTCGTCTGGGATCTGCGCGAGCCGCGGCCGCTGGCGATCCGCTACAGCTACAGCATCGCCGCGGTGTGGGGCGAGAACACCCCGATCCTGCCGCGCGGACCGTTCGTGCTGCCCGGCCGCTACAGCGTCGAATTGAGCGCCGACGGGCGGACACAGAGCGTGCCGTTGACGGTGACCGAGGATCCGCGGGTGACGGCGACCGCCGCCGACCTCGTGCAGCTGCTGGACTTCCAGCACAGCGTGCAGGCGAGTCTGGCGCAAGCCTATGTCGGTACCGGTCAGGTGCAGGCGGTCGCGGCGCAGCTGGCCGCGTTGCAGGCGCGCTCGACGATCGAGCCGCCGCTGCGCGCGTCGATCGCCGCGCTGGCGGCGCAACTGCAGCCCGCCGGAGCGGACGCGGCCGGGATCGCCGCCTTCGAACACGCCAGCGGCGAACTGGCCGCGCTGGCGACCGACGCAGGCTCCGCCGATGCCGCGCCGACCGCGGCGCAGCGGCAGGTGCTGAGCGAGGCCGCGACCCGCGTCGATGCGGCGCAGCGGCGCTGGCAGGCGCTGCAGGCCGGGCCGCTGGCCGCGCTCAACGCAGGCCTGCTGCAGGCCGGGCTGGCCGCGGTTCGCGTACCGACGCCCGATCATGTCCAGGTGCAGCCGGTGCCGGAGGGTCAGGACCGGCCCTGAACGCGGCGCGCGGTGCGCCGGATCAGTCCGGCGCCCAGCGCGCTGCGCCGGGATCGCGCCGCCAGCGCGCCTCGCCCTGCGCCACGCCGTCGCGGACGTAGCGGCGTTCGCGCAGGACGCGGATGCCGTCGTCGTTCACCCGGATCAGGCTGCAGGCGCGGGTGCCGTAATCGGCGCCGCGGATGAAGATCGGCGCCAGCAGGCGCTCGCGCTCGAGGCCGACGCCGGTGTCCGGCAGCGCGGCGTCGGCCGGCTGCGCGGTGTCGGCCAGCAGGTCGAGCAGGGCGTCGTCGTTCGCACCGTCGGCGAGTTGCACCGCGGCACCCTCGCGCAGCCGCTCGGTCTTGGGCCAGCGCGCGTGCCACGGGCCGTTGCTCATCACATGCAACCCGGGTTCGAGCACGAAGGCGCGCCCGCTGACGCCGTCGACGCCGAACGCGGCTTCGGCATCGCCCAGCAGCAGATTGAACGGCCCGTACACGGCGTGCTCGCGCGCCGCCTGAGCGGCGAAATCCGCAGCGTCGAAGTCGCCCAGCAGGTAGTCGCGCACCAGCGCGCCGCGCGAACGTGGCGTCGTTTGCAGCTGCGGTTGGCGGCGATTGGTGACCACCGCAAAGTGCCCATCGGCCCGCAGGCCCAGCCAGGCGCCGCCGGCTTGCAGGTCGCGTCCGCCGACGACGCGCGGGTCCTCCGGCCAAGGCGCGGCGGCGGCGCTGGGACGCGCGTGGAACTCGTCGCGGTTGCCCAGCAGCAGCAGCGGTCGCCGCGGATCGACGCGATGCGCGAGCAGTACCAGACACATGGCGCTCAGCGCTCCGCGGCCGCGGCGAGCAGGCGATAGTGCGCGTGCAGCGCGGCAACCGCCGCTTCCAGCGCCGGCTCGCCGCCGCTGTTGTCGAGCACGTCATCGGCCCGTTGCCGGCGCGCGGCATCACTGGCCTGGGCGTCGAGCAGGCGCTGCGCGTCGGCGGCGTCGCTGCGATCGCGTTGCATCAACCGCGCCCGGCGCAGCGCCGCCGGCGCATCCACCAGCAGCACGCGATCGACCCAGGCATACGCGGGCCAGGTTTCGACCAGCAGCGGGATGTCCAGCAGTGCGTACGGCGCCCGGACCTCGTCGAGACGGGCCTCGATCCATGCGCGCACGCGTGGGTGCACGATGGCTTCCAGGCGGCGGCGCTCCCCGACGTCGGCGAAGACGCGCCGGCGCATCCAGCCGCGGTCGAGGCTGCCGTCGGCGGCGATCGCTTCGGGTCCGAAAGCCGCCGCGATCTCCGCCAGGGCCGGCTGCCCGGTCTGCACCACCGCGCGCGCCGCCGCGTCGGCGTCCAGCACCGGTACGCCCAGCGCCGCGAAGCGGCGGGCGACCGCGCTCTTGCCCGCCGCGACACCGCCGGTCAGGGCGACCGTGTACGGGCGCGGGCGGGCGACGGGCATGGCTTCAGCGCACGAACAGCGTCAGGTAGGCGTGCAGCAGGGTGTCGCCGGCGACGAACCAGATCCAGCCGGCGGCAGCGAGGTAGGGACCGAAGGCGATCGGGATGCTGCGGTCGCGGCCGCGCAGGACCAGCATCGCGCTGCCGACCACGGCGCCGACCAGCGACGAGATCAGCACGATCGGCAGCAGCGCGCCCGCGCCCATCCAGGCACCCAGTGCGGCGAGCAGCTTGAAGTCGCCGTAGCCCATGCCTTCCTTGCCGGTCAGCAGCTTGAACAGCCAGTACACGCTCCACAGGCTGAGGTAGCCCAGCGCCGCGCCGAGGATGGCCTGCGGCGCGCTGACGAAAACATGGCCCAGCCCCAGCAGCAGGCCCAGCCACAGCAGCGGCAGGGTGATCGAGTCGGGCAGCAGCTGGGTGCGCAGATCGATGCCGGTCAGTGCCACCAGCGACCAGGTCAGCACCAGGCCCGCGAGCGTCTGGGTGCTGGCGCCGAAGCGCCAGGCGATCGCCGCGCTGAACAAGGCGGTCGCCAGTTCGACCAGCGGGTACTGGATCGAGATCGGTACGCGGCAGTAGCGGCAGCGGCCGCGCAGCCACAGCCATGACAGCAGCGGAATGTTGTCGCGGGCGGCCAGCGCGTGCATGCAGTGGGGGCAGTGCGAGGGTTCGCGCACCAGGCCCGGCGGCGGGATGCGCTCGTCAGCCGGAAGCTGCAATGCCTCGCGCGCTTCGCCGCGCCAGGCGTGTTCCAGCCGCGCCGGCAGGCGCAGGATGACGACGTTGAGAAAGCTGCCGACCAGCAGGCCGAGCACGCCGATGACTGCGACCAGCACGGCGGGGGAAAGCAGGGTGATGAAGGACATCCGTCGGTACCCTTGTCGGCAACGCGGGCGAGCGGCCCGTGACAGCAAGGCGCCCGCCGTCGCGCTCGGCGCGGGCGGGCGCGGGACGTGCGCGGCGGCGGATCAGAATGTGCCGGCCAGCTTGAAGATCGGCAGATACAGACCAATGACCATGCCGCCGACCATCACGCCGATCACGACCATGATCATCGGCTCGAGCAGAGTGCTCAAGGTGTCGACGGCGTTGTTGACCTCTTCCTCGTAGAACTCGGCGACCTTGAACAGCATCGCGTCCAGCGCGCCGGATTCCTCGCCGATCGCGGTCATCTGCACGACCATGTTGGGGAACAGGCCGGTCTGGCGCATCGCCAGCTGCATCTGGTGACCGACGGCGATGTCGTCGCGCATCTGCCGGATCGCCTTGGCATAGACCACGCTGCCGGTGGCACCGGCCACCGCGTCCATCGCCTCGACCAGCGGCACGCCGGCACGGAAGGTGACGCCCAGGGTGCGGGCGAAGCGCGCGATCGCCGACTGGCGCAGGATGTTGCCGATCACCGGCATCTTCAGCGACAGCCGGTCGACGGTGTGGGCGAAACTCTCCGAGCGCTTGTAGGCGCTGACGATCAGCACGACGCTGCCGACGACAATGATCAGCAGCAGCCACCAGTACGACTGCATGAACTCCGACATGTTGACGATCATCTGGGTGAATGCCGGCAGGCTGGTGCCGGCATCCTTGAACACCCCCTGGAATACCGGTACCACGAAGATCAGCAGGATCACGCTGACCAGGATCGCGACCGCGAACACCATCGCCGGATAGAACAGCGCCTTCTTGATCTTCGACTTGATCGCCTCCATGCGCTCCTTGTAGGTGGCGACGGTGTCGAGCACGGTGTCGAGCACGCCGGCGGATTCGCCGGCCTTGACCAGGTTGCGGAACAGTTCGTCGAACTGCACCGGATGACGGGCGAGCGCCTCGTGCAGGGTCGAGCCGCCTTCGATCGCCTGCTTGATGTCGACCAGCATGTTCTTCATGCGCACGTTGCGCTGGCCGCTGGCGATGATGTCGAAGGACTGCACCATCGGCACGCCGGCCGCCATCATGGTGGCGAGCTGGCGGCTGAAGATGGCGATGTCACGCGGCTTGATGGTGCTGCCGGCGGAGCCGAACAGCGGCTTGGATTTCTCCTTGACCGTCTGCGGATTCATGCCCTGCTTGCGCAGCTCGGCCTTGACGAGGCTGGCGTTCTTGGCCTGCATCTCGCCATGCATCTTCTGGCCGCGGCGATCCAGCGCGACCCAGTCGTAGGCAGTCAGCTTGCTGACCTCGGCGCGCGCGGCGCCGACGTCACGCGGGTTCTTGGCGGTGGCGGCGGTGGCCATGTGAGCTCCCCTAGTCCTTGGTGACGCGGTTGATTTCGGCGAGGCTGGTGACGCCGTTGCGCACCTTCATCAGGGCCGAGGCGCGCAGATCGCGAATGCCGTCCTTGCGCGCCACCTCGGCGATCTTCAGGGCGCTGCCGCCCTCGAGGATGATGCGCTGGATGTCGTCGGTCATCGGCATCACCTGGTAGATGCCGACGCGGCCCTTGTAACCCTCGGTGCAGCCCGAGCAGCCGACGGCGTCGTAGAGATTGATCTTGCCGCTGCTGATGTCGGCGATCTCGGTATCGCTGAAACCCTCGGCCTTCAGCGCCGCCGCCGGCAACAGCAGCGGCTTCTTGCAGTCATGCAGCCGGCGCGCGAGGCGCTGCGCGATCACCAGCGTCACCGACGAGGTGATGTTGTAGGGCGCGATGCCCATGTTCATCAGGCGCGCGATGGTCTGCGAGGCATCGTTGGTATGCAGTGTGGACAGCACCATGTGGCCGGTCTGCGCGGCCTTGATCGCGATCTCGGCGGTCTCGAGATCGCGGATCTCGCCGACCATGATCACGTCGGGATCCTGGCGCAGGAACGAGCGCAGCGCGGCGGCGAAGGTCATGCCGCGCTTTTCGTTCTGCTGTACCTGGTTGATGCCGGGGACGCGGATCTCGACCGGATCCTCGACGGTGGAAATGTTGCGCCCGTCGACGTTGAGGATGTTCAGCGCGGTGTACAGCGACACCGTCTTGCCCGAGCCGGTGGGCCCGGTGACCAGGACCATGCCGTAGGGCTTCTCGATGGCATCGAGGAAAAGCTTCTTCTGGTCCTCCTCGTAGCCGAGCTTCTCGATGCCCAGCTTGGCCGCGGCGCCATCGAGGATGCGCATCACCACTTTTTCGCCGGCCAGCACCGGCAGCGTGCTGACGCGGAAGTCCATCGCCTTGGACTTGGAGATCGCCAGTTTCATGCGGCCGTCCTGCGGGATGCGGCGCTCGGCGATGTCGAGGCTGCTCATCACCTTCAGGCGCGAGGCGATGCGCGGCCCGAGCTTGACCGGTGGGTTCGATACCGTGCGCAACACGCCATCGACGCGGTAACGCACGCGATAGGCGGTCTCGTAGGGCTCGAAGTGGATGTCGGAGGCGCCGCGGCGGATGGCATCGACCAGGATCTTGTTGACGAACTTGACGATGGGCGCCTCGTCGGTCGCCGAGGCGTCGGGTGCGGCGTCGGTATCGACATCGCCGGACTCCAGCTGCAGGTTCTCCAGACCCTCGTCGTCATCGAGGCCGGTGATGCTGGTACCCGCCTGCTGCATCGCGAAATCGATCGCGCGCTGCAGCTCGTGCTCCTCGACCAGAATCGGATCGACGTTGTGGTTGGAGTGGAACTTGATCTCCTCCAGCGCGCGCGGGTTGGTGATGTCGGCGACGCCGACGAACAGGCGATTGCCGCGCTTGAACAGCGGCAGCGCGCTGTGTTTGCGCACCAGTTCCTCGCTGACCAGTTTCAGCGGCATCTGCACCGGGTCGATCGCCGATACGTCGAGCAGCGGCACGCCGAACTCGGCCGACAGCGCCAGCGCCACCACCCGGCCCTCCACGAGGCCGCGTTCGGTCAGCAGGGTATGCAGGGAGATCTTGTGCCGGGTGGCCTCGTCGACGGCGCTGCGCGCATCGGCCTCGGCCAGCACCTTGTCCATCACCAGTCGCCGCGCCAGACCCGGCAGTCCGGCCAGCGGTGGCGGATTCATCTGAGTTGCCATAAGGAAGTGTGCCTAACCCCCGGATCCGATACCGAATCTACCGCAAAACCCGTATCGATGGGCATTCCGGAGCCCAGCATGGTCGGGAGTGACCCCGGGGAGGGTGATGGCGGTCACGCCGGGCGCCGGCGACCGCCGCGGGGAGGCCCCGTCAGTTGCCAGGCGGCTTCCTCAGGTTGAACACCCGGCGCAGCCGCGACGGCGTCTGTCTGCGTTTCACGGTTTGCGCTTCGCGGCGTCGCGGTCGAGGTGGAAGCGATGCAGCATGCGATGCACGAACGGCGCCAGCAGCACGCCGGCCAGGAAGATCACGACCAGGCCGCAGTACAGCGCGTAGGTGCCGGCGAAGAGCTTGCCGGCCAGCGTCGCCGGCGACTCCAGCGGACCCATGCCCGACAGCAGCATCGCCGCGTTGACGTAGGCGTCGGCCCAGCCCAGATGCTCGAAGCCGTGATAGCCCAGCATCCCGGCCAGCAGAGAGAGCGTGATCACCGCGATCGCCGCCAGCAGGTTGCGCGCGACGCGGCGCAGGAACTGGCGGCGCGGCAGCAGCGGGTCGGCGCGGTGCTCGTACATCAGAACAGCAGCGAAGTCATGCGGCGGCGCGTGCGTGCGACCAGCTCGGCATCGTCGATCACCTGGAACGCGGCCAGCAGGCGCTTTTTCGCCTGGCCCTCGTTCCAGCCGCGGGCGTCGGCCAGCAGGGCCAGCAGGTCATCCAGCGCTCCCGCGCTGTCGCCGTCGACCAGCTTGTGCACGGCGAGCAGATCGCGCGCGGCGTAATCGTTGCCGTCGGCGGCGGTGCGCGCCCGCAAGGTCGCCACGTCAGGCGCGCCCTCGATCGTGGCGGCAAGATCGAGCCGGCTGCGCAGCACCCTGGCGCGGTCGTCGCTGGCGAGGTTGGCGGGCAGGGCATCGAGCTCGGCCGCGGCGGCCCTGGTGTTGCCGGCGCGCATGAACGCCTGCGCCAGCTCGAGCTTGAGCTCGGCCTTGTCGGGCTCGCGCGCCAGGGCCTGCTGCAGACGGTTGACGGCTTCGGCGGGCGTCTCCGGCGGCAACTCCGCAACCGGCACGTCTTGCGCCGCCGCCGCGCCGGGCTGGATGCCGTGACGCGCGAGAAATTCGCGCACCCCGCGTTCGGGCAGCGCGCCCATGAAACCGTCCACCGGCTGGCCGTCCCTGATCAGCATCACCGTGGGCAGGCTGCGCACGCCGAACACCTGCGCCAGCGCCATTTCCTTGTCGGTGTCCACCTTGACCAGGCGGAATGCGCCCGCGTACTCGCCAGCGAGCTTTTCCAGGATCGGTCCGAGCTGCTTGCAGGGACCGCACCAGGCGGCCCAGAAATCCACCAGCACCGGCTGCTGCAGCGAGGCGTTGAGCACCTCGGTTTCGAAGTTGGCCTGGGTGGCGTCGATGACGTGGGCGTTGAGGGCGGCAGGCATGGCGGGGTTCCGCGACAAGACGATCGCCCATGATTGGGGCCGGCGCGGACCGACGCAAGCGGCGCCGGCGCTGGCATGAGGTGGCGCGTGCGCCCGCCTGTCGCGGCAGGCGTTAGCATGGGGGCCGGCTCGATCAGGAATCTGCGGATGAACACGCTGGCAGCGTTGTTTCCCGAGGGCTGGGTGCACTATCTGGCGGGCGGCGTGCTGATCGGCGCCGGCATCGGGTTGGTGTTCGTCGGCACCGGGCTGATCGGCGGCGCCAGCAGCTTTTTCAGCGCCACCCTGTCGTGGTTTGACCGCTCGCCGGGATTCCGCGTCGAAGGCCTGGCGGCTTCGCGCCGCTGGCGGCTGGTGTATGCGATCGGCATGCTGCTCGGGGCGTCGTCGTGGTGGGCCGGGCGCGGCGGTGCGGCCTGGCTGACGGCGGTGCCCGCCTGGCAACTCGCGCTGGGCGGCGTGATCGGCGGCTTCGGCGCGCGTCTCGGCGGCGGCTGCACGTCGGGGCACGGTGTCTGCGGGCTGGGCAACCTGCAGTTGCCCTCGCTGGTGTCGGTGATGGTGTTCCTGAGCACCGCGGTATTGACCGCGCATCTCCTGGCGGCGGTGCGCTGATGGGGCGCATGGACTCGGCGGTCACGGCGGGGGTCGAACTGCGCGGAGCGGGCTGGCTGTGCATCGGCCTCGGCGGCGGCCTGTTCGGCTTCGGCCTCGCGCTGAGCGGCATGGTGCGGCCCGAGGTGGTGCTCGACTTCCTGATGTTCCGCGATCTCGGCCTGCTGCTGGTGCTGGGCGGTGCGGCGCTGACCGCAATGCTGGCCTTCCGATTGGCTCCGCGGCTGCTGCCGCGGCCGTTGCTGGGTGGCTGGTTTCATGCGCATCCGGCGCGCATCGACCGGCGCAGCATGCTCGGTGCGGCGCTGTTCGGCATCGGCTGGGGCATCAGCGGCGTGTGCCCGGCACCGGCGATTGCCGGCCTGGGCGCGGGCGACTGGCCCCTGCTGTGGAGCGCGGCGGGACTGTTCCTCGGCGCCTGGATCCAGGGGCGCTGGTTCGCGCGCTCCGGATGACTCGCGTGCTCAGCCGTGGTGCAACTTCAGCACCAGGATGATGCCCGCCAGGACCAGGGTGAGGCTGTTGGAAAGGATGATCGGCCACGAGCCCAGCACCAGCCCGTAGCCCAGCCAGAACGCGATGCCCACGGTGAAGATCAGGTACATGCCCAGCGACAGCGCGCGGGTGTCGCGCGTGCGCAGGGTGCGCCAGACCTGCGGCACGAAGGCCACCGTGGTCAGCGTGGCGGCGATGTAGCCCAGCCAGTCGCCGGGCAGCGCGGTCGCGATCATTCGCTCACGGCGCGGCCATCGTGCTTGAACACGACGCCGTCCTTCATCACGAAGCCGACGTGCTGCAGCAGGCTGACGTCGGCCAGCGGATCGCCGGTCACGGCGATCACGTCGGCGCGATAGCCGGGCGCGATGCGGCCGAGCTCGTTCGGGTGATGCAGCAGGGCCGCCGCGTTGACGGTGGCGGCCTGGATCGCGGCCATGGCCGGGATGCCGGCCTCGACCATGTAGGCAAACTCTCTGGCGTTGTCACCGTGCGGATAGACGCCGGCATCGGTGCCGAAGGCGATCCGGACCCCGGCGCGATACGCCTTGCCGGCGGTGGCCAGGATCCTCGGGCCGATCGCCGCCGCCTTGGCCGCGACCTGCGGCGGGTAGTAGCCCGGCACCTTCGCTTTTCCGGCCACGAACTCGCCGGCGGTGATGGTCGGCACGTACCAGGTCCCATGCTGCTTCATCAGCGCCATGTCGGCGGCGTCCATGGCGGTGCCGTGCTCGATCGAATCGACCCCGCCCAGCACCGCGCGGCGGATCGCCTCGGCGCCGTGCGCGTGCGCGGCCACGGTGTAGCCGTAATCGTGCGCGGCGGCGACCACGGCCTGGATTTCCGCCAGCGTCATCTGCGGATTGTCGCCGCTGGCGCTTTCGTCCAGCACCCCGCCCGAGGGCATGATCTTGATCACGTCCACGCCCAGCTTGTAGTGCGCGCGCACGGCTTTCCAAGCGTCGGCGGGGCTGTCGATGATGCCGTGCAGCGGGCCGGGATCGCCGGCCAGATCCATGCGGTAGCCGTCGGTCGGATCGGCGTGGCCGCCGGTGCTGCCGATCGGCTCGCCCGCGGTGTAGATGCGCGGCCCCGCGATCAGGCCGCCCTTGATCGCATTGCGCAGGGCGATCGATTCGCTGGCGATGTCGCCGAGATTGCGCACCGTGGTGAACCCGGCCAGCAGCGTGCGCCGCGCGTACAGCGTGCCGCGAATCGCGTAGTCGGCGGGGTTGAGGCGGAACCGGTCGCTGTAGGTCGTCGGCCCGAACTGCATCGTCAGGTGCACGTGGGCGTCGATCAGGCCCGGCAGGCAGGTGCTGCGGCCGAGATCGATCACGGTGGCGCCGGGGCGTGCGCCGCGGCCGGGCTCCACCGCGACCACCCGGTCCTTCTCGATCACGATCGTGCTGGCGCCCAGGGTACGGCCCGCGGCGGGGTCGAGCAGGTGGCCGCAATGCAGGAGCGTCGTTGCGGACGGACGCGTCGCGGCCGGCGCCGGATCGGCGGTGGCCAGCACGAGTGGTGATGCCAGCAGTGCCGTGGCGACGACGGCGATTGGCAGGCGCATGGCGAACTCCCCTGGTGGCAACCGGGCCAGCATAACCGCGCGCCGCAGCCGGCTGCGCTTGGCGCTCGTGTTGCACTGCGATAGTCTGCAAGACCCTTGCCGCGCACGATTCCGGACATGCAGGACCACTACGATCCACAGGCGGTGGAAGCCGCTGCACAGGCCTACTGGGACCGCACCCGCGCCTTCGAGGTCCGCGAGGTTCCCGGCAAGCCCAAGTTCTACTGCCTGTCGATGCTGCCGTACCCGTCCGGCGCGCTGCACATGGGTCACGTGCGCAATTACACCATCGGCGACGTGATCAGCCGCCACCAGCGCATGCAGGGCCGCAACGTGATGCAGCCGATGGGCTGGGACGCGTTCGGACTGCCCGCCGAGAACGCCGCGATCCGCAACCGGACGGCACCGGCGGCATGGACCTACGCCAACATCGAGCACATGCGCGGCCAGTTCAAGCGCATGGGCTTCGCCTACGACTGGTCGCGCGAGGTCGCCACCTGCCGGCCCGAGTACTACGTGCACGAGCAGCGCCTGTTCACGCGGCTGTTCGGGAAAGGGCTGGTCTATCGCAAGAACAGTGTCGTCAACTGGGACCCGGTGGATCAGACGGTGCTCGCCAACGAGCAGGTGATCGACGGCCGCGGCTGGCGTTCCGGCGCGCTGGTCGAGAAGCGCGAGATCCCGCAGTGGTTCCTGCGCATCACCGCTTACGCCGACCAGCTGCTCGACGGCCTCGACGCGCTGCCGGGCTGGCCCGACGCGGTCAAGACCATGCAGCGCAACTGGATCGGGCGCAGCGAGGGCCTCGAGATCCGCTTCGACGTCGAGGGCGAGGCCGAACCGATCACCGTGTTCACCACCCGCCCCGACACCCTGATGGGCGCGACCTGTCTGGCCATCGCCGCCGAGCATCCGCTGGCGGGCAAGGCCGCGCGGAGCGACCCGGCGGTGGCCGCGTTCATCGCCAGCTGCCGCCAGGGCGGCGTGTCCGAGGCCGAGCTGGAGACGCAGGAGAAACGCGGCGTGTTCACCGGCCTGCACGCCATCCATCCGCTCAGCGGCGAACGCCTGCCGGTGTGGATCGCCAACTTCGTGCTGATGGGCTACGGCACCGGCGCGGTGATGGCGGTGCCCGGCCACGACCAGCGCGACTGGGAGTTCGCCACCCGCCACGACCTGCTGATCCGCATGGTCGTGGTCAGCGCCGCGGTGCGCGACGCGATCGCCGGGCTGGGTCGCGACGCCGCGCGCAACGCCGACCCGATGAGCGCGGCGCTGGGCGAGAGCCGCGCGCTGGAGGTGGTCGAGGCGCCCGGATCGCTGGACATGCTCGAGGAGTTCGAGCGCCGGATCATCGAGGATGGCGCCTGGACCGATTACGGCTACCTGGTGAACTCCGGCGCCTTCGACGGCATGAACTACCGCCAGGCCTTCGATGCGATCGCCGACCGGCTGCAGGCCATCGGCAAGGGCGCGCGCAAGGTCCACTACCGCCTGCGCGACTGGGGCGTCAGCCGCCAGCGCTACTGGGGCTGCCCGATTCCGATCATCCATTGCCCGGCCTGCGGAGCCCAGCCGGTGCCCGAGGACCAGCTGCCGGTCATTCTGCCCGAAGACGTCGCCGACGCGTTCGCCAAGGCCGGCGGCGTGCAGTCGCCGATCAAGGCCGACCCGGCCTGGCGCCGGACTACCTGTCCGCACTGCGGCGGTCCGGCCGAGCGCGAGACCGACACCTTCGACACCTTCATGGAATCGAGCTGGTACTACGCGCGCTACTGCTCGCCGGGCGCCGCGACGCAGGTCGATGCGCGCGCCGACTACTGGCTGCCGGTCGACCAGTACATCGGCGGCATCGAGCACGCGATCCTGCATCTGCTGTACTTCCGCTTCTATCACAAGCTGCTGCGCGACGAGGGGCTGGTGGCGAGCGACGAACCGGCGACGCGCCTGTTGTGCCAGGGCATGGTGGTGGCGGAGACGTATTCGCGCGACGCAGCCGACGGCTCGACGACCTGGATCAATCCCGCCGACGTCGAGGTGCAGCGCGACGAGCGCGGGCGGGTGATCGGCGCGGTGCTGAAAGCCGACGGCCGGCCGGTGACCATCGGCGGCATCGAGAAGATGGCCAAGTCGAAGAACAACGGCGTCGATCCGCAGACCATGGTCGATCGCTACGGCGCCGACACCGTGCGCCTGTTCTCGATGTTCGCCGCGCCGCCGGACCAGTCGCTGGAATGGAACGAGGCCGGCGTCGAGGGCATGGCGCGCTTTCTCAAGCGCCTGTGGCGCGAGGCGCACGCGCACGTCGCCGCCGGGCCCGCGCCGGCCCTGGACCGTGCCGCGCTGACGCCGGCGCAGCGCAGCCTGCGCCGCCAGCTGCACGAGACGATCGCCAAGGTGTCCGACGACCTCGATCGCCGGCACGCCTTCAACACCGCGATCGCCGCGCTGATGGAATTGCTCAACGCGCTCGGCCGCTTCGACGACGCCAGCGACAACGGCCGCGCGCTGCGCCAGGAGGCCCTGGTCGCGCTGACCCTGCTGCTCAACCCGATCACCCCGCATACCAGCCATGCGCTGTGGCAGGCGCTGGGCCATGGCGAAACCCTGCTCGAGGATCAGCCGTGGCCGGCCGCCGACGCCGATGCGCGGGTCCGGGACACGCTGACGCTGGCGGTGCAGGTCAACGGCCGGCTGCGCGGCACTATCGAGGTGGCGGCGGACGCCGCGCAAGCGACGGTCGAAGGCGCTGCCCTGGCCGAGCCCGGCGTGGTGCGGTTTCTGGACGGGCAGGCGCCGAAGAAGGTGATCGTGGTGCCCGGCAAGATCGTCAACATCGTCGTCTGAGCCTACGATGGCATCGCGTGCCTCCATCTTCCGGAATCCGTCCATGCGTTTGCGCCGTTCCGCTCCCGTCCTGATCGTCGCCCTGGCGCTGCTGCTGGCGGGCTGCGGATTCCACCTGCGCCGCAGCGCCGCGCTGCCCGCGGGCATGCAGACGGTGCATCTCGACATCGCCGGCGGCGGTTCGCTGCAGCGCCAGCTGACGCGCGCCCTGCAATTGTCCGGCGCCACCGTGGTCGGGCATGGCGGCAAGGGCGTGGCCACCCTGCGCGCGCCAGTGGCGCAGTTCAGCACCAACGCGCTGACCCTCACCGGCTACGCCCGCGTCAGCGAATACAGCGTGCGTTACCGCGTCGAGTTCGAGGTGCTGGGTGCCGACGGCCAGGTGATCGCGCCGTTGCAGACGATCGAGATGGGACACGAGTTCACCTTCGACTCGACCCAGGCGATCGGCATCGCCGGCGAGGTCGACGCGATCCAGCGCAGCCTGACCGGCGACATGGTGCAGGCGATCCTGCGCCGCCTCGACGCCATCGCCAAGCACCCGCCGCCGCCACAGCCGGCGCCGGGCTGAGCATGCTCAACGCGGCGCAGTGGCGGCGCGAGCTGGCGGCCGACGCGCTGCGGCCGGCGTATCTGCTGGCCGGCGACGAACTGCTGGTGCTCGAGGCCAGCGACGCGCTGCGCGCGCGCGCCCGCGCGCTGGGTTACGACGAGCGCGTGGTGCTGGACGTGGAGTCCGGCTTCGACTGGGATGACCTCGCACGCGCCGGTGCCGGCCTGTCGCTGTTCGCGGTGCGCCGCCTGTTCGACCTGCGCCTGCCGACCGGCAAGCCCGGCAAGGACGGCAGCGAAGCGATCGGCGCCTGGTGCGCCGCGCCGCCGCCGGACAGCGTGCTGCTGATCAGCAGCATCGCCTGGAGCAAGAGCCACGAGGGCGCGTGGTCGCGCGCGGTCGAACAGGCCGGCGTCGCCGTGCACCTGACCGCACCGCGCCCGCACGAGCTGGTCGCCTGGCTGGGCGAGCGCCTCGCCGCGCGTGGCCTCGGTGCCGCGCCCGAGGCGCTGGAGCTGCTGGCGCAGCGCGTCGAGGGCAACCTGCTCGCCGCCGCGCAGGAGGTGGACAAGCTGGCCATCCTGCAGCCCGGCGGCCGGCTCGATCTTGAAACGCTCGAACGCCTGGTCGCCGACAGCGCGCGCTACGACGTGTTCGCGCTGACCGACGCCGCGCTGGGCGGCGATGCCGAGCGCGCGCTGCGCGTGCTCGCCGGTCTGCGCGCCGAGGGCGAGGACCTGATCCCGCTGCTCGGCTGGTGGGTCAGCCAGCTCAATATCGCCGCACGCCTGGCCGCGGCGCCGAACTTCGACGCCCAGGCCCGCGCCGAACACCTGTGGCAGGCGCGCGAGGCGCTGTTCCGGCGCGCCCTCAGGCGCAGCCCCAACCCGCGCTACTGGCAGCGCTGTCTGGTCTGGGCCGGCCGCATCGACCGCATGGCCAAGGGTCGCGAGAGCGGCGAGCCCTGGCGCGAGTTCGAGCGCCTCGCCGTCGCCGTCGCCCTGCCGCGACATGCAGCCGCGCTGGCGGCGCAGGGGTAGGGCGGGTCCGCGCGCGTCGGGTAGTGGTCTCAGCGGACATACGGGTAGATTTCGTCGGCGATCCAGTAACACTCGAGCACGACCGCGAAGAGCGTGCCCGCGAGCCACAAGATCCACCTTCGGCTTTTCCAGGTGCCGCGAAATGCGCAATGCCGTACGGCGACCTCTGCGCAGTAGGCGGCGCAGTAGGCGGCATTGGCGATCGCCGCGAGGGCGAGCAGTTCCAGCAGCGCTCGTCCGCTGAGCGCCGCACGGAAGTGGGGCCATGTCAGCGCCAGCCAGGCGAACAGGACCGCGGCAAGCACGAGGTTGTAGGCGATCCGGCGCGGCTCCCAATAGCGCAGAGCATCGAGGAACGCTGCGCTCGACGTGCCCGGTGGGCTGTCCGCTGACGGGGTATCCATGCCATGTCACCTGCCGTGCGCGGGTTGTCTGGTGACATTCGATCCGGGATGCCGGGCATTCCGGGGACCGGTTCCGGGCCGACTCGGGACAGGTCGGGGGGCAATTCCTGCCGGCGTGCCCGGTTTGCCGCCGCGAAGACTGCATCAGTGCGTGCGGTACCATCATGCGCCGGTTTCGGAGATCGCAGATGTCCAGAATCGACCAAAGACTGAGGGATCTCGGACTTGCGCTTCCGCTGCCCCTGCAGCTTCCTCCGGGTGTGATCCTGCCGTTCCCCTGGATCAGGATCGTCGGTACCAGAGCGTTGATCTCGGGTCACGGACCCACGAACGGGGATGGCTCGCTTGCCGGGCCGCTGGGCAAGGTCGGAAGCGACGTATCGCTGGAGCAGGCCTACCTTGCCGCCCGCCTCACGGGGCTGGCCATCCTTGGCAGCCTGAAGCGCGAACTTGGTGACCTGGATCGAATCGCATCCTGGTCCCGTGCATTCGGAATGGTCAACTCGGCCCCCGGCTTCAACCGACAACCCGCCGTCATCAATGGGTTCACCGACCTGATTGTCGATGTCTTTGGTCCCGAGAAGGGCGCGCACGCCCGGAGCGCGGTCGGCCTGGCAGAGCTTCCATTCAATATTCCTGTTGAGATTGAAGGTGAAGTCGAACTGCTTTTGCAATGACGCCTGGCCCCTGCCCGGACAGCAGAACAGGGGCACGGTTGCACTTGTTCTGAAACGCCACTCTGGCCCCGGTTCCCGTTTCGGTATTCCGCCGGGCGGGCAGCTGCTCGCCGCGCGGCTTGCTAAGGTGTAGCGGCCATGCCCCCTTCCACCGCCACTGCGCTGCGTCCGCTGGCCATCCTCGGCGGCACCTTCGATCCGGTGCATCTGGGGCATCTGCGCGTGGCGTGGGAGGCCGCCGAGCAGCTCGGCGCCGAGGTGCGCCTGCTGCCGGCGAACCAGCCGCCGCACCGGCCGCCGCCGGTGGCCAGCGCCGCGCAGCGGGTGGCGATGCTGCGTGTCGCGCTGGCCGGGCAGGACCGGCTGACGCTGGACCTGCGCGAGATCGAGCGTGCCGGGCCGTCATGGACGGTGGACACGCTGATCGCGCTGCGCCGCGAGATCGGTCCGCTGCGGCCGCTGGTGCTGCTGATCGGCGCCGACGCCTACGAGGGCCTGACCAGTTGGCATCGCTGGCGGACGCTGTTCGAGCTGGCCCACATCGGGGTGCTGACGCGGCCCGGTCCCAGCACGCCGCTGCCGCCGGAACTGGAGTTCGAGACGGCGCCGCGCCGCGCACACGAACCGGCCGTGCTGCACGGCGCACCGGGCGGACGAGTGCTGGCGATCGCGGTGACCGCGCTGGCAATTTCGGCGACCCGGGTGCGCGCGCTGCTGGCCACCGGGCACCTGCCGCGTTTTCTGGTGGCCGACGCGCTGCTGGCCGATCCCGAACTGCTGGCACCGTATCGATCCGGCCCGATCGGCTGAGTACCGGCTGCGGGAGCGCGTGAATCGACGGCCCGCACGTCCCGATTGCCGGCCTTGCGCCGGGGCTGGTACGCCCGGAGTGCGGGCGTATACTGATTTCGCGCATTCCGCGCGCCCGGCTCCGAGGTGAGCATCGCTTGGCCACGACCGCTGCTGTTTCGACCGCACGCCGCAACAAAGCCGCCATCCCGACCGCCGCCCGCATGCGCGCGCTCGTGCTCGCCGCCCTCGACGAACTCAAGGCCCGCGAGGTCAAGGAGATCGATGTGCGCGGCAAGACCTCGATCACCGACCTGCTGGTGATCGCCTCCGGTACCTCCACTCGCCATGTCAAGTCGATCGCCGACGAAGTCGCGCGCGTCGCCCGTCATGCCGGCGCGCCGCCGATCGGCATCGAGGGCGAGCGCGAAGCGGAATGGGTGCTGGTGGATCTGGGTGACATCGTGGTGCACGTGATGCTGCCGCGCATCCGCGAGTTCTACGGGCTCGAGCGACTGTGGACCCTGGGTCCGGACGCCGAGGCCGCGGCCGCGGGCTGAACGATGCGCGCGCATCTGCTGGCGGTCGGCGAGCGCATGCCCGCCTGGGTGGCCGCCGGCTTCGAGGACTACCGCAAGCGGCTGGCGCACGAGTTGCCGCTGGACCTGATCGAGATCCGTTCCGGTGCGCGCGGCAAGGGCCGCGATCCGGCGCGCGCGATCGCCGACGAGGGCGCGGCGCTGCTGGCCGCTCTGCCGCGCGATGCGCGGGTGATCGCTCTGGACGGCCACGGTGCCGGATGGAGCAGTGAAACACTGGCGCAGCAGCTGGCCGACTGGCGCATGCAGGGCCGTGATCTGGCGTTGCTGATCGGCGGCGCCGACGGGCTGGCCGAGACGGTGCTGGCGCGCGCCGAACTGCGCTGGTCGCTGGGCCCGCTGACACTGCCGCACATGCTGGTGCGGGTGCTGGTCGCCGAGCAGCTCTATCGCGCGGCCAGCCTGCTGGCCGGGCATCCCTATCACCGCGGTTGATGCGTCCGGTCAACCGGAAGCATCGGGGCGCGTTGCGGTAACCGGGGCCGGCGAACCGGAGGATGGCTTGCGTCGAGACGACGGGCGCAGGTCGCCGCGATCAACGCGGTCGTGCGCGATCCGAAGGCACGTTTCCTTGCGGTGCGCTCGAGCTTCTTCGAGCCCGACGTGGCCGACTGAAGCCGGTTGCGCGTACCGCGCGGCCGGCGCTGATCGCGATCAGTGGATGCCGATGCCGACGCCCAGGCCGATGCCGATGTTGGGCCGGTTGCTGCGCAGTTCCTCGGCGGTCCACAGGTGGATGGCCTCGACCTTGACCAGCGGGAACACGTACGGCGCTTCGCCGACCTTGCCGGCGCGGGTGCCGGCAATGCGGCCGCGCAGGGTGACCAGGGCACCG